>CBFIHA010000012.1:0-56689 GCA_965662195.1 uncultured Pirellulales bacterium
TCACTGCCCGTCCGCTGCGCTTCGCCATCCTGGCTTCGCTTGCTTCCGGAGCCCGCTCGCGGGCACGGGCATCCCCGACCTCGTCAACAATGGGTGTTGCAGGAAGCCGGGAGCGGAGGCGACCGGAATAGCGAGACCTTTGGTGCCGCGTCTACGTCCTCACCCATCACTGCCACCCGGCGACAGGAAGTCGCCAATGAGCATCAGCAGAACGCCACAAACCTTGGCTTTGTGGCGTTGTGCCCCAGGAAAGCCGGGCAGGAAGCCCGAGCTTTCCGTGAAGCCAGCCACAGCCCCGGCCCCACCCGGCGGCAGGAAGCCGCCAATGAGCATCAGCAGAACGCCACAAACCTTGGCTTTGTGGCGTTCTGCCCCAGGAAAGCCGGGCACGATGCCCGGTCTTTCCGTAAAACGAGCTCTTTCCGTGAAACTAATAAATCAGATTCTCTTCCGCGAAGTACGTGCGGCTTTCGTAGGCGTGAAAGCAGCGGGAGAGCCGGCCGGAGAGGATGCGGAGAAACAGACCGCGAAACTGCTGCTCGGACTGGTCAGCTGTGGGGATCGCGCTGTCCGCTGGGAAGGTGAAGTCTTCCAGCTGCTTGTCGAACACAACCGTGCCCTCGGCGACGTCAAAGACCCGCAGGTGGGCGGTGGTCCGGCCGCGGTAGAGCGTGGAACCCTCGTGCAGGGAGAAGTGATCGAGGTCGATGCCCACCACCAGGTCGGCGTCGACGGCCTTGCCGAGCGTTGGATAGTCGACCCAGGCGTTCTCGTCGAGCCAGCGGGAAACCTCCTGCTGACTGATCACTTTTGTTCCCCGGACGTTGTCGCGGATATTTGATCCAACCCGTTCAGCGAGATCCCGGGCGGTACCGGCGTCGGTAAACTCCAGTTCCACCACCGGCCGGCAGACAATGGCCACATGCTTGCCGCGAAGCCCTTTGTATTCCGCCGGCACATCCTCGGGACGAATCAGGTAGGCAACTGTCAGGAGCGTGGAGCAGCCGCTGGAGGGGACCAGCAGGCAGCAGCAAAAGGCTGCCAGCCAGGCGCGCCGGGTGGGGGAGGGTGACAGGGGGGGGAACATGGCCGCTCCTCGGGAATGGTGCCGTGATGCCGTGGGCGCCGGGAGGCTATCGAGAGCCGGGCTCCACCTCAACGGCACTTCGGGGGTATGAGGCCGGGTCAGCTGTCCGTGGAAAAGCTTGCCCTGGTCTTTTTCCACGTGGGCAACCCCGGAAAACGCCGAGGGTTTTCCGGGGTTGCCAATCGCCGCATCCTGCGGCGGCAGGCTGGTAGGCTGGAAAAGCGAGGTGGGCTCGGGCAGTCTGCCGCATCCTGTTTGGTGGCAATCGCGATCGGTGAACTGGTGACTGACAGCATGAGCCAAGCTGGACAGGTGGCTAAAGCATTTGAGGCAGCCGTCGCTGCCGGCCTCCCGTTGAGCTGGGACTGGCGGCAGCCGGTGGTCCTGGCCGTTTCGGGCGGTGCCGACAGCATCGCCCTGCTACGGGCGGTCGCTGCGATTGCCCCGAACGGGGCCCAGTCGCGGCTGCTTGTCGCCCATGTCGAGTATGACCTTCGCGACACTGCCGAGCGGGACCGCCGCTTCGTGGTTGAGCAGGCTGCCTGCCTCGGGCTGACCTGTCACTGGCGGCGGCTCTCCGTGGAGGCGTCGGGTGAGACTGCCAGCCAGGGCCGCGAGGCGGCGGCCCGGCAACTGCGGTATGACTTTTTCACAGCGCTGGCCCATGCCCACGGCGCCCGGCATGTGGCGGTCGGGCACACGCTTGACGATCAGGCCGAGACGATCCTGCACCGAATCCTGCGGGGAACCGGGATTGCCGGTCTTGCCGGCATGTCACGGGCCCGGCGGCTCGCTGAGGGAGTCAGTCTGGTCCGGCCGATGCTCGCCCTGCGGCGGCAGCAGGTGCGTGAGTATCTCGCTGCCCGCCGGGCCACCTGGATGGAGGATGAGTCGAATACGGATCAGCGGTTTGCCCGGAACCTACTTCGGCACCGGGTGCTCACCGAGGTAGAGCAGCGGCAGTATCCGGCGGCGACTGCGGCTTTGGTCCGACTGGGAGAGCAGGCTGCCGCGTTCAGGGCCGAACGGTCGGTGGCTGTTGAGCGGCTGGTGGATGAGGCAGTCGAGCGACAACCGGATGGATCGCTATTGCTGCAGGACCGCCTCGCACGGTTGGCCGCAGGCGATCGCGAATTGTTGGCCGATGTGTTCATCAGCCTCTGGCGACGGGAAGGCTGGCCCCGGCGGGAGTTGTCTCGGCGGCACCTTGGGCGACTCACCCGGATGATCATCGACGGGAACTCCGCCACCGCCAAGCATCAGCCCGCCATCAGTCTGCCTGGAGCCATTCGCGCCCGGCGGCAGGCCAACGGCATTGTCCTGCAGCCCCTGTCAACGGCCGGGAGCGGGTCGGTGGATCCGGAAAGCGGCTGTGAATAGCACCCGCCAGCGTCAGCCAAACATGCCAACCGGGTGCATCAGCGGGTTGGGCCCTGGGCGCCGTCCGCGATCGTCTCGTCGGCATAAACCTCGTGGTCAAGCCCACGAGGTTCATGGTGCGACGGGTGGGTCAGGTCTTCTTCCGCACCAAGATGCACGGCTGAATATCCGCCGCGACTCCGAAAGTAGAGCGACAGAATGACATAGCAGACGAGCATGAACGCCGGGAAGGCGGCCATTTTGGCCAGGGCATCGAACTGGCCGGCCTTGTTGGCTGCAGCCAAGGCAGTTGCCGCCTCTCCACTCTTCAGGTCAGCTGTCTTTTCAAGATCGATCGCCTTGTAGGGAAGTCCCAGGTAGGTCTTCTCGACGAGCACCTCGGCTGCAATGTCCTGCGCGGAGGCCGCCAACTCGGTGCTGGCCGTCCGTTCCTGCAGAAAGCCGATGTAGGGGAATCCCAGCACCCCCACGGCGATCATGCCGATACCAGAAATTGCATTCAGGGTGACCGCCCCTCCCTTGGGGCACTGCTCGGCTGTAATGCCGAGCATGGTCGGCCAGAAGAAGGTCTTGCCGATGCCGTAGAGGGTGGCTGCGGCAAAAATGACCACCAGCCCGGAGCTTCCCGTCTGCGAAAGCGCGAGAAGTCCGGCAATCGCCAGCACAGAACTCAGAATGAGCAGCCCGATCGGAGAGAGCTTGTGGACGATCGGCCCAGCAAAGAAACGCAGAATCATCATGATCGCGGAGGTGTAAATGAGCACCCAGCCGGCATTGAAGCCGGCCTCCTTCATTGGCTCTTCCATCAGGCCGCTAATCCAGCCATCGGTGCCGATTTCGGTTGTTGCCAGTGGCATCATGATGATGATCAGGAAGGCCAGAATGCCGCGGCCGACGCTTCTGGTGTATGCGGCGAATCCGATGGTGACCAGCAGCGTCAGCACACCAGTGATCCCAATCGACCAGCCGAAGACCTCTCCGAGTTGCATGAAGATCAACCCGAAGCCGACCAGGGCACCGAAGCCACCAAATTCAGCGAGCATGTCGCGGTAACTGACGCCCGCCTGCTCGGTCTCACTGACCGGGAACTTCGCATTGGCAAGCATCGCCAGATAGATCACCGCCGGCAGGGCAATGATCCCCAACACAATTCTCCAGTCGCCATTCGCCGCAGTGTCTGCCAGGGCAATCGTCATGATGCCGGCGATGACGAGCCCACCGGGCCAGGCGGCGTGCAAGATGTTGAGCCACTTGGTCTTTTCACGGCTGAACATGTTGGCCACCACCGGATTGATGAAGGCCTCCACCGTGCCGTTACCGAGTGCCAGCACGATACTTCCCCAATAGAGCAGGCTGTACCCTTTCTGCTGGGCGGTAGCCACGTCGGCCCCCTCGACTCCTTGGATTGCCGCATAGGCCAGACAGGCAAAGACCAGATAGACCACGTAGCAGGCGAACGAAAAAAGCATCGCGATGCGATAGCCAATCTTGTCGATCACCAGGCTGAACAGAATGATCGAAATGGCAAAGGGCCAGACTCCGGCGCCTTTGAGGGCTCCGATGTCAACCTTGTCGAGACCAAAATCGGTTCCGAATCGAACGTCACAGAGATACATCCGGGTGAAAAAAGCAAACGACGTCGTGATCAGGGCGATGAAGCAACCCCAGAAGATTGCCTTGTTGCCAGTTGTGGCGGATGGCTGGGTGGCGGGCATGTGAGATTCACTTTCGTGCGAAAAGTTGAGGTGGCTGAAGTGGACGGTGCAGTCAAACCGCGTCGATTGCGACCAGCGGAGCCCCCCAGGGCTGTGGCTGAATTCCTTCAGCCTGGCGGAACGCGGACTATAGCAAGAACGCACAGTCTGCGAAACAGAGGCCGATTCAGGTTCTGATTGGCATCTTGACCGCCCCTGGCGGCGTTTTCTATCGTCCCGGCCCATTGCCACGTCCCAACCGTCCACCCTCCCGGCCTGCCAGCCGCCGAGGGAAACGTCTGCCTGTGAACAGCCTCACCGATTTTCTTTGGTCGCTTGTCCGCTGGGCCGTCCCGGTCACGGTGGCAGGCGTGGTCGCGGCCGCCGCCATCGGCACCAGCCGGATCAACGAGGAGATCCGAGGCCATGTTGAGCGTGTTGTGGCGGCCCGGTTTCCTGGCCTGCGGGTGGAGGTTCAGGGAGCGACCCTGGAAGAGGGCCGCGGCATCGTGCTGCGGGGCCTGTCGCTAACCGACCCGACGCTGCCTGAGCCCTGGCAGCAGCTCTTACGAATCGACGAAGCCCACCTGGCCTGTGATGTCACGCTGGCCGACCTTGCGCTGGGGCCACCCGAAATCACTGCGGTGCGGGTGGTGCGGCCGGTGCTGCAGGTGATTCGGCTGGAGCAGGGCGACTGGAACCTGCAGCGGCTGTTCGGCAGACCAGCGGCAGCCACGGCTCTTCCGATCAGTGTGGAAGGAGCCACTGTGCTCTTCGAGGATGTCGCCGCCGGCTTCCGTGAAACGCTTCGGCAGGGGCGACTCGACCTTGAACCCACAACCACCGATCCAGCCGGAGTTGCCTGGTCGCGGGTTCAGCTCAGCCTCGATGGCCAGACCGTCGAGCGGCTGAGGTTGACCGGCGCGGTCTCGCTAACAACGCGACAATTCCGGGTGGAGGCGGCTGTCGAGGGGCTTGAGTTTCAGCCGCGGCTGGCAGCGCTGTTGCCGGCTGGCCTGGTGGCAGCCGACTGGTACCGGCAGGCGGCTGCGGGCTTGAGTGTGCGGCTGGACCTCACGGCTACCACCGCTGGCGACCTGAAGGATCTGGCAGCCGCATCCTTTCAGGTCAGCGGTGGCCTTGCCGAAGGGCGGTTTGAACACCCGCGACTGCCGTTTCCGCTCACCGATATGACCGCCTCGTTCACCGCCGATCGTACCGGGATCAGCGTCACGGCCGCCTCGGCCCGTTCGGGGGCGACCCTCTTCCGCGGCTCCGCCCAGACCCAGGGCTGGACTGATCAGGCCGATTTTGACTGCCTGCTCGAGGCTGAACGGCTGGTTGTCGGGCGACAGTGGCAGCCATTCCTACCGGCTGAGTGGGCGGGGCACTGGCGAAAGCTGTTGCCGCAGGGCGAGGTCGATCTGCGGGCGGAACTTCGTCGCGCGGCCGGTCAGTTCACGCCCAATGTTTCGCTCCGATGCCGCAACGTCTCGCTCACTCATTACCGGTTTCCTTATCGACTCGACCGCACGGTCGGCACCGTCATTCTGAGCGACCGGCTGGTGACGCTGCATCTGACCGGCCAGGCGGGGGGAAACGCCGTGCAGGTGACAGGCAGCCTGCGTCTCGTCGAGGGGGGCTCAATCGGCCACGTGGATGTCCGGGGCACCGACATGCCAATCGATGACCGCCTGCTGGCCGCCATGCCCGACAAGGGGGCGGATGTCCTCCGCAGGCTACGGGCAGCCGGCACCTTTGACTTCAGCTTCCGCCATGACCGCGATCCCGCCTTTCCCAAGGGGCATGCCAACTCACTCGACATCAGGCTGACCGACTGCAGCCTCCGTTATCTGCGGTTCCCGTACCCGCTGACAAAGGTGCAGGGAAACGTGCAGATGCACGAAGGCGAGTGGACCCTGACCGGACTGACTGCCAGGAATGACACCGGCGAGGTCCGCTGTTCGGGGCGACTTGCCAACGGGGACGATGGCAACGAGCTTCTGACGCTCGACTTGGCCGGCAGCCGGGTGGTGCTTGACCAAGAGCTTCGGGACGCCCTGCCGCCGGGTGTCGCTCGCTTCTGGGACGATCTTGGGCCTCGGGGGCAGGCCGATTTCTCGGCCACGGTGCGGCACGTCATCGGCACCCAGCAGACGCAGGTACTGCTCGAAGCCACCCCGCATGGCGGCACCGTCTCGATCGAGCCGGTCTGGTTTCCCTACCGGCTTGAGCAGTTGCAGGGGCACCTGACCTGGAACGACGGCCTGCTTGAACTCGATGGCTGGCGGGGCGTCCATGCCCGGACCACGGTGGCCGCCGACGGCCGCTGCCGGTTTCTGCCCGACGGCAGCTGGCATGTCTCGTTGGCCAGGCTTTCGGCCAATCGCTTCCGGGCTGATCACGAGCTTGTCCGGGCGCTGCCGGTCGGGCTGCAGCGGGCGGTCGCAGCAGTGGAACCCCGGGGGCTCCTTGCCCTGGAAGGCAGCCTCGACATCTATTCCACCACCAGCCAGCCCGGGGATGCTGAGCCGCAGCCGACGCAGCGTCGGTGTGCCGCGTCCTGGAACTGTCATCTCGACATGGAACAAGGAGGGCTCGATGTTGGCGTCGCCCTCGACCATGTTCATGGAGGCCTGAAGATTTCGGGCCAGACCGATGGCCAGACCTGGCATGCCTCCGGGGAACTCGACCTCGATAGCGCGATCTGGCAGGGGGTGCAGCTGACGCAGGTGCGGGGGCCGCTGACGATGGATCAGACCGGGGTACGGTTCGGCGCACTCGCGGCGAGTGACGGTGGCCCACCCCGCCGGCTGTCGGCGGCCATGGCTGGGGGTACACTCGAAGTTGACGGCATGGCCTCCGCTTCCGGGCTGGGAGGCTTTACGGTGGCTGCAACTGTCTCCGAGGCCAACCTTGAGCGGCTGGCCTGCGACTGCCGCGGGACACCGCATCGGTATCGCGGGCGGGTTTTCGGCTCAATCGAGGTCAGTGGTACCCGCACCGGCACCCACTCACTGCGGGGCGATGGGCAGCTGCGGCTCCGCGATGCCGATATCTATGAACTACCGTTGGTGGTGGCGATGCTGAAGGTGTTGCGGGTCAAGCCACCCGACCGCAACGCTTTCGGTTCCAGTCTGGTCCAGTTCCGGATCGAAGGGCCCCACGCTTACCTTGATGAGATTGAGCTGGCCGGGGACGCGATCAGCCTCGTCGGCAACGGCGAGGTCGACTTCGACGGCAAACTGCAGATGACCTTTCGCTCGATCATGGGAGACGCCGAGACGCAACTGCCGGCAATGAAGCGGATGCTGGGGGGGGCCAGCGGCCAGTTCCTCTTGCTCCATGTCGATGGCACGCTGGGCGAGCCCGAGCTTTCAACCGAGGCTTTCCCCACGCTGGCCGCAGCGTTGCAGCAACTCCAGTCGCAGCGGCGGGAAAACGGCCGGGGCCGCCGACTCGCCAGTCGGCCGGAAGATTCTCCGGAGCGACTCCCTCGGGGGCTCTGACCGCATGAAGCTGGTGCGACCCGGCCGCCAAGTCCCGACAGGAGTGAGTCGGTGGAGGGAAATGACCACTGGGCGTACGATACCCGCCGGTGACGAATGGTTGCTTCGACGATCGGCGGCGGCGGCAGCCGCGGGCTACAGCCTCTGAGCGAAGGGGTTCTTCGATGATCTTCGTGGACGACCCTGAGGCTCCGGAAACAACCCACAAAAAACCCCGGATGAACCCGGTCAAGGAGATCAAAGGCGTGACAGCGGGAGGAGCAGGCGAGGGGATGGCATTCGTCAAAATGCACGGACTCGGCAACGACTATGTCTACATCGACCGGTTTGCCGAACGGACGGCCTTCGACCCGGTGGCTCTGGCTCCGCTGGTGGCCGATCGGCATCGTGGAGTCGGTGGTGACGGCCTGATTCTGGTCGAGCCATCAGCCACTGCCGCAGCCCGCATGCGGATGTTCAATGCCGACGGCAGTGAGTCGGAGATGTGCGGCAACGGTGTTCGCTGTGTCGGCCATCTCGTTGTCTCCCGCGGCTACACGCCGGCCGGCGAGGTCACCATTGAGACCGGGCGGGGCGTGCTGACCCTCGGGGTGACGCCGACGGGGCCACGATCAAGCCGGGTGCGGGTCGACATGGGCCCGCCACTGCTCCAGCCTGAGGCGGTCCCGGTGCGGGCAGAGGCTGGCCTGCCTCAACTGGTGGACGCGCCGGCAACAGTCCTCGGCCCCCGGGCCGACTGGTGGGAAGCGGCCGGCCTCGACCCGCGGATGACGTGCGTCTCGATGGGCAATCCACATGTAATTTTTTACTGCAGCACCGTGGCTGCGGTTCCACTCGAAGCGATTGGTCCACTTGTTGAGCGGCACGAGCGGTTCCCGAAGCGGGTCAATGTTCACTTTGTTGAACGGCTGGCGGCCGACCGGGTCCGGGTGCGAACCTGGGAACGCGGGACCGGGGTAACCCAGGCCTGCGGCACTGGTGCTTCGGCGGTCTGCGTTGCCGGGATTCTCAGCGGCAGAACTGCGGCGGCCATCACGGCCGAACTCCCCGGTGGCAATTTGGAGCTGGCCTGGGACGGGCGGGGCTCTGTTTTCATGACCGGTCCTGCCACTGAGGTGTTTTCTGGCGTCTGGCCCCTCGCCGCTCCCCCCAACTGATGCGGCCCGCCGAATTGTTCCGGTTGAAGCCCTGTTCCATTTCCCGCAGCGGAGACCTGTCAGCCGGACGGCTGCTGCCATGAGACTGCAATCACCCCTGGCGATCGGTTCTGTTTCGCTGGCTACGACGGCCGTCGTGCGGCATTGGATGGCAACGCTGCGGGTTCGGGCGGACTATGGTGACCCGACGATGGATCCGGTGCATCCGGCCTATCAGGGCGCCAAGATCTACATCTTTTGGCACGAAAACATCCTGCTCCCGCTCTATCTCCGGGGACACTGCAATATCTCCATGCTGCTTTCGCGGCATTTCGATGCCGATATCCTGGCTCGGGTGGCGGGGATGATGGGCTTTGGCGTGGTTCGGGGGAGCAGCTTTCATGGTGGGTCGGCGGCCGTCCGGGAGCTTTCGGACCGGGCTGAGACCGGCAACCTCACCATGACGCCCGATGGCCCCCGCGGGCCTCGCCGCCGGCTCGCCGCCGGCTGTGTTTTTCTCGCCAGCAGCCTTGGGATTCCGGTCGTGGCGATGGGCCTGGGGTATGACCGCCCCTGGCGGTTTGGCACCTGGGATCGGTTCGCCGTTCCCAAGCCGGGAAGTCGTGGCCGGGCGGTGGTCAGTCGGGCGGTTCAGATTCCACCCAAACTCGATCGTGAACAGCTTGAATGGCATCGGTTGGGGGTTGAGCGGCTGCTGAATCATCTCAGTGAAGATGCCGAGCAGTGGGCGGTCACGGGGGGACGACGGCCCGGTGATCGCGTCGTCAGGCCGCAGCCCTCTCGGACTGCCGGCTGGGCGGCCGCCCTGCCAGCCTGTTCCGGAGTGACCCTGGAAGAAGAATTTGAACGGCTCGGTCTGGACGTTGACTGCCAGGAGGGAACTCGACACGGGCCCACTGACCGCCGGCCATCACTCACGCAGCCGTGAACTGCCGCTTGTGAATGCCTTGTGGCGTCAGCGGAGCGTGTCACCGCGGCCGCGACTGCCGGGACCGACGCGTTCAATGGCGTCGAGGCGACTTCGAAGCCGCAGGACCTCTTCCCGCAGTAGGCTGAGTTCCTGCCGCAGCAGCCGTTCAGCGGAACTGCCGGTTGAGGCCGCCGCCCGAGCCTCAGCTGAAAGCGGCCCGCGTGGGCCAGGGGACACCGGCCGCTGAGCCGTCCGAGAAGCTGCCGGTGCGACCGTCGGGGCGGCGGCCGGAACACCGATCAGTGCCCGCTCAAGGGCCGGCTCAAGGGCCTTGAGTTCGATGTCGGCCCGTTTTGCCTCCCCGCCGGGCAGCACATATTCAAGCGCCACCAGTCGGCCCGGGGTGCTTTCAGTCACCAGTTGATTCAGTTCCGCGGGGGAGCGAACAGGACGATTGTCGAAGGCGACGATCACACTTCCGGGTGGCAGTCCCGCCTGGGACGCCGGCAGGCTGTCGACCACACCCAGGACGTAGGCGCCCCGCGGCTCCGACAGGCGGTACCGTGCCTGGGTGGCGGCGTCGATGGCGACGGTTCGTACGCCGAGGGCCGTTCGCCCTTGGAACACCGCTGCGGGAGAGCCGGCCGTCACAGGTGAACCGGTGGGGGGCGATCGGAGGGGGGCCGCCTGTGGGCTGGGGAGCGTGGCTGGCGGTTGGCCGCCCATCTTTCCGAACCGCGATCTGGTCGCGTCGGCGACCGCCGGCTGGCTGGTGCCACCGGGCGGCGGGCTGGCCGGGGCCACCGCCGCGGCTGCCACTTTGGGCGCTGCCGGAAGTGCCGGTGCGGCAGTGGCAGCAGGAGTGCTGAACCGGGAAGCGGCCGGCGCCGTCACGGCGGCAGGCGGTGGTGCTGGCGGCGGTGCCACGGCGACGGTGGTCGGCGATTGCGTGATGGCTGGTCGCACCTGGGCAGTCATCGTCACCTCCTTGACCCCGTCGGTTCGTCCGATCAGGGCTCGGACTTGCTTGTCGGAGGGGATTGCGGCGAGTACGGCTGCGAGTTGGTCGGCTGTTTGCATCGGTTCACCATCGATCGCGAGCAACACGTCCTGCGGCCGAATCCCGACACTGGAGGCCGGGCTCGGATTGGCCACCTCGACAATCACCAGCCGGCCGGTGACCAGCGAGTCGTCGACGGTCAGTCCGAGCCAACCGCTTTTTGGCTTGGTGTCAGCTGGGGTGATGGCGACCTGAGACGGTTGCGGCGGGCTGGACGGCCCGGCTGCCGGAGGAGCCGGATTGTTTGACGAAGCTGCCTGGTCGGGCCGCTCAGCCTCGCTCTTGGCAGCAGCAGGATCTGCCTGGGGGGCAGGCGGCTGGCCTTTGGCTGCCGTCGATGCGGGCTGCTCTGGTGCCGGCTTGGCGGCTGAGAGCGGCACCTGCAAAGGCTCAGCGACCGCAATGTCGGCTGGCGTGAGCCGCTCCTGATTCTCAGCAGCAACCGGGCGGTGCCAACCAGCCGTTGCGGCCCAGAGCAGCATCAGCAACACGCCGAGGCCAAGCCTGAGGGCGGCATTCGATTTGAAGCGGTTCATCATCTTCGGGGTCCACGCCCAAAACCCTGGCGTCGTTCCCAGGCGGGTGCCGGGCGGCACCACCAGGAAGCAACACCTGTGTGCGGAAGCCCACGCCGGACCTCCAGGCCGTGAGTATAGGCGAACTCGGCAGGAGCCCGAGGGGGAGGCTTGCGGCCGTGGCCGCCAGGAGCGATCGGGCGGCGAAAAAAGCGACCCTGGGCCCTCATGCTGTGAGGCCGGCCACGAAACGGGCCGTCCCCTCGCCGACTGCTACCGCGGCATCCAGCAGCGTGGGTGAACCACCAGCCATCGGTGGCAAGGGGTCGGTCCAGCGGAAGATGTTCAACGCACAGAACTTCCACCGGCTGCAAGTAGCCGGTCAACGCATCATCCGAACTGGGCAGACGATAAAACAGCGTCTCTCGGTTGCCCGACGAGGTGTTGTTTGACAGCAGTGCTAGCACTTCTATACTCGGCCGCCGGGCGGTGGCGACAGGCCATGCGATCAGCTCTCACGAGCTTCGTTGCGTTTGTCCTGCCGGTGCCTGCATCGGTCCATGATGGTGGAGCGATGGTCTCAACAACGGAGTGGCGCCGGGCCCTATCCCGGGACATGGAGTGTCGCAGGACGTGGCGAAATCTCGTGAACGTGGGCGTGATGATGGGCCGACTTTGGCCCAACGGCAATCGCCGCCCCGTCGTTCCCGAAAGCTCCGTCGCGGCCCGCAGAGCCTTGCGGAGGTAACCGCCAAGGCAGTCGGGAGCGGAACGCTGATTGCGGCCGGTCTGCCTGAGTCCCAGCCCGCAACGGGAGCGGCCGGTGTGGCGATCGCAGCCGCACTCAAACAGCGTCTCGGAGATGAACGGTTCGCGGTCTGGTTCGGTGACAGTCTGGTGATCGAGGTGGAGGGGCCACAGGCAGCAGCAACCGGGTGGACCGTCAGGCTTTTCCATGATCCGGGCTTCACCGGCGATTGGCTGCGAAAAAACTTCAGCCGCGAAGTGCGGGAGGTTGCCGAGTCGGTTTGTGGTGGTGAGATCGAGATCGTCTGGCAGCCGCTGCCCGCTGCTGCACTGCCTGCTGCTGCCGAAGAGCGGGTGACCGATTCCCGAACCCGTCGGCCCCGGGCCCAGAAAGCCAAAGCCAATCAGCGGCCGGCCGGAACGCCGCCGCCCAGCACCAGCCGACGGCTGCGGGGGGGGCGGAAGGCGGCCCTGCCGGTCCGGGTGGCCCCCCCCATGGAAGACTTTGTCGTCGGCGCCAGCAACCGGATGGCCCACGCCGCAGCCGAACTGGCCACCAGCCGGCTGGGCGAGATCTCTCCCGTCCTGCTCCACGGCCCGACCGGCGTCGGCAAAAGCCATCTGCTCGCTGCGATCTGCAGCCAAGCCCGGGAACAACGTTCCGAGCTCACCACGCTCGTGCTTTCGGCCGAGCAGTTCACGACCAATTTTTGTCAGGCTCTCCGTGGCACTGGGCTGCCCGGCTTTCGGCGGAGTTGCCGTTCGGTCGATCTGCTCGCGATCGACGACCTGCAGTTTTTTGTCGGCAAGCGGGCCACGCTGCTGGAACTGCAGAGCACGGTCGACAGCCTCCATCGGGCCGGCAAGCAGATCATCTTTGCAAGTGACCGTGACGTTGAGGGGCTCGCAGGCCTTGGCAGTGAACTGACTGGCAGGCTCCGGGGTGGCATCACGGCCAGCATCCTTCCCCCTGACCACGATGTTCGCCGGGGGATCGTTGCCGGGTTGGCCACCCGCCGCGGTCTCGATCTGCCTGACGAGGTGATCGGCTATCTCGCTGACCACCTCACCCGCCACGCCCGTGAGTTGATTGGAGGCGTCAATCGACTCGAGGCCGCAAGCCATATGCTCGGGGTGCCGGTCACCCTCGATCTGGCCCGTGAGTCACTTGCCGATCTGGTGCGTTCCAGCAGCCGCAGCCTGCGGTTGGCAGATGTCGAAAAGGCGGTCTGTGCAGCCTTTGGGCTCGGGGCTGCCGACCTGCAGAACGCTCGGCGGTCGAGGGCCGTCAATCATCCACGGATGCTGGCGATGTTTCTGGCCCGCAAGCACACCGGGGCGGCCCTGACAGAAATCGGCCGGTATTTCGGCCGGCGGAGCCATTCGACGGTCATCGCGGCCGAGAAGACGGTTCGTCAATGGATGAAGGCCCGTGCCGACGTCGTGCTGGCCGATGCCACCTGGGATGTCGAGCAGGCCATCCGGCGTGTCGAAGACGTCCTACGGGCCGGTTAGCAGGCTGTTGAAATAGTCTGCCGCCGCAGGTGCGGTGACAACCGTCGTTCAGTGGGCGATGAGCGTTTCGTCCCGGCTGGCCTTGTAGTGCACGCTCGACTGGGGACCGTGGAAGCCGATGACGCGGCGGTCGACGCTGGCAGAACGACTGATCACGCGGCCCTCGGCAGCATCGAATTCGATCCGGCCGTCCCAGATTCGCTCCAGCAGCCGCGCCTCGAGGCGGGGGTCATCGATTGGAGTCAGCACGGTGGTGTCGACATCAATCAGGACGCGTTGGTCACGAATGGCCGCCACTTCGTACCGGAGCCTCGTGCGGATCGATTTGCGTGGGCCGCCAGGAACATCGATGACGATCTCCTCTGGAATGTGCCAGCTGCTGCCAACGCTGACTGGCTCATCGGGGAGGGGAACAACCATCAGGTCGCCGGTGTTTGACGGTGGGTTTGGGAATAGATTCCGACGGTCCAATACCCGGCCGCAGCGATCGATAGTCAGCCGGGAGAGTGGTCGTCCCAGGCTCAGCCGCACCCCCTCGTACCCGGGTGGTGGGGGAGTGGCGCTGTCACTCTCCCAACGGGTCTGCTCCTGACCACTTGTGCGCGAGGTCATCGTGACGTTATCGACAAGATGTTCGATGGTTGTTTGTCCGCGGGGATCGACCCCGGTCACCCGCCAGGTTTTCACGGAGTCAGTGGCAGTCTCGACCGATTGGGTGGTGCCGTTGATCGTGGTTTCTGTCACCGCGCGGTGGGCCACCTGCGTCGAGACCGCCTCGCCCGGAGCAAAGTGATATCGCAGGACCAGGCCATCGTCGCCTGCCACCGGCGGCTCCACGGCTGCCGCCGGCCGGCTGCCGCACCCCAGTAGGAATGCGATGCCGCCGAGCAGAGCGAGGACCGGACAGGACCGGGACATCATGAAGGAGATTCCGGAAGGGGTGGGGCTGCCGGCCGGTTGAGTCCACCACCCCAGGCCAGCTTGTCACGAAGCGTGGAGTAGTACCCGTGCTGACTGGTTTCGATCAAGTGAAATCTCGGTCGGGCCATGGCCACACGGACCCGATCCCCCGGTTCGAGCAGGGTCAGGAGCCGGCCATCGACGACGCAGGCCGATCCCTCGTTGGGAGCAGGCACGATCAGGCAGTAGTCCCGCGAGGCGGCATCGATCACGGTCCGATTGGTGAGGGTGTGGGGGTTCAGCGGTGTGAAGATGAATGCCTCGAGCGATTTCCTGACGATTGGTCCCCCGGCCGACAGGTTGTAGGCCGTGGAGCCGACCGGCGTGCTGATGATCAGGCCATCGCCCCGATAGACCGTCGCCAATTCGCTGTCGACAAAAAGCTCGATTTCGACCATGGAAAACGGTGGCCCCGCCAGCAGCGAGGTCTCGTTGAGCCCCAGATCGGCCGCCACCACAAGGTCACCGCGAATGACCTGCGTCTCGAACATCATGTGTTCAACCAGCTGGAAGCGGCCGGCCATCACTGCCGTGATCGCAGCCTCGATTTCCGCAGGGGAGAAGTCGGCCAAAAATCCGAGGCGACCGAGGTTCACGCCGAGCACGGGGGTCTGCCGGTAGCCCATCCAGCGGGCAGTGCGGAGGATCGAACCATCCCCCCCCAGCACGATCACCAGATCAGCCTGCTGGGCGATGTTTCCCGGGGCGACGTCCGGGGCGGCCGGCTCCCAGGCAGACCGGACGGCAAGGCGAACCGAGACCGTGTGCCCCCGGTCGGCCAGGAGCCGTTCAATCCCGCAGGCCAGCTGCCCGATACCCGCCACCTCCTCGGGGCCGACGATGGCGATTGCCAGCGGCGGCTTCAGCGGTTTGCCCGACTCCAGATTGCCGGCAGGCTCGCGAGGTGCTCGCATCAGATCGGACGTGCCCTCAAGGAAAGCCGGGAGAAAGGCCGAATGGAACCGCCTGCGCGAGGCCGTGGGGTTAGTCGCGAAGCGGAATCGAGTAGGCAGTAGCCGCCTCGCGTCCGGCCAGCCGGCGACAGGTGGTCGCAATCCCGGCGGCATCGAGCCCCAGGTCGGCGAGCAGTTCCCCCCGGTCACCATGTTCGATGAACCGGTCAGGAATGCCGAGTCGGGTGATCGGGCCACACGAAAGGCCGGCGTCATTGACTGCCTCGAGCAGGGCCGAGCCGAAGCCGCCATGCACCGCATGCTCCTCGACCGAGACGGTCCAAGGGGACGCCTCGATCCGCTCAAGGAGTTCCCGCTGATCGAACGGCTTGATGAAGCGGGCATTGATCACACCGACCTCAAGGCCCTCCTCCCGCAACAGATCGGCCGCCTGCAGGCAGCTGCTGACGAGGCTGCCGCAGCCGACAATAAGGCCGTCTCTGCCGGCGCAGAGGGGCTCGCAGTGGCCCCGCTCGATCGGCCGACGGTCGGTACCAAGCCGCTCCTGGACCGCTGTTTCCAGCACGGCCTTCGGGTAGCGGATGGCGACCGGGCCCGACTGCTCCATTGCCCAGTCGAGCATGGCCGTCAGGTCGGACTCGTCGGCAGGGGAAAGGACGGTCATGTTGGGAAACAGCCTCAGGTAGCCGAGATCGAACAGTCCGTGATGCGTGGGGCCATCGGGACCTGTCAGACCGGCCCGGTCGAGCATGAAGATCACCGGCAGGTTCTGCAGGCAGACCTCCTGAAAGATCTGGTCATACGATCGCTGCAGGAAGGTGCTGTAGATGTCGACGATCGGCCGGCAGCCCGCCTTGGCCTGGCCGGCGGCAAAGGCAACCGCATGCGATTCGCAGATGCCGACGTCGAAGAATCGCTCTGGAAATTCCTCCCGGACCTTTTCCAATTTGTTGCCCTGGCACATCGCCGCCGTCATTACCGTCACCCGCTCATCCCGCCGCAGGCAGTTGCTGATGGCGGTGCTGGCCGCATCGGTGTAGCCCCGCACTGACGATTTCCGGACAGCGATGATGCAGTCGTCGTCATCACACTCGAATGGAGCGGGCGTGTGGAAGAAGACCGGATCGGCCTCGGCCGGTTTGAAGCCATGCCCTTTTTCGGTCAGCACATGCAGGAGGATCGGCCCTTCTTCGTCGCGGACCAATTCGAGGTAGCGGATCAGGTTTGGCAGGTTGTGCCCCTCGACCGGGCCGAAGTAGCGAACCCCGAGTGCCTCAAAGAGCATGCCCCCATGCAGGGTCGCCTTGAGTGAGTCTTTGACATTGACGAACATCCGTTCCATCGACTCCCCAACCATCGGCACGCCTTTGATCAGATCGCCCGCCTTGTCCCGCAGCCCCCGGTACCAAGGATTGGTGCGGACGACATCGAGATACTCGGCCAACGCCCCGACCCGCGGACAGATTGACATCCGGTTGTCGTTGAGGATGACGATCATCCGCTTCTTGAGAAACCCGGCGTTGTTGAGGGCCTCGAACACAATGCCCGATGGCAAGGCGCCGTCCCCGATCACGGCCACGCTGCGGCGGTCATCCTCGCCCCGGAGGCTGTCGCCACTGGCCAGGCCGAGGGCCGCGGACACACTGCAGCCGGCATGGCCGGTCATGAACAGGTCGTAGGGGCTCTCGGCGGGATTGGGAAAGCCCATCAGGCCGCCCCGGGTACGGATGGAGTCGAACTCCGCATAGCGTCCGGTGATCAGCTTGTGGGGATAGATCTGATGGCCGGTGTCCCAGATCAGCCGATCGCGGCTGAAGTCGAAGACGCGGTGGAGGGCCAGGCAGAGTTCGACGACCCCAAGATTGGAGGCGAAATGGGCGGTTCGGGTAGTCGCCACCTTGCAGAGCGCCTGCCTCATTTCGGCGGCCAGTGCCTCAAGCTGCTCCAGCGACAGGCTCTGCAGGTCGCGTGGGGATGAGATTGTCGGGAGTAGTGAAGACATGGCGTTGAGCCTCCTTGTCCATGATCCCGCGGCGGGGGTGCAACTGGCTATCCGGCCCACAGATGGTACCCGATACCGTTATAGTCCCGCGAGCAATTACTGCAGAGGTCGCGGCCGGCGGGAGCATCAGTTCCGGCGGCCGACAATCCAGCGGGCCAGGGCGATGAGGCTGGCGGCCGGCTCGCCGAACGGGGCAACCGCCGCCACCGCTTCAGCAGTCAGTTCGTCGGCCCGCTCCCGGCTGGCAGCGACGCCGATCACCGTCGGGAAGGTCAGCTTGCCCCGATCGGCATCCTTGCCCACCCGCTTGCCCAGGTCGGCCTCGGTTCCCTCGGCATCGAGCAGGTCGTCCGCAATCTGAAATGCCAGGCCGAACGCCCGCCCGTAGGCGGCCAGAGCAGCCCGATGAGTCTGTTCGCCACCGGCCGCCAGGCAGCCTAGGTCGAGGGCCGCCAGGAACAGGCAGCCGGTTTTTCGGCGGTGAATCCGCTCCATCCAATTCACCTGCTCTGCTGCGGTCTGGTCGGCGAGGTCGGTCACCCAGCCTCGCTCGGCCGCCAGATCGTCAGACTGTCCCCCCACCAATGCCTCGGCTCCTGCCGCCGCCGCCAGCACCCGACAGGCCTCGCCTGCCGCTGCCGCCGGCAGTCCTGCCGCCAGCGTCGCAAAGGCCAGTGGCTGCAGCGCGTCGCCGCAGAGAATGGCCGTCGCCTCATCAAAAGCCCGGTGGCAGGTCGGCCGGCCCCGCCGCAGATCGTCGTCGTCCATGGCAGGCAGGTCATCGTGCACCAGGGAGTAGGCATGGATCATCTCGACGGCGATGGCAGCCGGGGCCGCCTGTTCCCAGGTGCCACCACAGATGCGGGCGGCTTCAAGGGCGAGGGCCGGACGGAGCCGCTTGCCGGGGGCAAGCAGGGCATGCCGCATGGCGGCAATCAGCCTTGGGGGAGCATCGTCGGAGAGGACGGTGGCCGCCTCCAGGCGGGGACCGATGAACTCCTGAACCGCTGTCAGGGTGGCCTGGACGACTGCGCCGGTGTCTGCCGGTGAGCCGCTGGAAGGATTCGGGAGATCGGCTGGGCTACTCATGCCGTGGTCCACGGGCTGTCGCTGAGGTGTCGGTCACGGAGTTTCTCCGCCGGGGGCCGCTGTTCCGCCCCGGCGGCGTTTTACGGAGTCTCAGCGGGCTCGTCCATCCCGGGCAGGCGTTGCCGGCTCCGGCTGCCAGCCGTAGCCGGCTTACGGCCGCGGCGGCGGCCGCCGGTGGAGCCGGCAGAGGTGGCAGGCTCGTCGGCCGGTGTGGCTGGAGCCGACTCACCGGCGATCGGCTCAAACACCGGGTTCCCGTCATCGTCGAGCCGTACCAGCGTCTTGACCCGCTGCTCGATGCTGCCGAGCTCCTCGTGGAGACGACGGAGTAGTGCCACGCCTGCTTCGTAGGCCGCGATCGATTCAGCCAGGCCGAGTTCCCCCGATTCCATCCTGCGGACCAGCGAGTCGAGCTGGTCGAGACCAGCCTCGAATGATGGGGGGGCCGCATCACCGGCCGAGGGCATGTCTGCCATGTGGTGTCTCCTGCGTTGGGTGACCAGCCGGCTGGCTGGCTTCGACCTGACTGTAAATGGTTCCATCTGCCACCTGGGTGACGATGTGGGTTCCCGGTGGAGCTTCCTGCCAGGAGCGAATCGCCCCGCCGCCCGCGGCCGGCTGGGTGACTGAGTAGCCACGGGCGAGCAGGCCGAGCGGGCTGTTGGCGTCGAGTCGGCCTGCCGCCGCCGCCAGCCGATCCTGCAGACGTCGCACCGCAGCCAGCCCCAACTGCCGCAGCCGGCGGGCCTCGTTCGCCAGTTGCCGCCGCTGCCGGTTGATCGGTGCAGACGGATCGCTGAGCGGCCGGCTGGTGGCGAGTCGGCGGAGCCGCTGGCGGGCGGCCTCGGTCTGCCGCTCGAGGCTCAGCCGCAGCCGCAGGCCCAGGCCAGCAAGGCCGTCGAGTAGCTGCTGCCGGTCGCTGGCGATTCGGACCGCTGCATCGGTGGGGGTCAGGCCGCGGCAGTCGGCTGCAAGATCGGCCAGGGAAACATCGATCTCGTGGCCAACCCCGGCGACCACCGGCACGGGTGAGGCGGCAATGGCCCGAACAACTGGTTCTTCGTTGAACGCCCAGAGGTCCTCGAGGCTGCCGCCCCCGCGAACCAGGGCGATCACGTCGAGTGGTGGCTGCAGCCGCCCCGCAAGGGTGAGGCAGGCGGCAAGCTCCTGGGCTGCCCCGGCTCCCTGGACGCGGGAGGGGAGCAGGAACACGTCGGCCAGTGGCCAGCGGCCCGAGAGCGTTTCGAGGAAGTCGGCGATGGCCGCCCCGGAGGGGCTGGTGATCAGGCCGATCCGGCGGGGGAACCGGGGCAGTGGGCGTTTCCGCTCGGGCGCGAAGAGCCCTTCGGCCTCAAGCCTGCCGTGAAGCTCCCGCAGGCGGGCCTCCAGGGTTCCCGTGCCGAGGGCATGGCAGCGGTCGATCGTCAGCTGGTAGCTGCCCCGGGGCGGATAGACCTCAATGCGGCCATGGCAGATCACCTGCAGGCCATCGGCCGGCTCGATCGCGAGGGTCGGCCGGATGCCCCGCCAGACAACCGCCCGCAGCAGGGCTTTCTCGTCTTTGAGCGCGAGGTAGAGATGCCCCGAACCGGCAGCCGTCAGATTGGTCACCTCGCCGGTCACCCAGACGTCGGCAAACCCGGTTTCGAGCCGCTCCTTGACGCGGGCGGTCAGCTCCGACACGCTCTGGGCATCGTCGGGTCGTGTCGCTGGTTGTCGGCCTACGCTTGACATACTCCTGGCAGTCTAGCCGGCTCAGCCGCCGGCTGCCGTCTCCACCACCAGCTGGCCGCCCACCCCGCGAGCAGACCATGAATGCCGAGCCCCCTTCCGCCCGTGAGTTGCCGCAGTCAGCCTCCCGGTTCGCCCTGCTGATCGTCTTTCTCACGGTCTTCATCGATCTGCTGGGCTTTGGCATCGTGCTGCCGGTTTTGCCGCGGCAGGCCGAGCCCTATCTCAATGCGCTCGGCATGCCGCCGCTGGAGGGTGGCGCCGGCGGGGCGGTGATCGGAATCCTCTTCTCGGTCTTCTCGCTGATGCAGTTTATCTTCAGTCCGATCTGGGGGCGTCTCTCCGACCGGTTCGGGCGGCGGCCGATTCTGCTGCTGAGCCTGTCCGGGTCGGTCGTTTTTTACGCCCTGTACGGGTACGCCGTCAGTGTGCCGGTCGATCCGCTGCCGACCCGTTCAGCGGCGGTGCTGGCGCTGTCGCTGATGCTGCTGGCGCGGGTGGGGGCGGGGATTGCCGGGGCCAGCGTCGGAACGGCGGCGGCCGTGATCGCCGACTGCACAACGCCGGAGAATCGGGCCCGCGGAATGGCCCTCATCGGCATCGCCTTCGGCGGTGGTTTCACGCTCGGGCCGCTGATCGCCTACTTCGGCCTGGCCGTGTTCGATGAGGCCCGCTGGGGCGTGGGGGCGATTGCCTCGCTGCTGTCGGGCGTCGCTCTTTTGATCGCAATTTTCGTCTTTCGGGAGACGCGGCGACCGGGCTCCGGTGCATCAAAGGAGTTTCCGAGTGTGGCCCGCAGCCTGGCGGTGCTCAGGATGCCGATGATCGGCGGGCTGGTGCTGATCTATTTCCTGACGATTTTTGCGATGGCCGGTTTCGAATCGACACTCGCCCTGCTGACCAAGGCCACCTTCGGGATGGGGGATGACGCCAACTTTCTCGTTTTCGCCTCGATTGGATTCGTGCTCATGCTTGCCGGCGGAGGCTATCGGCCGCTGGCCAAACGCCTGCCGGAACGGCGGCTGCTGGCAGCCGGTGTGATGCTCATGATGCTGGGGCTGGCAGCGGTCGGGGGAATTGCCTGGGCGTTGTCCGGCCGCGAACCAGGGCTGGCGGCAGCTGGCCTCTGGCCACCGGCGTTCTATGCGGCGGCTTCGGTGGCGGTCTGCGGGTTCGCCTTCGTCAACCCATCGGTGACGGCCATCATCTCGCGGCGGGCCGATGCCGATCGCCAAGGTGAGGTGCTGGGCGTGAACCAGTCGTTTGCCTCACTGGCGAGGATCCTGGGCCCGCTGGCGGGGCTGACGCTCTTTTCGCTCCATGGCTCCCACGCGCTGCCCTACGCAGCGGCTGCTGCCGTGTTGCTGGTGGTTGCCGCCCTCCTGCAGCGGACAACCGCGGAACCGGGTGGGTCACTCACGGGTCATTCGGTGTGAGGCTGTTGTCGGTCCCATCCTCATCGGTGGCGTCCCGGCTGAATTCCCCGCGGCTGAGTCCATACTGCTCGAGTTTGCGGTAGAGCGTGGCCCGGCTGATGCCGAGTGCCTCGGCGGCATCGGGTACCCGCCCTTCCGCCCGCCGCAGGGCTTCGCGGACGAGAAGTTGCTGCCAGTCGTCCAGCCGGAGCGAATCCCCCAGCAGTTCCGATGCCCGCAGCGGTTCCGGCAGCGTGCCGGCCGACTCCGCCATGGAGCGGAATTGTTCCGGGGTTGCATCGATCGTCTCGACCGTCGCCAAGGACAGGCCGATGGTCGGCTCGGCTACGGTCGGCTCGGTGCGGTGCCCTGCGCAGGCCGCCGACGTGAGGCTGGCCAACGCCACGAGAAAATCGAAGTCACTGTCCCGCATGCTGCCGCGGCTGGCCGTCGCACAGATGGCTGCCCAGGGCCGATCCTCATCGAGCACCGGAACGCAGGCCAGATCATAGGTGGCATCCGATTGGGGGGCAGCAGCGGTTTTGGCGATCCAGACCGCCTGGCCGTCCTGGGAGAGCTGCTGGCAGGCCGAATCGTTCACCCGGGCTGCCAGGTCGCCGCCGGCGGGCACAACCAGCAGCGGCTCGAGGCTGGCGGCCCGGCGGACATCGAACCAGCCAACCGCGTCGGCACCGGTCTGTTCGACCGCCAGTTCGACGGCTGCCGCGATCACATCGTTGATCGAGCGGGATGCCAGCAGTTGGATGCTCATCTGGTACAGCAGCATGGTACGGCGATTGTCATCGCTGTTGCTTGTCCCGGCGCGTTGGAAGGCATGCCCCTCAACCTCACCCACCGGGCCACACCGCACGATCCGCTCGGAACGATCGATCCAGCTGTCGGTTGAACGCCGAGAGAAGGTCCGGAAGACCAATTCGGTTGTCCCGATCCGAACGGTCATCCCCGGTTCCAGCGTCGCTTCGTCCACCCGCCGGCCATCGACCCAGGTACCGTTCCTGCTGCCCAGATCACGAACCTGCCAGCGGCCATCATGGGAATCCCGCTCGATGACGGCATGTCCACGGCTTGCCAGCCGATCGGGAACGACGATGCCTGCGTCCGTGGAACGGCCGAGGGTATTTTCCCGGTGCGGATCGAGGACGAAGCTGGGCCCGTTCCGGCGGCCGATCCGCAGGATCAGGGCAGCCTCCAGCCGAACCGTTGTCGATCCTGTCTCGGTGGGGTGATTCACCGGCGGCGCCGGCATCGATACGCTCGACATTAATCCGTTCCTCACGCCACGAACAAAGTGTCGCATACTATACAGTGATGGACACCACTCCCGAAATATCCCGCTCGACAAAGGGGGGGGACGCCATGGCGGCCCAGCCACCGGAGTTTCCGCCGGATGTCGGTATCGTCGTCGTCGGTCACGGGACGGCCAATCCGACCGGAGCTGCCGAGACTGCGGCTGTGGCGGAGCAGGTGGCCCGGCTGGTTCCCGGGCTGCCGGTTGAACTGGGATATCTCGAGGTGATCGAGCCCTCGATCGACGTGGCGGTCGGCAGACTGGCCGACCGGGGCTGCCGGGAGATTCTGGCACTACCGCTCCTCCTGTTTGCCGCCGGGCATGCCAAACGGGATGTTCCCGCCGCGCTGGCCGAGGCCGTCTCCCGGCGGGGGCTCGCCGTTCGACAGGCTGCGGCCCTCGGGCTGCATCCGGAGATCGTGCGGCTGGTTCGCAGCCGCTACCTTGAAACGGTGGCGGACCTGCCGCCGCTGCCAACCGGCGAGGCTCTGCTGGTGGTTGGCCGGGGATCGAGTGACCCGACGGCTGCGACGCAGCTCTGGGGATTGGTGAGGCGGTGCTTCGCGCCGGTGCCTCGGATCGCCCGTCAGCCTGTTCGAATTGGCTTCGTGGCGGCAGCCCGGCCGACGCTTGATGAGGCGATTGAGGCCCTGAGCCAGCCTGGTTCCGGTCGGCCAGCAATCGGTCGGGTGGTGGTGCAGCCCCATCTGTTGTTCCCCGGTCACGTTGAAAACCAGGTGTCGGCTCGGCTGGCGCGGGCTCGCTCGGAACACCCGCGGATTGAGTGGCTGCAGGTTCCCCGGCTGGGGCCGGCCGAAGAGGTGGTTCGGGCGGTCATCGACCGTGGCCTTGAGGCCGCCTGGAACGGCCACGCGGTGTCCTCGGTCGCAAAATTGACGGCCGGATGACGTTCGCTGGCCGGTGGCGGCTGGCGAACGTGAGGAAAAACATCTCGTCACGGACGGCGGAAGTCGTCACAATGCAATCAGACGCGGCGGTCGGGTGGACAGTCCGTTCCGCATTGACGCCGCTATTCTCGTCCCCGTTGGGGTGCGACACCCGAGAGAGGAGTCTGCTGCGTGGATCACGTTCGACCATTGGGAACCGCCGCCCGACATCCAGCCGGCAGCCGGCGGCGGGCAGTCTGCCTCGTTGCCGGTCTGGCCTTCTGCCTGACCCTGCTGCCACCGGCAGTTGCCGCCCCGACCCGGCCCGACGGTCCGGTGCCCGGGCCGAACGACCGCCAGATCACCCTGGCGGTGAAGAGCTATCTTGAACGGGAGCACTTCCTGAGGCAGCCGATCGATGACGCGGTCGCCGGCCGCTGGTTCGATACGTTCCTCGAAGCACTCGATCCGATGAAGCTCTACTTCATCCAGGCCGACATCGACGATTTCGCCCGCAAGAGGGCCATTCTTGACGATCTCGTCCAGCGGGGTGACGTCAGCTTTGCCTACGAGGTCTACGACCGCTTCCTCAAGCGGGTTGACGAGCGACTGCCCTGGATCGAGGAGGTGCTGACCACGCGACACGACTACACCCGCGACGAATCGATCGTGATCGACCGGGAAGCGGCAATCTGGGCAGCGACACCCGCCGAGGCCCGTGACAAGTGGCGGAAGCGGATCAAGTACGACCTGCTGGTGCAGAAGATGGAGAAGACCTCCCCCGAGGAGGCCCGTGAGAAGCTGCTCAGGCGGTATCGCAGTTTCGCCAAGCGGATGCACCAGATGACCGCCGACGAACTGCTGGAGACCTACCTCTCGTCACTGACCAGTTCGCTCGACCCGCACACCAGTTTCATGTCGCCGGGCACGCTCGAGAATTTTGAAATCGGCATGCGGCTGCAACTCGACGGCATCGGGGCTTCGCTGAAGGCAGAGGATGGCTACACGACTGTGGCAGAACTCGTCCCCGGCGGAGCCGCCGACAAGGATGGTCGGCTGAAGAAGAAGGACCGGATTGTCGGGGTTGGCCAGGGCCGTGAAGGGGAGATTGTCGACGTTGTCGACGTGAACCTCAACGAGGTTGTCAAACTGATTCGCGGTGAGCGAGGGACCGTGGTGCGGCTCAAAGTCATTCCGGTCGGACAGACTGTGCCAACGGTCTATGACATTGTCCGGGCGAAAATCGAACTGCAGGATAGCGCCGCCCGGGGTGAGGTGATCGAAGATGGCGATAAGCCCGACGGCACCCCTTGGCGGATCGGGGTGATCAACCTGCCGAGCTTCTACATGGACATGGCGGCCGCCCGGCAGGGGCAGGCTGACTACAAGAGCAGCACCCGTGACTGCCGCAAACTGCTCGATGGCTTCCGCCAGCAGCAGGTCGACTGCGTGGTGCTGGACCTGCGGAACAACGGTGGGGGCTCGCTGCCTGAGTCGATTTCACTGACTGGCCTGTTCATCGACACCGGACCGGTTGTCCAGATCAAGGATGCCGACCAGCGGGTGCAGCAGTACGACGATCTCGAGCCGGGAGTTGCCTGGGATGGCCCGCTGGTGGTGCTGGTCAACAAGTTCAGTGCCAGCGCCAGCGAGATTGTGGCCGGGGCCATCCAGGACTATCACCGCGGGTTGGTCATCGGCGATGCCGCCACCCACGGCAAGGGCACCGTGCAGAGCCTGCTCGACCTTGGCCGTCAGCTTTTCCAGCGGCTTCCCAACGCGCCCTCCCTGGGGGCCATCAAGATCACCATGCAGCAGTTCTATCGGCCCAGCGGCCTCAGCACGCAATTGGAGGGAGTGAAAAGTGACGTTGAACTGCCGAGCATCACCAACCATCTGCCGGTCGGTGAGTCCGATCTGGACAACGCGATCCCGTTCGACAAGGTCGAACGGGCCGACTACACGCCGACCGGCGAGGTGACCGAGGCGATGCTGAAAATGCTTCGTGAACGATCAGCCCAGCGAGTGGCGGGTGACAAGGAGTTCCAGGAACTTGCCGAGGACATCGCCCGCTACGAAAAGCGGAAGGATGAAAAGACGCTCTCACTGGTTGAGTCCGAGTTCGCCAAACAGTGGAACGAGGGCAAGGCGGCCGAAAAGGAAGAGCAGGAGAAGCAGGAGGAAAATGCCGGCCCCCGGCGGCCGGTCGTTACCCGGGACTTCTATTTCGACGAAGCGATGCGGGTGACCACCGACTATCTCTCGGCACTTGGCGGGGCTCTTCCGGGACTGGCTCGGTCCGAGAAGGTGACCGTCCCCCGACGGCTGGAGCCGGCCCAGTAGCTGCCCCGGCATCAGAGCAGATCGCGGACCGCTGCCAAGGCATCGGGGTGCTGGGGGCCATGTTCCAGATCGGCCCAGATCAGCCGCGGGTCGACCTGCTTGTCACCGCCGCGCGACTGGAGGGCTGCTCGGTCCCACTGGGGATCGGGGCTGCCGGCGATGCGGGCAAGGCCCTCGTACCAGTCCCGCCGTCGCAGCGGACTTCCGTCTGAGACCACATAAAGCTGCCGCGGTGCAGGCAGCGCGGCGACGCCGCAGACGACCTCGGCCGCATCATCGATATGGATCAGGTTGAGCCAGCTGTCGGGGTTGGCCGGGAGTGGTCGACCGGCCTGGAGGTCGGTCAGCCGGGGCAGCCGGTCGGGCCCGTAGAGGCCGGCGAGCCGCAGGGCGATGCCCGGCCCGAGCCGATGGTTAAGCAGCAGTTCTTCGGCCGCCACCAGGACCTGGCCGGCCTCTCGGGATGGTGTGGGGGGGGTCGTCTCATTGACCAGGCCGCCACTGTCATCGCCCCAGACGCCGGTTGAGCTGGTGAAGATAATCCGGGGGTGTCCCGGCAGTTGGTCGAGCAGACGACCGAGCCCGGTGACGTGCACGTCCTCATAACTGGCGGCGGCAGAGCGGTCGAAGCCGACTGCCCAGAGGACCGTGTCGACAGCGGGCAGCTCCGGCAAGCTGGCTTCCGTGTCGGCTGCCGCGGTGACATCGCCGAGCAGGGAATGGAGCCCGGCCGCCGTCAATTGTTCGGCTCGGCGCAGGCTGCGGGTGGTAGCAAAGACCGTGTCCCCCGCGGCCAGCCATCGGCTGGCCACCCGGAGGCCGAGGTAGCCGCAGCCGACAATCAGCCGGCTGTGGCGGGGCGGCGTGTGAGGCTGCTCAGCCATCGAGCGGCTCCCGCGAGACCGGGCCGGCTGGTGGCTGACCGGCAGCCTGCCGTTCAAGCCAGTTGCTCAGAATCACCTGCGCCGCCACGGCGTCGTGGCGGGCTTTCTTGCGGCCGCGGGTCAGGCGGGCTGGTCGCAGGAGTCCGGCTGCTTCGCGGGAGGTGTACCGCTCATCCTGAAAGGCAACCGGCCGGTCGGTGGTCGCAGCCAGCCAGTCAGCAAACTGCTCGACCTCGGAAGACATCTCGCTGCCACGGCCGTCGGCATGAATCGGCAGGCCGACCACAAAGCCGGTGATCCCCTCGCGGCCGACAAGATCACAGAAGAACCGACCGTCTGCAACCCGGTCCCCCGCGGTCTCGCGAACGTCCAACGGGCTGGCGATCAATCGCTCAGCGTCACAGATCGCGACCCCGATCCGCCGGCGGCCATAGTCGATACCCGCCAGCCGGCCCGGCGGCAGTTCATCCGTCATTGAAGCGGGTCACCTCCGGCCTCCGCCTGACCAGCGAAGCGACCCTCGCGGAGGAAATGGAGAGTGGCGGCCTGGACATCAGGATGCCGCATCATCCGCGAATGCCGCACCGGCAGTACCAGGAAATCGTCAGCTCCCTCGAGTCGGGTCTCGGCAACCCGCACCACCGCATCGTCGTCGCCCTCAAGCAGCACCGTGTAGCCGCGATCGTCTCCCTTGCCGCCGGCGATGATGCCATATTCAAACTCCGGCGTTTGCAGTTGGCGGGCGATCGTCTCCCAGTGCAGGACGAGTTCCCGGCCGGCCCCCGCGGCCAGGGCGGTCAGCAGGCTGTTCCCGGCTGCCAGCCGGGCGAGATCCGACCCCTGGTTCGGCGGCCCGAGCATCACCATCCGGCGAATCCTCTTGGTGATGCCGGGGTCAGCCATGCCCAGCCATCGCCGCACGACCAGGTTGCCCATGCTGTGGCCGACAAAGCTGACGCCGGTCACCTGCGGCAGGCCAGCCAGCACCTCGGCAAGCGCGCCGGCATGGACGGCCAGGCCGGCGCGGGGGCTCGCATAGCCAAAGGTCATCACGGTCGCGTCGAGGCCGGTTCGCAGATGCTCCACGAGTGGCTGCATGGCCTGCCGGTTTTCCCCGAGGCCGTGCAGCACGAAGACTGCTTCACCGGTGACCACCGGAATCTGGCCCGCTTTTTCGAGTTGGTTGAATCGGGAAATGCATGCCTTCAGGTTGCCCGCTTCGATTACCCGATTGTCAGGATCGAGAATGCGGCTCTCATCTGCCTCATCACCAACCCGCCGCTGCACCCGCCAGTCGCCGACAACCCGCTGATCCGACCACTCGAGGCCTTCGGCCGCCGCCCGCACACCGTTGAACAGGCTGTCGACCCAGGTGACATCGGCTGGTCCTGCCGGGTCGGCAGTGATCTCGGCAGCCGCAACGTGGGTAGCGTTCAGGCCCACCGCAAGGAAAAACAGCAGCCAACGTCCGGCACGGGATCGCACCTGCCGGGGTCTTAGAGATAATCGTGCCATCCGCGGCTTTCCAGTTCGGTGACTACCTTGCGGACCTGTTCCTCGTGGCTGCGATGGGCCACCAGCGTTGCGTCTTCAGTGTGTACCACCAGCATATCCTCAAGCCCGAGCGTGACGACGAGATGGGTTTCACTGGTGTGGACGATCAGGCCGCTCGACTCGAGGCCGAGGTGGCGGCCGACGACGGTGTTGCCCGCGGCATCGCCGCCCCGCTGCCGGGCCACGGCCGACCAGCCTCCCAGATCGTCCCAGCCGAATGGTGCCTCAATCACGGCCACGTCGTCGGCATGTTCGAGCACGGCGTAATCGATCGAGACGCCCTTGATGGCGGCAAACTCCGCGGCAAAGACCCGGTCGCGGTCCGGGGTTTCCCAGGCAGCGGCAATCGTTCGGAGGTGGGCGAGGCACTCGGGCTGATGCGCTGCCAGCGCCTCAATGATTGTGGCGGCCCGCCAGACGAAGATGCCGGCATTCCAGAGATAATTGCCGGCGGCGACATACTCACGGGCCACCTCAGTGGGCGGCTTTTCCCGGAACTCGGCGACCCGGTGGGCGGGTGCCTGACCGTCCCTGATCGGCAGCGGTTCGCCTTGCAGGATGTAGCCGTAGCTGGCCGAGGGCGACGTCGGTCGGATCCCGAAGGTGACCAGCCGCCCGGGAGCGGCCTCGACCAGCGCTGCTGCCTGCTCGAGCGCGGCCCGGAAGCCAGCTGCTGGTTCGATCACATGATCACTCGGCATCACCGCCATCGTTGCCTCGGGGTCGTGCGCAAGCACCAGCAGGGCCGCCAGGCCGATACAGGGCGCGGTGTCGCGCTTGCAGGGCTCGCCCACCACCGCCTCCGAAGGCAATTCCGGCAGCTGCAGGTGGACTGTTTCGGTTAGCCGGGCATTGGTCACCACCAGGGTTCGCTCCGGGGGAACGAGCCCCGCCAACCGGCTGACGGTGTCTTGGAGCAGCGTACTGCTGCCGGCCAGCGGCAAGAGTTGTTTTGGGAGCGCAGCGCGGCTGGAAGGCCAGAACCTGGTGCCGGAGCCGCCGGCCATCACGATTGCATGCAGCATGGGAGGGTTCCGCAGACGTCAGAAATGCCTGATCGATCCGCGGGTTGTAGCAGATTCTGAAAAAACGCTCCGCTCTGACCTGCCCGCGGAGTGGAACCGCTACCGTACCGTCGCCAACACGGGGAAGCCGCCAGCGGTGTGCGGAAAAGCCGGGGTTCCCCACGCCCCGTCATCGGCCGTTCGTCTCGGTGATCCCGGCCCACCGTTTCAGTATTTAGCAGCCCGGACGACCTGGGGCTGGTCGATTCGATTGCCCGGCAGGCTGGCGGTGGTGGCCAGCTGGCGGAGATCGTCGTCATCGAGGATGGTGGCGGTGTCGAGTTCCACGTCGATGCCGTCGGCCACCTCGATGCCGGCAGCGGCCAGGTGTCGCCGGGCATAGTCGACCAAAGCCCGATGGACCGTTTCGGGGGAATCGCTGGCAGCGCCCCTTGGGTTTTTTAGGGGTGCAAACCCCTCGGCCGCCGAGACCTCGACCACCGTCACCTTTTCGGCCAGTGGCATCAGGTCGAAGATGAACCGCTCAAACTTGAAGGCGTTGGGCGACTCCGGCTCGACCAGCCGACCGCCGGGATCGAGGCAGGGCACCTGCTTGTGGGCCAGATGCAGCGGCAGGCTGTCGGCAGCGGCGGCCGCCCGCTCAAGGAACCCGCGGTCGAAGGCGTGGATGGCGATGCTGCCAGCGTGAAACCGCAGCTGCCCGTTGGCGAGCCGCTCGGCAGCGAGGTCGTTCGGCAGGTCGCTGTATTCGACCACCCGGGTGATGCCGTCCTGCTCCGCCAGCACGCCGACCCGTTCGGCCGGGTCGGTCTTCCGGACCACCTGAGTTGAGAAACTGGCCGCCGTCAACCGATGCCGACCGAGAAATTCAGGGTCGAAGGGCCGGGCCAATGGGTTGTCGACCTGAAAGCTGACAACGGTCTCGATGCCCAGGCTGGTGAACCAATCGAGGCCGCCACTGGCGGCCAACGCGCCGAGCATGCCGCCATGCCCGTCGGGGGCGACGGCAACATGGTCAGGGGCGTCGAGCAGCAGCTGCCCGGTTGCAGCGTCCACTGCGGGGAGGGTTCCCTGCTGGAACAGCAGCACCTGTTCAGGGTCGAGTCCGCAGAAATTGTGCTGGTCAAGAAACTCGCGGGTGGCCGCGTCGGTGGCGGCGCTGGTCATGATTGCCAGCGGCACCTGATGGCCATACCGCCGCTTCACCGCCCGGAGCGTGCCAAGCAGCAGCTCGAACAGGGTCGCCTGCGAGACCGGACCGACGGGAAAGGTTCCTTTGGGGCCGTTGAAGCCAAGCCTGGTTCCCTGGCCTCCGGCCACGAGAATCCCGCCGACGCTGCCAGTAGCCAGTGCCTCGTTGCCAGCCTCAAGCACCCGCTGCTCGCCACTGTTCAACGGATGGCAGGGAGGCGTCTGGGCTCCACTCAGGTCGAGTGTCGGGGCTGGGCCGGCAGCGGACCTGCGGCTGGCTGCAAGCTGTTGGCAGGCGGCAATCTGATGCCAGTCAAAGCCACGCAGCTGGGCCTCCAGCCGGCTGCGGCTCGCAGCACCCAGCCGCTCCCAAAAGGCAAGCAACTGCGGCTGACCGGCCTCGGCAGCCAAGGCGTGAATCGTGGAATTTGGTGAAGCTGGCATGCGGTTGTTCCATCAGGGAAAGGCTCGCCCGTGGATTCAACCGCCGCGGACCCAAAGCCAGAGCAGGAAGCAGAGCAGGGGGAAGCCGATGAAAATCAGGCCGTAGGTGAAAAGCGTCGTCCAGGCATGTTCGGGCCAGCGTGCCATCGGTCAGTCTGTCTGTGGTGGCAGGTCGGAAAGGGGTGGGCTGGCTGGCAGGCTGACGTCAATATCGATTGGGATGGCCACCGGCTCGTCCGCCGGATCCTCCACCCGGCACTCTATCCGGATTCCCCAGGGAAGCACCTCAGCCGCATCAACCGCCACTTCTAGCGCATCGTAGTCGGTTGTGACCGTCGCGTCAGGAATGGCCGGGAATGGCGGGCAGAAGCCGATGTGGCCGGTACCGAGACGGCTTTCAGCGGCCAGCGTCACCACCAGGCGGCCCCGGAGACGCTCCCGGCCGTCGGCCAGCAAATACCGCTCCTGCCATTGCACGAGGTGGCCGGCAAGCGCGTGTGGTCTCGGGGCCTCAGGCGATGAAGCCGGAATACCAGCCGGCGTTACGGGGGGGGCGCGGCGGGGTGCGGCGGGCCAACGCGGTAGTGGCGGCAGGCTGACTCTCCAGCCGGGCAGCCGTGGCCGCCAGCCGACGGGGGCCGCCAGGCCGATGCCGGTACTCAGTATGACCACGGCCGTGACGGCTGCCATCGCCGCATTCGACCAGAACAGGCCGACTGCAGCAAGCGTCGCCAGCAGGCAGCCGCGGGCCAACCAGCCGACAAGCCCGCAGCCAGCCGGCAGCGATCCCCGGCCCGCCCGATCGACCAGATGGACGAGGCCCGCTCCGGCCACCGTCACGGCGATGAGGGCAATGGGCGACGGGGGGCCGCTCAGACCACCAGCCAGCCGCCGGCTGACAACGATGACGGCCGCCAGCAGCAGTGTGCTCACGGCAAGCCAGCGAGCCAGCGTCGTGGCCAGGTGGCCGATCTCAGCCGTGGCATGCCGGCGACCGGCGAGTCCCTCGGCCACTACGGATTGCGAAACAGCCGCTGCCATCGTTTCCCGCGGAGTGGTGTGGTGAACCGGTGGCCGTCATGCCCGCCCCTGTCGTCAGCCCGCCGCGGCCGTCGCTCCGGCCGCATCGGCAAGCGCCGCAGCCTTGTCGGTCTTTTCCCAGGGGAATTCATCCCGGCCGAAGTGGCCGCCCGCCGCCGTTCGGCGGAAGATGGGACGTCTCAGGTCGAGGTGTTCGATGATCCCCCGCGGTGTCAGGGGGAAGGTTTCCCGGATCAGTTCGCAGAGACGGTCATCCTCAACCTTCCCGCTTCCGGCGGTGTCGACATGCACGCTGACCGGCTCAGTGACACCGATAGCGTAGGCCAGTTGCACCTCGCAGCGGTCGGCTAGGCCTGCCGCCACGATGTTCTTGGCGACATAGCGGGCCATGTAGGCGGCACTGCGGTCGACCTTGGTCGGGTCCTTGCCCGAGAAGGCACCGCCGCCGTGACGGCCCCAGCCGCCATAGGTGTCGACAATGATCTTGCGACCCGTCAGGCCGGCGTCACCATGGGGACCACCCACCACAAACCGGCCGGTGGGATTGATGTGGTAGGTGATGCTGCTGATGTCGAGGTCGGTGGGAAGTTCCGGCTTGATGATCTTTTCGATAATGTACTGCTGAATCTCCTCGTTGCTGACATGCGGGGCGTGCTGGGTCGAAACAACGATCGTGTCGATCCGCACCGGCTTGTCACCGTCGTATTCGACCGTGACCTGGCTCTTTGAGTCAGGCCGCAGCCAGTCGACATCACCCTTGAGCCGGGCATCGGCGAGTCGGTTCAGGATCCGGTGCGACAGGGCGATCGGCAACGGCATCAGTTCCGGGGTATCGGTGCAGGCATAGCCAAACATCAGGCCTTGATCACCGGCACCGATGTCCTTGCCCTTGGACTCGTCCTCGTTGACTCCCATGGCGATGTCACCACTCTGCTTGCCGACAGCAACCAGTACCGAGCAGGTGTCGGCAGCGATGCCCATCTCGTCGTCGGTGTAGCCGATTTCACGGATCACGTCGCGGACGACCTGCTGGTAGTCGATCGTGCCCCGGGAGCTGATCTCACCGGCGATCACGGCCAGGCCCGTGGTGACAAGGGTCTCACAGGCAACGCGGCTGTTTGGATCCTGCGCCAGGTAGGCGTCGAGGATGCCATCAGAGATCTGGTCGGCCAGTTTGTCCGGGTGTCCCATGCTGACCGATTCGCTGGTAAAGAGATATTTGCCGTGCGCCACGTTCGATGCCTCGTGCGAAAAAGAAAAGTCTGTCTGACGAGCGAACCAGCCATCACCGCCACGCTCACGAGCCTGTAGTATCGGGATTTTGTCCGCCGCCGGCAACTGGCAATGGCGAATCGTCCGGAAGCAGCCGGAGCAGGTGGCCGGCCGTGGTGGCCGTCGCACCACGATTGGCGTCGATCACGTCGCGGGCCCGCTCCCCCATGGCGGCGGCAAAACTGGGCTCATCGAGGCAGTGGCCGACGAAGGCGGTCAGGGATTCACCGTCGCTGACCACCCGGGCAGCATCAGCCGCGAGCAGTTGGGCCACCTCGCTGCGAAAATTGCGGGTGTGGGGGCCGAAGCAGACCGCGGCGGCGTAGGCTGCCGGTTCGAGCATGTTCTGCCCCCCGCGGACGCCGTCGAGGCTACCGCCGACGAAGGCGACGGTGGCGACCCCCCACCAGGCAGCCAGTTCGCCAGTGACATCGACCAGCAGAATGTCGGCTGGCGGTCCGGGCTGAGCCTGCTCGGTACGTTGGCTGCGGCGGTCCCAGCGGAGGCCTTCAGCATCCGGTTGCCGCAGCCGCTCCTCCAGCCAACTGGAAAGGGTTCCGGCCCGCTCGGCATGCCGCGGGACGAGAATCAGCCGCAGGGTAGGGTGTCGGGGCCGCAACGCCACAAAGGCCGCAACCGCGAGGGCCTCCTCCGGCTCCTGGGTGCTGCCGGCCAGGAGTACCGGGGTTGTCGACCCAATGCCCGCCAGCTGCCGCAGCCGCTGTACCGGCTCGGCCTGTCGGTCACCGGTCACGCCGTCGAACTTGAGCGAGCCGACCGCCTGCACCGTCGGAGCCCCGAGGGCGGTGAACCGCTGTGCATCCTCCTGTGAGCGGGCCAGAACGAGCCGCACGCGGCTGAGCATGGCGGCGGCCAACGGCCGGACCCGGGAAAAGCCACGAAAGCTCCGCGGGCTCATCCGCCCATTGACGACGGCCACGGGCACGCCCCGGTCCGCCGCCGCCGCCAGCAAGTTGGGCCAGAGCTCTAGCTCGCCAAGCACCAGCAGGTCGGGTTCGACCCGCTGCAGGACACGACGGACCGCCCAGCTGAAGTCGAGCGGGCAGGGGAAGGTGCGGTCCCCACCGAACCGGTGGTCAGCCAGGGCAAGGCCCGTCGTGGTCGAGCTAGAAATGACGCAGTCGATCGGCCGGCCAGCCTGGTCGGCCCGTTGTTTCAATTCCGCTGCCACCGTGGCCAGCAGCTGCACCTCACCGACGCTGACCCCGTGCAGCCAGACCCGGCGGCTGGCTGCGGGACGCGGGGCGATTTCCACCCGGCCCAGGAACCTCGCCAGCGGCGCGGCGACCGGCCGGCCACCAGCCAGTCTCCGCCAGAGCACCCAGGGCAGGGCGATGACGGCCACGACGAGGTAGGCAAGATCGAGGGCCAGCGGGACCACCACTCACCCCGTCGGCACACTGGTCGAACGGGCGCAGCAGTTTTTGTATTTTTTGCCGCTGCCACAGGGGCAGGGATCGTTGCGGCCCACCTTTTGGCCGACGTTGCGGATCGGCTGAACTGGTCCGGAATCACCACGGTCGGCGGCCGACGAGTCGAGGCCTTCCAGGGCAGCCGCCGCGGACGAGTCTTCGTGAATCGCCGCCGTCTCCTGCCAGGTGCTCCGCAGGGCATCGTCTTCGACCTGTTCAATCCGGTAGACGACATCGACGACCCGTTCGTCGATGCCCCGCCACATCAGGTCAAAGGTCCGCATGCCCTCGCGCTTGTATTCGACCTTCGGGTCGACCTGAGCGTAGCCCCGCAGGCCGACACTGCTGCGGAGATGATCCATCGCCAGCAGGTGGTCCTTCCAGGCATTGTCAAGAATCTGGAGGAGCACCGCCCGCTCCATTCGCTGCATTTCATCCCGGGGGGCAGCGGCCTGGTCATGCCGTCGGGCACTGGCTGCCATCAGGGTTTGCTTGAGGGTGTCGAGGTCGGCGGGGGCGACTGCGGCCTCGTCCAGTTCCGGGTCAAACCGGTCCCGGGCCCAGGCGAGCAGCCCCTCGCGGTCGAGCCGCCTCGATCCGTCGGGCTGCTTGCCGGCAAAGTGGGCCAGGCCGACCAGCACCGGATATTCGATTTCACGTTGCCGATAGGCAGACTGGGCCTTTTGGCGGACGATCGCCTTGAAGGCCTCCGGATCGGGATCGGCCGCTGAAATCGCAGCCAGATCGTTGTCCGTGAGTTCGATGCCGAATCGCCAGTCGGTCCAGGCCCGGGCTGAGCGGAGGCCGAAGTCGGAGGCAAGAAAGCGTTCACCTTCGGTGAGGTCAGCCTTTTCAACCGCCTCGGTCACCCGCTGCTGGAGCCACTCCGCGACATCCCCTCTGCCCACCCGCTTGAGATCCCGGTCGTTGACTGAGAGTTTCCAGCGGGCGTTGACAAAACTGGCTAGGGCCGCCCAGTTCCATTCAATCTCGTCCTCGGTTACCGGCAGGGTTTCCTCGACCGCTTCGAAGATCTGGGCCTCCGCCCGACGGGTGGCCTGTTCGTGGGCCAGCCGGACCGCTTCTTCGGGGCTGAGTCCGCGGAAGTCGGCCGCGTCGAGCTCACAGGCCAGCTGCGACGACGCCCAGCCGGCAAACGTCTGGGCCCCGTAGTCGCGGTCAATAAAGCTGCTGATGTGCTGGTCGATCTGGCGGTCGACCATCTCGAGAATCAGCTCACGGCATTGGCTGTCGCGGTCCTCTGCCTGCTCATCGTCAGCGGGACGCCCCTCGAGAATCTGCTGGCGGAAGCCGTAGACCCGCTTCCGCTGTTCATCCATTACCTCGTCATATTCGAGCAGATTCTTGCGGACCTCGAAGTTCCGTTCCTCAACCTTCTTCTGGGCCGCCTCGACCCGGCGGGTGACCATCCGGCTTTCGATCGCCTCGCCGTCCTGCATGCCCAGTCTGGTCAGGACGTTCTTGACCCATTCGCCGGCGAAGATCCGCATCAGGTCGTCTTCGAGCGACAGGTAGAAGCGACTGCTGCCGGGGTCGCCCTGCCGGCCGCAGCGGCCCCGCAGCTGCAGGTCGATCCGCCGTGACTCGTGCCGTTCGGTACCGACGATCTGCAGCCCGCCCATCTCACGGACCTTTTCCCCCTCGGGCTTCATATTCTCGCGGGTGGCGATCTCATTGATCAGGCGGTCCCACTCGTCCTTGGGCACATCGAGCCGGGTCGGGTAGGTGTGCTGAAGCGTGGCCCAGGCCATGGTCTCGGCATTGCCGCCCAGGATGATGTCGGTGCCGCGGCCGGCCATGTTGGTGGCGATTGTCACTGCCCTCAGCCGACCGGCCTGGGCGACGATGTCGGCCTCCCGCTGGTGTTGCTTGGCATTGAGCACCTGATGCTCGACCCCGCGTTTGTCGAGCAGTTCGGCGAGCCGTTCGCTCTTCTCGATTGAGACGGTGCCGACGAGGATCGGCAGGCCACTCCGCTGAATCTCTTTCACCTTTTCGGCGGGAATCGTCTGGGTCTGCTTCTCGCCCTTGGGCTGGAACTCATAGCCAGCGTCGGTTTCTTTGAGAATCTTGCCGATCTTCCAGCTGCCGTCGGCCAGGCTGAGCGTGTCCCAGCGATTGATCCGTTCGATCTCGTCGGCCACTGCGATCCACTTCTCCCGCTCGGTGCGGAAGATGACATCGGGGTGGTTGATCCGCTGCAGGGTCCGGTTCGGTGGGATGGCGATGACATCGAGCTTGTAGATCTTCCAAAACTCGTTGGCTTCGGTCATGGCCGTGCCGGTCATGCCACCGAGCTTGTCGTAGAGCTTGAAGAAGTTCTGCAGTGTGACGGTGGCAAGGGTCTGTGATTCTTCCTTGATCCGCACCCCCTCCTTGGCCTCGACCGCCTGATGCAGACCGTCGGACCATTGCCGGCCCGGCATCAGTCGGCCGGTGAACTCGTCGACGATCACCACCTCACCCTGCTGGACGACGTAGTTGACGTCCCGCTTGTAAAGATGGTGGGCCTTGAGGGCGTTGTCGATCAGGTGGGGCCACTCCATGTTGCCGGCGGTGTAAAAGCTTTCGACGCCGGCCAGCTTTTCGGCCTGCCGCACGCCCGCCTCGGTCAGGTTGACGGTGTGTTCCTTCTCCTGCACCTCGAAGTGTTCGTCCGCCTTCAGCTGCCGGGCGACCTTGTCGGCCCGAGCGTATTTGGTGACGTCGTCGTGGGCCGGCCCGGAGATGATCAGCGGCGTCCGGGCCTCATCGATCAGGATGTTGTCAACCTCGTCGACGATGGCGTAGTGCAACCGGCCCTGTGACTGCTGCTGCTGCTTGGCAAACCGGTCGTCGCCGCGGGCGGCCATCCGCATGTTGTCGCGGAGATAGTCGAAACCGAACTCGTTGTTGGTGCCGTAGGTGATGTCGCAGGCGTAGGCCCGCTGCCGCTCGTCCGACTCCATGCCCGACTGGATGGCGCCGACCGTGAGGCCGAGCCCGATGTAGAGCGGTCCCATCCATTCCATGTCGCGACGGGCCAGGTAGTCGTTGACCGTGATGACGTGCACCCCCTTGCCTTCGAGGGCATTGAGGTAGGCCGGCAGGGTCGCCACCAGTGTCTTGCCCTCGCCGGTGATCATCTCGGCGATCGCTCCGGAGTGGAGCACCATGCCGCCGATCAGCTGGACGTCATAGTGACGCATGCCAAGGAACCGCTGGCCTGCCGCGCGGCAGACGGCGAAGGCCTCGACCAGCAGGTCGTCGACGGTTTCGCCCGCCTCCAGCCGCCGCTTGAACTCAGCGGTCTGGGCCCGCAGTTCGGCGTCGCTCATCGTCTGGTAGCGGGCCTCAAGCGAGTTGATTGCCTCGATCTTCGCTTCCAGCCGCTTCAGGTAACGGGCATTCGACGAGCCGAACAGCCCGGTGATGAACCGTTCGACGCGGCTGGTGAGAGCCGTCGCAAAGTTGCTGACGGCGTCCCAGATACGTTCCAGTTGTTCCATGGTGGCAGTGTTTGGGGAGCAAAATAGCGGCGTTACGGGAGGCCAGCCTCGGTCGTCGCCAGCTGCCGGTCGAAGGCCGCACGTGCTGGCAGCGGGGCACGTTTGCGACCGGCCGCTCAAGAACCTTATAACGGATTCTCGCCATGGGGTCGGCACAGGGTCAAGGTGACTCGCGGCCGGGAGCCCGATCCTGGGCAAGGTTCAGCGGGGCCGGGAGCCATCCGCCACCCACCGCAGGAAGGGAAATGAGATGCTGGGAAACAGACTGGTTGTGCTGGGGATTGCCCTCTGGGCAGGGTTGGCCGGGGGGCTGGCCGCAGCCCCGTCAGAGGACCGGCTGAATGTCCTGTTCATCGTCTCCGACGACCTCAACAACATGGTCGGCTGCTACGGCGACCAGCTCGCCCGCACCCCGCATCTCGACCGGCTTGCTGCCCGGGGGGTCCGCTTTGAGCGGGCCTATTGCACCTTTCCGCTCTGCGGCCCGAGCCGGAATTCATTCCTGACCGGGCTCTACCCGAACGCCACCGGCATCATGGCAAACGCGCAGATCTTCCGGCAGGCGATTCCCGGTCAGGTAAGCCTGCCGCAGGCCTTTCGGCAGGCCGGCTACTTCGCCGCCCGGATCGGCAAGCTCTATCACTACAACGTGCCCCTGAGCGTCGGCACCAATGGTCACGACGACTCCGCCTCCTGGGAGCTTGAGCTGAACCCAGCCGGGGTCGACCGGCTGGAGGAGGAGCCAGAGATTTTCTCGCTTTCGCCGGGCAGGTTCGGCGGCACCCTCAGCTGGTACGCCTCCCCCAAAGCCGATGGGTTCCATACGGATGGGATGATGGCGGCCGACGCCGAGTGGGTGCTCGAGCGGTGTGCCCGCGATCGTTCGCGGCCGTTCTTTCTGGCGGTCGGCTTCTTCCGGCCGCACACGCCCTACGTGGCACCGCGGGAACCTTACTTTGGCTGGCACCCGGTTGAGCAGATGCCGGTGGTCACGGGGGTGGCGGCGGACCAGGCCGATCTGCCTGCGGCGGCCCTCGGCAGCTACAAGAAGGAGCAGGACAAGCTTACCGACGAACTCCGCCGCCAGTGTCGGCAGGCCTACAACGCCAGCATCAGTTTCATGGATGCCCAGGTTGGTCGGGTGATCGACACCCTCGACCGACTCGGCCTCGCCGACAAGACGGTGATCGTCTTCACCAGCGACCATGGCTATCACATGGGCGAGCACGGGCTCTGGCAGAAGCAGAGCCTGTTCGAAGAAAGCGCCCGGGTCCCCCTGCTGGTCGTGGCCCCAGGTATTTCACGGCCGGCCAGCGTGGCCGCCGCACCTGTCTCGCAGGTCGATCTGTTCCCCACGCTGGCTGAACTCTGCGGCGTCACGGCCCCGAAGAATCTGCAGGGCCAGAGCCTGGTGCCGCTGCTGGCCGATCCCCGGCAGCCCGGCCGCAACTGGGCCCTGACGCAGGTGGTCCGTCGCGGCAAGGGTGAACAGTTTTTCGGCTATTCGCTGCGAACGCCCCGCTGGCGGTACACCGAGTGGGACGAGGGGCGGGCCGGAAGAGAACTCTACGACCACGAGGCCGACCCGGTGGAATTGATCAATCTGGCCGACACTCCGGCCCACGCCGAGACGCAGGCGAAGCTCGTGCACCTGCTGCGGGAAGCGGTGGCCAGCACACTGCCGGCCGACGGGATCACCCCGACGGTGAAGCCAGGGGGCTGGAACATCGTTCTGCAACCCTGACAAAGTATCACGGGCATCGAACGAGCCAGTCTCAGGTACGATGCGAAAGAGTACCATCAGCCTCCAACCGTTCTCGGTTCATGCCGTCTGCCTCCTTCGTTCCCCTGCCACCGCGTGACCTCCGCGGGCAACTGCTCTTTCTGGGCACCGGCACGAGTGTCGGGGTGCCGGTGGTCGGCTGTGGCTGCCCGGTCTGCACGAGTGGTGATCTCCGCAACCGCCGCAGCCGGACCAGTGTCGTCCTGGGACTGCCGGACGGTACGCTGCTGATCGATACCACTCCCGACCTGCGAATGCAGCTGTTGCGGGAGGGCATCGGCACGGTGGATGCAATCCTCTACACGCACGATCATGTCGACCATGTCTACGGACTCGACGACATCCGCCCGATCTGTTTTCAGCGGGGTGGGCCGTTGCCGGTCTATTGCGAGTCGCGGGTCGAGGCCCGCATCCGCCGCGCCTTCGATTATGCCTTCGAGCCCCCCAGCTCACCCGGTGGCGGGCTGCCGAAGCTGACCCTCCAGGAAATCGGCACAACGCCCTTTGAGCTGCTGGGAACGACCATCACCCCCCTGCGGCTGCGGCATGGTGTCTTCGACGTGCTCGGCTTTCGGTTCGGGAAAGTGGCCTACTGCACCGACACCAATGAGATTCCGGAGGCGACCTGGCCGCTGTTGGCGGGGCTCGACCTGCTGGTGCTTGACTGCCTGCGGGCCTCCCGCCACCCGACCCATTTTTCAATCGCTGAGGCGATTGCCGTCGCCCGCCAGGTGGCCGCTCGGAGGACGCTGTTTGTTCACATGTCGCACGAGGTCGATCATGCCGAGGTCGCGGCTGGCCTGCCGCCGGGAATGGAGCTGGCCTGCGACGGCCTGGCAGTGCCGCTGAGCTGAAGTCGGTCCGGAAAATCAGGTGGCATCGGCGGCGGTGGTGAGGCCCCGCAGGATGCAGTCTTTGACCGCAGCAACGTCGCAGCCGACAAGCACATCCAGATTGGGCTTCCACTCCCGGACCTGCCGGCGGTCGATCACGAGCATGCCAGAAGTCAGTTCGCCGTTGATTTCGACATCGGCAGCGACGGTCTGACGCCGGAAGAGTTCGGGGTTGGTCAGCGCGACCAGCGAGACAACGTCATGCAGGTGGATTCCCTCGCTGCCGAGCAGCTGGCGATGGGCGCGGAAGGCATGGGGGAGCATCCGCCGCAGGATCCGGCCAGCTCGGGAGAAAGCATCTGGCAACTGGTCGAGCATCTCGAAGCCAAAGACGACCTGGGAGCTTGTCTCAAGCGGCAGCAGCGTTTTGTGGCAGGGCTCCCGGATCACATGCCGGGCCGCCAGGGGGTCACAATAGAAGTTGAAGTCAGCCACCGGCGTCGCCCCGCCGCCGGCATGGAGGGTGCCACCGCAGATCAGCACGTCACCGATGAGTTCAAGGATGGCCGGGTCGCGACGGAGCAGCCGTGAGAGGTTCGTCAGCGGGCCGAGACTGAGGATCGTGACCTCGCGGGGGTGGGCCTTGATTGTCTCCCAGATCACCTTTTCGGCCGGATGGCTGCCGTGGAGCGAAACGGTTGGCAGGTTGATGCCCCCCAGACCGTCCTGCCCGTGCATGCTGAAGGATCGCTCGGGCAGAACGCCGTCCCCCGGGGCGATACCGATCCGGGGCAACCGCGGCGGGTCGAGGTAGGTGACCAGAGCCTGGAGATTGGTCGAGGCTTGTTCTGCCGGCACGTTTCCGCCGGTTGCCGTGACCGCCAGCACCTCCAGCCGGGGGTCGAACAGTGCAAGCAGGATTGCCACGGCATCGTCGATACCCGGGTCAACATCGATAATCACCTTGCGCGGCATGACAGAATCCTAGCGTGGTCGCTTCGGCCCGGAAACAGGACCGTTCTGGAAAGGCTGCCGATGCTTGTAGCGGAACTGTTTTCAATTCACGACGAAGGGCATGAAGCTGGCTGATAACAACTGCCGGTGAATGATGCCGCTGTTGCCGCTGAAAGTGATAAATCTCGCTTGCGGCCCTGAAATCGCCCCTTGCAGCCAGTTTGACCCCCCCGACCGCCTTTGTGTCCTTCGTGCCTTCGTGGCGATCCGGTATTCTCGCCGTTTCCGCGCGACGGTTGGCCGGTGTGAACACAGCCCGGGCTGTTTTTCCCCCAGAATCAGCAGGAACACCGATGGATACCGATCAGGCTACTGAGTTGCTCGCCCGGGCCGATGCGGCCGAGGCGGCGGGCGAGACGCTCCTGCGGGCTGAAATCGCCCAGCTGGTCGACGCCGTTCTCGACGGCGGACTCCAGCCGGATGCCTTTGCCGATTGGCTGACCAGGTCGGCCGACCGCCTGCCGGTGGCAGCCGAGGTCGCGGGCGTGGCCGACGCCCTCCGCCGCCGGATGCGGCCGCTGGAGGCTGCGGTGGCCGGTCCGGTGGTCGACACCTGTGGAACCGGTGGTGACGGCTCGGGCAGTTTCAATATTTCCACCGCCGCCGCCTTGGTGGTTGCCGCCACCGGTGTGTCGGTTGCCAAACATGGGAATCGGGCTGTCTCGAGTAAAACCGGCTCGGCCGATGTGCTCGAGGAACTCGGGGTGCGGGTCGATGCCCCGCTTGAGGTCACCCGGGCCTGCCTCGAGCAGGCCGGTATCTGCTTCTGTTTTGCCCCCGCCCATCACCCGGCGATGGCGATCCTCGGACCCTTGAGACGCCGCATCGGCCGGCCAACCGTCTTCAATCTGGTCGGCCCGCTCTGCAATCCGGCGGCCGCCACGGTGCAGGTGATCGGGGTGGGGAGGCCGGGGGCTGAGGCGCCGCTGGCCGAGGCGGCCCGCCTGATCGGACTGGCTCGGGCCCTGATTGTCTCCGCTGAGGATGGCGTCGACGAAGTCGGGCTGTTTGCGGCCACCCGGGTGATCGAGGTGACACCTGCCGGGCTGGCGGAGCGGCGGTGGACACCCGAGGACTTTGGCCTGGCGACAGCACCGGAGTCGGCCCGTCAGGAACTTCTCGTCAGCGATGCTGCCGGCAGTGCCGAGCGGATCAGGGCAGTGCTGGCCGGTGCCCCGGGGCCCTGCCGTGACATCGTGGTGCTCAATGCGGCGGCCGTCCTCTGGGCGGCAGGCCAGGCGGCCGACCTGCCGGCAGCCAGGCTGCTGGCCGAGCAGGTAATCGATACGGGAACCGCGGCGACAACCCTCGAGCGGCTTGGGGAGGTCTCGCACGGCTAGCAGACTGCGGGAATGATCTGCCGCATTCGCGGGCAGGGGCCATGGAGGGCTTTTTCCAAGGACAGCCAGGCAGCGGCGTTACTGCGGTTCGAACTGGTCACGCGAAGCGACGGTGACCTCCAGTGACAGGGGCTGGCCGTTGCGGAAGACCCGGAGCCGGATCCGTTGGTCGGTCGGGGTCATGCTGACCAGGCTGACCAGGTGGTCGTCGTCATCGATTGGTTCGCCGCCGAACTCAAGGATGACATCGTTGGGCTGGAGGCCGATGGTTTCAGCCGGCGACCCGGGGGTGATGCCGGTGACGCGGGCACCGACCGGCCTGATCATGCCCAGCCGGTGGGCGGTCGCCAGCGAGAAGGTCTTGTCGAGGGCCACGCCGAGATAGGCCCGGGAGACCGTCCCTTGCTCAACGAGTTGCCGGGCCACGAACATCACCATCGAAATCGGAATGGCAAACCCGATGCCCTCGTTCCCTCCAGAGTTGCTGGCAATGCAGGTATTGAGGCCGACCACCTCACCCCGCAGGTTGACCAGTGGTCCGCCACTGTTTCCCGGGTTGATGGCGGCATCGGTCTGAATGAAGTTCTGGAAGCGGATGCCCCCCTCGCCAAGATCGAGATCGCGGCGGCCCTTCGCCGAGACGATGCCGAGGGTCACCGAGTGGGCCAGGCCGAAGGGGCTCCCGATGGCCAGCACCATATCGCCGATCTGGACGCCGTCGCGGGATGACAGGCGGGCGGTGGGCAGATCCGCCTCCTCCAGCAGCATCACGCCAATGTCGGTGTCGGCATCGGTCCAGATGCGGGCCGGCTGAATTTCACGGCCGTTGTCGAGCCGGATGGTGATGTTGTCGAGTTCCGCCCGGTGGATGACATGCCGGTTGGTGATGACAACGGTTTGACCAGCCAGCCGGGTGATCACACCGGAGCCGGCCTCCTCCTCGTCTTCCCGCACCGTCCGGCCCCGCCGGCTGGTCTTGCGGGCATCAATGTGCACCACAGCCGGCCGCAGCAGCAGGGAAAGCCGCCGCAACTGAGCCCCTTGCCGCTCGAACTCTCGAGCATTCTGGGCCACCTCATCGTAAAGACGCTCCCGCTCATCGGCCGAGAGCCGGCTGCCGCTGAAGGGATCGATCCGCTCGGCCCGCCCGGCGGCCGCCGGCTGAATCGGTCGTAGCGATGAGCCCGGTTCTTCCGCGGAGGTCGTCCCGGCAACGATGATAACGAGGCAGGCCACCCAGCGGGCGTGGCAGGTCTGCTCTCCACTTGTCAGTCGCACCGCCATGGCCTGCCTCCCTCTTCGCTTCATGCTGCTGCCACCCGGAAGTATACCTCCGAGAACATGGTGGAGCGGTTTTCAGCGATTGGCGACGGCCGAGCGGGTCAGGAGCCAACCCGACCAGATTCGGCGGAGAAGCGTGCCCCCTCGTCTTCGAGTTCACGCTGGCAGCCGATGCACATAGTGGCATAGGGCAGGGCCTGCAGACGCGCCAGCGGAATCTTGCCGCCACAGAGTTCGCAGGTGCCGTAGTTGCCTTCCCGCATCCGCTCAAGCGCAGTCTCGATCGAGCCGAGTTCCCGGGCCTCAACCTCAGCAAGCTGCGAACTGATCTCGTCCTGAGCGGTGTCAACGGCCGCATCGATGACATCCCCCGGTGACTCACTGCGGAGTTCCCGCAGCAGGGTCAAATCCCCGGCGAGGGCCCGACGCAACGCGTCACGCCGCCGGATGAGAATGGCATGGAGGTTCAAAAGTGCGTCTTTTCGAGCCATGGTGCTGTTCCTCCTCCACCCGGCGGTTGTGCGGCTCGAAAGAGACGCTGCCGACGGGCGCACCAAATGATACGGAGCTGGCCAGGTTCTGGTTCTGTCATCAGCCGGAATTTTTTCGGAACCCCAGAAATAACCGGGGGTTTTCCATCCTTTCGCCGGTCTGACACCCGGCACTGGTTTTGCTCATCGGCATCGGCGGGAACAGACTGTCGGGTGGCACCGGCTGGCCGGCATTCATCTGCCAGAGTCCCCAGTTCCCCCGGCGGGCCCCGAGCGGAAGCACCAGACGGTGCCGTCCTCAGAAGCCACGACGAGCCGGTCCGCAACGACCGCCGCCGACCCGGCAAAGCTGCCGCCGGCATCGAATTCCCAGCAGGGTTCGCCGTCGCTCAGCCGCAGCATCGAGATGCGGCCGCCGGTGTCGGGGACTACAGCGACCGGAGTCGCCTCACCCCCGTTCAATCGCTCGTCCACCGCTGAGATGATGACTGGAGAGGCGTCCACCCGCCCCCGCAGGGGGCGCTGCCAGCGACGACTTCCGTCGTCCGCCGCAAAAGCCTCAACCACCCGCCCCCGGGAACCAACCACGACCAGTCCGCCGGCGACCGCAGCGCTTGAGCGATAGGCCAGCCCGTTCGCCGCCGGCTGATGCTCCCAGGCCACTTTTCCACTTATGAAGTCGATGGCAAAAAATCGGCCCCCCTCGGTCCCGAAGAAGACCTTTGATCCGGCCACCGCCGGTGTCGTGCCGGTCGGCCCACCCAGCGGCACCTCGGCCACCTCCTGTCCCGAATCGACTGCGATGATGTGCAGGCGGCCGTCACAACCGGCCAGAAAGACCCGCTCGCCGTCGGGGCCGGTGCCGACGGTTGGCGAGCAGCGGATCTGATCGGCGATTTCATGCGTCCAGACGGTCTGGCCCTCGGCAAGCCGCAGGCATCGCAGCGTGGCATCCTGCGAACCGATCAGCACCACGGGGGGCTCATGATCGGCCAGGATGGTCGGGCCGCCGGAGATCTCACCAGTGGTTTCGGCGGTCCAGACGAGTCTGCCACTGCCGCGGTCAAACGCCCGAATGATGCCCAGATCATCACCAACGACCACGAGCGGAAGGGCCTCGGTGGTGGAGACGGCTGCTGCGGACGGGAAGCCCGAGTCGCTCGATTGAAATTCCCAGCTGGTTTTTCCCGTGTCGAGTGACAGAGCCAGAAAGCCACCGTCAAGATCGCCCAGATAGACGCGACCTGCGGCGATTACGGGCGTGGCAGTGAAGGAACGACCCTCAAAACGCCGCTGCCAGTGTTCGACAAGCGGCAGTTGTAGCGTCACGCTTGAGCGGCCGGTGCCGGCGGGTGTGCCGCGAAAGACCGGCCAGGCCTGTGGGCTGGCGGCAGCCTCGTCCGCCGGTTCAGCGGCAGCAAGCGGGCCTAGGTAAATCAGCAATACGATCGTGGTCAGCGTCAGCCGGCCGATGCATTTGAGCAAGCGTAGTGGCTCGGCTGTTCGTGTGATGAAGACCCTTGAAAGCCTCAGTCGCGATTTTTGATGGTGCGCGTTCGCGCTCACCCGCCCAAAAAAGCCCTTGCTTCGAAGCCCGAAGCGCACGCTGAGGGGAACCGCATTTTTTTGATCCATTAAACGTATTCCCTCGGCTCGCGCCTTTTGATGTTGCGCGTGCACGGCGATCAGCAAAAAAGTCCGTCAAAAAGTACCTGCTTCAAAGCCCGAAGCGCAAGCTGAGGGAAATCGCGTGTGTGAACCAAGAACCGCATTCCCTCGGCTTGCGCCTCGGGCTTCCTGGATTTCGGTTTCACTCAGCGCAACATCAAAGATCACGCCTCGGGCTTCCTGGATTTCGGTTCCGCTGAGCGCACCATCAAAAAGCGGACGCTGAGGGAAACCGCGTCTTTTCATCCAACAAACCTATTCCCTCGGCTCGCGCCGGGGGTTTCTGTAAACGGCGGGTGGCTCCCAGGGGAAAGCACGACGGGCGACTGGCACCGATTGGGTGCTCAGACCGTTTTCCGTCCGCAAGAGAACGATCCACCTGCTTGAGGGGGGGTGGCGATGCTGCATCAACGCGTCACCTGCTGGTAGAGGGATCCAAAGTCGGCGGCAGTGCAGGGCCGCGGATTGAAGCTGCCGGTCCATTGGTCGGCCGCCTCATTGGCCAGCCGATCAATGTCGACCGCCGCGCAACTCACGGTGACACACTCAGGCAGTGTCCGGGCCAGCCCGGCCCGGACAAGCAGTTTATCGAGCCAATCAGCGAGTCCCGTGGCGGAGGGATCCGGAATGCCGGTGATGGTGGCCAGTTCGGTGTAGTGTTCGGCTGCCGCGTCGGCATTGAACCGCACCACGTGCGGCAGCATCAGCCCGACGGCCTGACCGTGGGCAACACCGTGCCCCGCCGTGAGTGGATTTGCCAGGGCGTGAGCCGCTCCAAGCATCGCGTTTTCAATCGCCAGCCCCGCCCAGGCGGCCCCGAGCTGCACCCCCTCGCGGGCTGCAAGATCAGTGCCGTCATCGAGGACCCTTGGCAGATGGCGGGCCAGCAGCCGCCAGGCCTCACGGGAAAAGAGCCGTGAGGCCGGCGTTGCCGCCGTGCTGACATGGCTTTCGAGGGCGTGCGAGATAGCATCGATCCCGGTCAGGGCAGTGACCCGCGGTGGCTGCGTCAGGGTGAGCAGGGGGTCGAGAATCGCCACCCGAAAAGCCGCGGCCGGGTTGCCGCAGGCAAGTTTTGCGCCGGTCTCGGCATCGCTGATCAGGGCGAATGACTGGGTTTCGCTCCCGGTGCCCGCTGTTGTTGGGCAGCCGATTGACGGCAGCAGCGGCAGGTGTGCGGTGCCACGGCCTCGGTAGTCCTGCATCCGGCCGCCACCGCCAAGCAGAAAGTTGACGCCTTTCGCGCAGTCCATCGAACTGCCGCCCCCGAGGCCAACGATCAAATCGGGGCGGAAATCACGGGCGAAGGCAGTGCCGGCCTCCACCTGAGCGGTGGTCGGGTTTTCGGTGAAGTCGCTGAAAACTCCGGCAACGCAGCCAGCCGCTGCCAGAGCCTCCATTCCGGTTCGGGTGTGTCCTGCCGCAATTACGCCCAGGTCGCTCACGACCAGCACCCGGCTGCCACCGAGGTCGGCTGCCACCGGTCCGAGTCGGCCGATCGTGCCGGGGCCGACGATCAGCCGGGTCGCTGCCCGAAAGCTGAAGGCTGTCTGCGTCGTCGGCTTCGCGACGTCCGTGCCCATCGGTTCAGCTGCCCGCCGTTGCACTGGCCGCCAGGGGACTTCCACTCGTCACGGCAAGGTCAGCCAACTGGAGGGCTCGTGAGCGGTAGAGAAAGTCGATGATGTTGCCTTCGTGGGGCTGCAGCCAGTCGAGCTTGATCGTGGGGAGTGGGCCGAAGTTGAGCCGGTCGATCTGGGTGGCATTGATCAGGCTCTGACGGAAGCCATCATCGATTGTAATGGCCGTGGCCACCAGCGTCGGTCCGATCCGATCAAGCATGGCCGCCTGCGGGCACTCAACCACGCTGGCGAAGGGAAACATGTATTCGGCGCGGGCGATTTCCGGGTCGGGGGAACTGCAGTGGGCGATCACCGGCCGCAGCCAGCCGCACCGCTCACCCTCGACAAAGCGGGGTCCGTGGGCCGCGGTGGCGTGGGACACTCCCGGCTTGTCGAGCAGTCCTTCGATCTGTGCCCAGATCGCCTTGGCTGCCCCCGGTACAGTGAAGGCGGCCAGCTTTGCCTCGGGGTCATCCGGCGGCTTGACCTCCAGCGGCCCGAGCCGCTCGGCCAGGGCGTCGGCGATTTCGCGGGTGTGACGGCTGGCGTAGATGGCCGAGCAATTGATGCAGCCGCGGCCACTGTTGGCCGCAATGCTGTCGGCCATCACGTCAAGGTAGTCCTCCCAGTGGTCGACGCAGTCGTCACCGAGCAGAATCTTGGAGAAGCCGGGACCGTGCACCTGCACCGCCGGGTTGCCGCGATACTGTTCGACCGTCTTGGCCGAGCCGAAGATCATGCTGCGGCCGCAGCCGGCCAGAATCGCCGAGCCGACATCGGTCGGGCCGGGGTAGAGACCGATCGCCTCGGCGGGGATGCCCGCCTCGATCATCGCCGCTGCCATGCGGTAGGGGGTCCAGGGCTCCTGGCCACCGGGTTTGAGCAGCAGGCCGACACCGAGGGCCACCACCGGCAGCCAGAGAGTGTGGACGCCGGGCGAGTTGCTCGGCAACACCAGCCCAAGGACCGGCGACTGGGCCTGGTAGCTGACCACGACGTCACGGTGTTCGGTCCCGTAGCCCTTCCAGAGGATTTCTGGTGGCAGGCCACGGGAGAGGGCGTCAAGCATCCGGTCCATGTTCGAGAGCACGAACAGGTTTTTCTTCATGTTGGCCCGGCAGAGGCTTTCCGGCAGGCCGGTCGTGGCCGACTGGTGTCGGACAAAGTCGTCGGGGGACTGCGGCACCCCCCCCACCTCAACCGTACCGAGGGCGTAGAGGTTGCCGGCGGTCTGGAGTCGTTCAACGATTTCCTCGGGATCGAACCTCAACAGTGCCTGCCGGGCCTGAGCCGCCTTCCGGAGGTCGCGGCCCACGATTGCCCCGCCGACCTGGCTGACCTCGGCAACAGGCTCACCGGTCAGGAAATGAACCAGCTGGTTGCGTTCCAGCGACTCGTACGGCTTGCCGAAGCGAAAGGCAGTGAGGTGCATGATGGGTCCTTTTCTCGTTTACTGTCATATGTCGATTCCCGGTGCATTTTACGAAACACCAAAAAATCTGGCCTTCGTGGTGATTGTATTCGTTCGCTTCCCCGGCCACTCAGTAGACGCCGACGGTCGTGGCGGTAGCCAGTTTGTGGAAGGGCCGGACGCCGCTGACGCCATCCCAGGGATAGTTCGCGTAGGGCCGTTCCCGTTCGCCCTCGTCCCGTTCGAGGAAGCCCGGCACGAAGGTTTCCTTGGTGAGCGTGGTGAGCTTCACCCGGCCGGTTCCGCCATAGGAAACCACGCTGTTGGTGTCGTCGAAGTCGACCAGTTCGATCACTGCCCGCGGCTGCGGGGCGTAGTAGGCGATGGTGTAGCCATCTGCCGGAACAACTGGCCGTGACGCCGCCAGCCCCATCAGCGTGTTGCCGTAGGTCGGCGTCATGTAAGCCCCATCGAGCAGTTCCTCAACAGCGAAACGGGTCCACTGTGGGGTGAACTCGGTGCCACCAGAGAAGATGCCGGTGATGCCCGCCTCGTGGATGGTGGTCCCCTTTTTCTCGAGGGCAAGTGCCAGGGCCTCAAGCAGCTTGGGCGTCGTGAACATGCAGCGGATGTCATGGCCGGCTTCGAGAATCGTGATGGCCTGATCGATGCAGTGCTGCTTGTACGCTTCAAGGTGCTCCATCCAGCCCTTCTGAATCAGCTTGATCACCCAGCGCGGGTCGAGGTCGATGCAGAAGCAGATGCCGCCCCGGAACTGGGCCAGATGCTCAATCGACAACCGGAGCCGCCGGGGGCCCGAGGGACCGAGCATCAGCCAGTTGGCTCCCCTTGGAAAGAATTCCTCCGGTAGGGTCCCGCTGAACTCTTCGTAGTCGGTGCGGAAGTCGCGGAGGTTGACCCGTGACTTTGGCGTGCCGGTCGTGCCACCGGTCTCAAAGACATAGGCCGGCTGGCCGGCAAAGCCTTTGGGAATCCAGCGGGTCACTGGACCACCCCGCAGCCATTCGTCCTCAAATGGCGGAAACTTTTTCAGATCGTCGAAGCACTGGACCTCCTTGAGCGGATCGAAGGGGAGTGATCCCGCATATTCCAGCCAGAACGGCGAGCCGGTGGAGGGATGGAAATGCCAAGCCACCATCTCGACGGTGTGGGCATCGAGTTGCTCCCGGCTGCGGGCGACGCTCTGCGCATCAGCCAGTTCAAACACGGCTGGTTTTTCGGCTGCGATTTCGGTTGTCATCGACGTTGGCTCCTGCAGGGACGGCTCAGAAAAAAGTGCGGAGGGAGGAACGGCACCTGGAAAGTGGTAGCCCACAGTGGTGCTGCCGGCTACTCGCCGGAGCTTTTTTCCTCGGGCATGGCGAGTTGGCTGAGCAGCTGCATGACTCCGTTGAAGTGCGCCAACCGGGGGCCGTAACGGTCGATGAACTCCCCCAGCGCGTAATCGCTGTCGGTAAAGTCCTCGGCGTTCTCGGCCGCTTCTTCAGCCATTGATGTGAGAAATTCGGTATGCACCCGTGAAAGGCCCTCGGCGGCTCGCCGGCAGGCGCGGGCCACGGCGGGGTTGTTCTCCCGCCAGGCCTTGAGTTCGGCTGCCCGCTGCCGCTGTTGCAGTGAAACGTGCTTGAGCACCTCACTAAGAATGTCGCAGGACCTTTTCTGAACGGCCAGCATTTCGCGAAGCAGGGCCGTCACCTCACCGCCGCTGCCGGCGTCCGCGGCGGCCGGCAGGGCTGTGGGGGTGCTCTCAGTGGTTGACGTGATGTCGATCTGGGTGCAGTGGGGTGGCAGGTCAGGCATGGTTGATGGGTGATCCTGGGGGCGGCGATCCTTGACCGTGGGACAAGCCACTCCTTGCCGCTCCCCCGTGGGGGATTCCCGGAGAGAGGAGGGTGTCTTCGCGGTACTGGTCGCCGTATTCCGCAACGGCAGCCCTTCACGTTCTGCCATCGGAGCCCCGGTGGCAGACCCAGAAGGCATGTTAATCGTACCGGCTATCGCCCTCCCGAGAAAGGAATTGCCGGAAAACCAACCGGCACAACCGCTACAGGCCGAACGGCCGCAACCAATTCGGCACGCTGGCGTTGAGGCGGTTCAAGAGTCATCGATGTCTGCCCGATGGATGGATGCGGCGGGGACCGATGCCAGTGAGGCGGGCGGCACCGCGGTCACTCCGGGAAATACTCTATGGCGAGCGGTTCGGATTCAGCCGGTGAAAAGGCGTTTGGCTTCTTAACGATCTGCGACGCAGCCGGGGCCGGCACCTTCGGCGGCTATCTGCTGGTCGACCTGTCGGGCCGGCCACTGGAGTTTCACTGCACGGCACCCGTGCGGGTGACCCGGGCCCAGGAGATCCTCTATGGCGCGACCCTCAAGCGGCAGTTGCATGGGCAGCAGATTGGCGGACCGCTGCTGAAAGCTGCGACGGTCAAGCCGGTGGCGGTGCTGACTGATCGGGAGTCGCTGCTGCATGCCCGCCAGCACGCCTCCAGCCCGGTGGCGCTGGTCCGCGACCGTTCGGGGGAACCCGCCGAGGGGGATCCCGGCGATCTGCGAGTCGGTGGCTTCACCGTTCAGCCGCATGGCGATGACGCCGGTCAGTGGGAAACGGTGCAGGATCAACTGGCGGCTCTGGCCGCCAGCATTGAGCTGGTGGAACCGTTTGGCCGCATCCGTGCTGCCATTGAGGAGGCACAGCGACACTCGTGACGCCCGAACCGGTCCTTGCCACTACCGATCAGGCCCTGCTTGCGCTGCCCACGGCCCGGGTGGCGTCAGTGAACCGGCCGGCCCTGCCATTTGTCCAGACGCTGCGACTGCCCGTCACCCCACTGCGGGTGAATATCAAATCGGTACCGCTGCTTGAGCAGCCGGTGGCGGTCTTCAGTCACCGCTTCGGCGGTGATGACCGGCCGCCCGTGCCGCAGCGAGAGTGTCCCGGAGCCACCGACCGCCCGGCAGGCCAACGCCCGGCAAACCGCACCCGCATCCAGCCGCCCCAGGATGTCGTCAAGCTTTCCGAGCGGCTCTTCTATCTGCTCCAGCCCGATCTCGAGACGCTGCTGGCTGGCTGCCGGATCGGCTTCCCGCACCCGCCCTTTCCCTTCCAGTTTGAGGGCATGGCCTTTCTGCTGCCCCGTGTCAGCGGCATTCTGGCTGACGAAATGGGCCTGGGGAAATCGATGCAGGCGATCTCGTCGCTGCGGCTGCTGATTCGTTCGGGCCAGGCCCGCCGGGTGCTGGTGGTCTGTCCGAAGGGACTGGTCTCAAACTGGGCCCGCGAGTTATCGGTCTGGGCACCGGAGATTGTTGTCGCCGTCATAGAGGGCAGTCCGGACCGCCGCCGCTGGCAGTGGTCGCTGCCTGATGTGCCGGTGAAAATTGCGAACTATGAATCGGTCGTGCGGGACCGCGACCTGGTGGCCGAACTCGGCCTCAGCTTCGACCTCGTCGTGCTCGACGAGGCCCAGCGGATCAAAAACCGATCCAGCCAGACCAGCGAGGCGGTCTGCGGCCTGTCCCGGGGGCGGTCCTGGGCCCTGACCGGCACGCCGATTGAGAACCGTTCGGAGGATCTCGTCGGTATCTTCGAGTTTGTCGCCCCCGGCCATGTGCACGACAAGATGTCGCCCCGGGCACTCGGAGCGGCTGCCGCGGACTACGTGCTGCGGCGGACGAAGGACAAGGTGCTCGATGACATGCCCCCCCGGCTTGACCGCGATCAGCTTATTGAACTTTCACCCGACCAGCGGGAGACCTACCGCCGCGCCGAAGAAGAGGGGGTGCTGAGGCTTTCCGGCATGGGGCAGGAGGCGACCATCCAGCATGTCTTCGAACTGGTGCTGCGGCTGAAACAGATCTGCAACTTTGACACCGCCACCGGCAGCAGTGCCAAGCTCGACTGCCTAGCGGCGGAACTGGAAGAGGTGCAGGCCAGCGGCCGCAAGGCCCTGGTCTTCAGCCAGTGGGTCGAGACGCTCGGCCGGCTTCGCGAGCGGCTCGGTCGCTTTGGGGCGCTCGAGTATCACGGCGGCATGTCGACCGCCGCCCGTGATGCCGCCATCGACCGCTTTCGCCACGACAAGCAGCATTCGGTGTTGCTACTCTCCTATGGGGCTGGGGCGGTCGGCCTCAACCTGCAGTTCTCGCAATATGTCTTTCTGTTCGACCGCTGGTGGAATCCGGCGATTGAAGATCAGGCGATCAACCGGGCCCATCGGATCGGGGCGGCCGGGGCGGTGACGGTGACCAAGTTTCTGTCGGTCGGCACCATCGAAGAGCGAATCGACGAGGTGCTGGACCGCAAACGGAACCTGTCCGACGTGATCCTATCGCAGGCGGAGCCGGCCGCCGGCAGCGGCATGTCGGCCGACGATATCTTTTCTCTGTTCGGCCTTGCCGCTCCCCAGCAGTCCACTCGCCGGGCGGCTTGAGTCCATTCGTCCTGGTCGGCCGGCCAAAGCGATGCCCGCCACTTGCCTTTCTCATTTTGCCGCGCGTAGGAATTGAATGACGCGGATGCCGCAGGTGGCCTGAGGGCCGGCCGGTGGCAACTGCGTCGCGACAACCAACTGGTGTCGGAAGACGAGTCGAAGGAACAGCCCGGGACGTCCGGGAGGTTCTGCCACGCGTAAGCCGGCACGGGTGAAAGCCTTTCGGGGCCTTCGTCCGTGCCGGCTTTTTTTATTGCCACCTGCCGAAAGGGTACCGCGATGAACGTCCTCGAGATGCTTTTCCCGCCTCGGTCACAGGGTTCCAGTCGAGCGGTCCCAGGCCGGGGGGGGCGGGACATCCGGCGTCGGCGGCAGCGGGTGCTCGAGCCGGTTGAGCGGCTGGAAGAGCGGCTGCCGCTGGCGGTGACCCCGGCCGGCGTTGATCCGACCACGCCCAACATTTTCTTCATCGACTCTGGCACCGGCCTCGACTCGGAATACACGGCCTACCAGATCACCAACGATCTCACCGATCCCGGGCCCGCGGTCGATGTCTGGGTGCGGGCGACCAACTTTGGGGCCGGCACCATCGGTCTGGCACCACATGAAGACGGCATCTACCAGGTTGGCCCGCTGGACAACGGCGACACCGGCAATGCCTTCCTCTACTTCTCGGCTAGCGGCCCGCAGGCGACGCCGCAGAGCTATGACTTCGAGGTCTGGGACGGCAATCCGCTCGCCGGCGGCACGCTGCTGTTCACCGAGAATTACACCTATGCCACTGTGCAGGAGACGATTGAAGCAGAGCCCAACAAGATCGAGAGCGTGACCATCTCACCGGCCAGCCCGGCGGTTGGCGACATCCTGCAGATGACCGTTGTAGGACGACTTGGCAACGGGGCTGACCGCGTGCTCTTTGCGCCGGCCACCACCGGCGATTGGCTCGCCGATACCTTTGAACTCCGCAGCACCGACATCGAAATTTCAGGAGTGCCTGTCGCGGACAATCAGCTGTTCTACGGCACGCTTCCTTCGCCATCCGTGAATCAGCAGCCCTTTACGGCGGTCTATTCGTTCTTGATCACCGGCCCGGCAGCCACGGCGACGCAGACCTCACCCTCGCAGTACACCCAGAAAAATGGTCAGAACTGGAAACACCATCGCCCCAGTTCGACGCCGTTCCCGGTGATTCCGCCGCTCTTCTACGAACTGTCGCTGAACAAGGACGACGGCCAGACAACCTATGCCCCTGGCACGTCAACGACCTACACCATCGAGCTGACAAATACCGGGAACGCCAGCGTCAGCGACGTAGCGGTGGCCGATGTTCTGCCACCCCAATTGGCAGGCACCACGACCTGGTTCGCGAGTTACACCGACGCAAGCGGCAGCCTGCCGACCACACCAACAACGGGTGATATCGCCGGAACGGTAAGTCTCGATGCATTTACCGGCAGCGTCACGATCACGATCCTGGCCGACATTCTGTCGAGCGCGACGGGGGACCTGATCAACACGGTGACGGCGACGGCTCCGGGGGATGACCCGCTCACAGCCACCGATACGAATAGCTACGCCCCGATCATCGATCTCACTCTCGACAAGACGACGGTCGGTTCAGTCGTCGCCGGCCAGACCGTCACCTATCAGATCGCGATTGGCAACCTCGGGCCCAGCGACGTCTTCGCTGCGGCGGTGAGCGATCCGTTTGCCGGTGTTTTGAGCGGCGTCAGCTGGACGGCAGTCTTCACCGACGGCTCGGGCGCTACCAGCGGGTCTGGCGATATTGACGAACTGATCGACCTCGCCAGCGGCGGCACCGCGGTCTACACGGTGACCGGTCTGCTCGCCGCGTCAGCCACCGGCAGCCTGGTCAACACCGCCACGGTGACGAGCCCTGAGGACACGGCCACCGATACGGTGACCGACGCGATCACCCGGGATGTTGACCTAACGCTCGACAAGCTGACGACGAGCCCGGTAGTGGCCGGTCAGTTTGTCACCTACCAGATTTCCGTTGCGAACATCGGTGACAGCGATGTCTTTGCCGCGGCGGTGACCGATCCGTTTGCGGGAGTGCTCTCTGGCGTCAGCTGGACCGCGGTCTTCACCGACGGGTCGGGCAACACCACAGGCACAGGCGACATTGACGAACTGATCGACCTGGCCAGTGGCGGCACCGCGGTCTACACGGTGACCGGTCTGCTCGCCGCGT
>CBFIHA010000013.1:0-56655 GCA_965662195.1 uncultured Pirellulales bacterium
GCTTCGAACGAGCGAAGGCCTGGAGGGCCGCAGCGAGTGTCCGGCGTCAGGGCACGGGCAGCCCGACCCACGCTGGACGTCGGTGTTCCCTTCTCAAGAACAACTCTAAAAATACCGGTCATCTGAGGCAGCACGTTTCGTGCCGAACAGGCTTGCCATGGATGGCTTTTTCCACGGACAGCTAGGCTACTCATGGAGTAGTGACCTCGGCGGCCTCGTGCCGTATGCCGCGCTGTTAGGAATCGGGCTGGCAGTTGTGGCGGCGCTGGCCTGGGCGTGTGTCCGTTTTGCCGGGTTTGCGTGTGCGCACACCACACCCACCCTTGCAGCCCCTGATAACGTCAGCCGATGGACCTTTTCCATGGTCGAAGGAGGCTTTTCATGGGACGAGGTGTGGATCGAAAGAAGCTGGCCGAATGGCAACTACGACTGGCGCGGTATGAGCAGGCAGGTCTGACACCGGCTGAGTTCTGCAAGCACGAAGGGGTGTCTGTTTCCGCCTTTCGGTACTGGCAGCGACGTGTGGATCGCAACAACGGCGGACCGCAGCCGCGCAGCCACCAGGTACCGGCATTTGCGGCCATCGAGATCATCCCGCGACGATCGGTGTTCGTGCGATACCCCAGCGGTGCCTCACTGGAAATCCCGGATGACCGGATCGACTTGGTGCGGCTCGCGCTCGACCGCCTGGCTGTGAATATGGAGCCGGCGGAATGCTGAGTGTTGCCCCAGCCCCGACAATCTTCCTGCACACCGACGCCACCGACATGCAGAAGAGCTTTACCGGGCTGCGTGGCCTCGTTCGCAGCGTGTTCAACGATGACCCGGCCGACGGCAGCCTGTTTCTGTTCGTGAACAAGCGACGTGACCGGATCAAAACGCTCTGGTGGGATGGCGACGGCTTCGTGCTCTGGTACAAGCGACTGGAGCAGGGGACGTTCGAAGTCGTGGCCAGCCACTGCGGACGGCCGGCGACGCACTCGAAGACCCAGGGGAGAGGCTCATGCCAGGCCGTTTTTTACCCACAGATTCTACTGAGGACCCCGTGAATATCCGCAATTTTAACGATAGCACGTTCTCTATCCGGCAAGACACCACTCTCTCGCAGGCGGTTTCGTGGACTGCCGGGAAAGGCTGCGGCCGAGCGACCGACACGCGGTAACCTCCCTGTTCCACCCCACGCGAGGGTTCAGACAGTTCAGGATGGTTCCGACCAGGAGATGGCCAACGAGCTGGAGTGCCGCCTCAGACCGCTCTCGGTGTCCGTGTGGCGGTCCGCCTTCGGTCAAGCGAACCGATCATCTCGGCCGACAGGCAGAGTGAATGGCCCTGCCACCGGGGCGTCAGGGCCATTCCCTCCGACCAATCTTTTTCCTAAACTCCATACCGCTGCCAACACCTCAGGTTTGCGGTCCTCAGGCCGCCTCGTTGTGTTGTCGCCAGTTGGACTGCCCCACTCCTTTTCCCGAGTGTTTTTGACCGCGATACGATTTTCCAGATTCATAGAGATGCATGACTCATGGCTGCTTCGATGACTATCCTCCCAGACAAACTGCATGAGTACCCTCAGTACCATGTCATCGACGGCACCGCCGGAGGATCAGCGGCAATTCTTGATGATTGCCTGAACAGTCACGACGGGGTGTTGCAGCTTCTGCACCGTTACGCTGGCCGAACATTTTGTACGCCGGGGAAACGCCTGCGGCTCGATACCCAGTCGTACTATCCCGACTACATGAACGGGACGGGGCTTGATGAACTCTGGATGTGCTGCACCGTCCCGATCGTGACGGGCGTCATTGATACCCGCACGAATAAGCCGCCATTTCGTGAAGGGGAATCGCACGTCCTCACACCGGATGGCCAATTCGTCTCGCTGCAGGATTTGATCGTCGCCAACCCAGAAGCTGTCATGGGTGAGGAGATCACTGGCTTTTCTAAATCACTTTACGGCGAGCCGACCTGGCCGATTGTGTCGAAGAAATTCGACAATCTGAATCCGATCCCACACCATCTTCATTGGGCGAAGTGGGAGGTCTATGACATCAATTCGTTCGACAACCCCGGAGTCAGTGCCTCGCATTATCACACCACGGCCATGGGACTGTACCCATTCGTGACGAAGGACCAGTTCCTCGCCTGCATGAAGCGGTTTGGACAGGGCGAGTACAACGGGGTGCGGCACTTGTCGCCGCACGTGATGATGCGAATTGATAACGGCTTCGTGATGCCGAACGGGGTGCTGCACTCGCCGACGAACCTTTGCACACATGAACTGCACGTCACGATGGACGAGCACTTTCTTGCTGAAGACCTCACGCTTGATGGACGTATCGGGGCAGCAGATGCGTTCTATGCCTGTCGGGAAGAGGACTATCCGAAGGATCGGCACGAGGACTGGGAGTACCTGGTTGAGAAGTTCGACTTTGCAGCAAATCAGGACCCGAACTTCGTCCTGAATAATTCACGGCCGGCCATCACTGCCGAAGAATTCGCCGCTGACGGAGTCGATGCAAAGTGGATTGTCTACGGCGATTTTCTCGGTGACCAGAAGTGCTCGATTCTCCGCCTCATCCTACAGCCCGGCGGCAAAGCGAAGTTCTGTCCAGAGAGTCCGGCGTTGTTCCACACGAATGCTGGAAGCGGTCGTGTTGGAAAGCTCAACGTGCGATGCCACCACGATATGAAACTTGGTGAGATCTATCCTGAGATCGGTTTTATTACTCAGGCTGCACTTGCAAACGGCGGTGTAGAAGTCGAGAACACGGGCTCTGAACCGTTCGTGTTGACCTTCGATTTCCCACAGAATGCCCACTCGCAAACACCCGGTGTTGCGTTTACGAGGTAGTCGCTCAAAGTACTGGTTTCGCCCGCCCGCGGTCCTCTTATCGACTGGGCTCTGTCTGAAAACCCAATGCCTGGCTTCGAGCGGCTCATTTGCCTCCTGACTACATCGGGCTCCATCGCCAGATCCGCAAATCTGGCTGCTTCGCCGTCCTTGCCAGGGACCAAAGCAGCTCGCTCTCGGGCCAACGGTACCCTTTTCAGACAGAGCCTAGGATGAAGTGAGGCAATGCCATGGCAATGGGAAGTCTCAACAAGGACCGGGCGATTGACCTGTCCCCGACTTCCGGACCAGTCGGTGCGTTCGGGCTTCAGGGTTGGGGGGCGTCTAAAAGCGTGATCGTCGCAAGGGCATCCTGAAACTGCTTTGACCAACGGAACTGATAGAGGGAGTAGAAGAGCAGCGTCATGGCGGCACACACGAGAAAAACCCGGTCGGACCGCAATTCCAGTGTTTTTACGCCGAGAAAAATAAGGTTGCCCGCGATCACGCCTACAAATGACAGGCAGTTCCATAGGCCAAGTACCTGGCCGCGGTCACTATCCTGAGCCAGATGTTGCACCATCGTCTGTAATGGCACCATCACAAAGCCACACATAAAGCCACCGCAGGCGAGCAGGCTGGTGACCAGAGCAAAGTTGGGCGGTGCGAGGCCGAGTGCGAGATAGGCCCCGATGTTGGCAACACTACCGTAACGAATGAGGCCGGGGCGAATTACATGCCCGGACAACGCCCCGGCTGCGTAGTCACCGACACCAATCGAGATTCCCAGCAGCGCCATCAGCAGCGACACTTGCAGATACGATATTCCGAGAATTTCCTTGTAATCGGGCAGGATCAGTACGGCAACACCACCGATGATCATGTAAAACAGCGTCCAGGCAATTAAGACTGAGCGTAACGGTGTGCCGCGGGTGCTTGTCCAGGTCTTGATGTAGCCAGCGAAGAGGGCGTAGCTGATCGGCTTCTCGGGGTTCTGGGCGGTCAGCGAAGGAATGCCATGAACGGCAACAGTGCCCAGCACGCCGACGAGCAGAATAATGATCCCCGGCGCCCATCGCATCGCGTCGCCATAGGTCCCGATATAGCACTCGTAGAGTGGTCCCCCTACCGCACTTCCAAGAATGATTGCAAAGTAGGTGAACATGTTGACCGTGCCGTTGGCACGACTGAGTTTCTCACTTGACACAATCTCTGGCAGCATGCCGAACTTGGCGGGCGAGAAAAACGCGCTTTGCGTCGCAATGGTGACTAAGGACAGCAACACCAGCCACACGTTCTGCATCCAGAGTCCCCAGATCGCAATCAATGCGATGGCTATTTCAGACCATTTGGTCACGATGCTGACCTGCTGTTTGCTGTATCTGTCAGCAAACTGACCAGCAAAGCCGGACAGCAGCACAAACGGCACGGCAAGACACAACGACGCCCAAGCCTGGCCTCCCGGACCTAGGATGCCCTCCCAGATCCCGCCCATCGCAAGACCGAACACGAGCAACTGCTTCAGAATGTTGTCGTTCGCAGCACCAAGAAACTGCGTGACATTCAGGCAGACGAAGCCCCGAGTCGTCTTGTGATGCATGCATGACTTCCTGGTGGTTAGTCGCGGGGGGCCGCCTGCGTCGGGCGCAGAAGACTGGTTGAAGAGGGGGTGCTTTGCCCTTGCCCCGTGACCTCACGCAGAGGCGACTCGCCCCCCCGGGCAACCATAACCGGGTAAATATCGTCCCACCACGTATCGTAAGCATCTGCCATGGCACTTACCCGTTCGGGCTTGCTTGTGGCCAAGTCAGTGCGGCAGCCAGGGTCGGACTTGGTGTCAATCAGTACCCATTGGTCCGGTGGTGTCACGCCCCAGTGAAACTGAGCGTTCTGCCTCGTGTAATTAGCGGCCGCACTGCCTTTTTCGACCCTCCGCAGCGTCTGGCACTGCATGCCCAGTACCTTCGTCGTGCAGGCAGGGTCGTCACAGGGACGGCTTCTGACGAGTAGGTAGTCGCCTTGTCGAACCCCAGCCATTGCGTATTTGTGCTGGGCCGCCAGGCCACTGGGCCAGCGAGCGACATGGTGGAAGAGAAAGCGATTTTCCTGCCAGGCGATAGCCCCTGCTGCCTCCAGGAGCGGCACCATGCTGAAGCCCTCGAGCCGATCAGCAATAGCTGGGGGAATCTCTGCGCCGGCAAGTTCACAGAGCGTAGGCAAAACATCAAGATGGGCGGTAAGGGCGTCAACCTTTTTTGGCTTCCATTTGCCCGGCCACCGCCAGAATGACATTGCCCGGCTGCCCCCTTCCCAGATGGTGCATTTGCTGCCGCGCATGTTGGCGTTGAAGAGGTCAAGCCCGGCAGTCACACCATTGTCGTTCATGAAGATGACAATCGTGTTGTGGTCAAGTCGGTTGTCTTCCAAAAAACCAAGCAGTCGGCCGACGTTGTGGTCGATATTGGCAATCATCCCGAGATACGTTGCCTCATCGTCGGTTACTTTGCCGCGAAAAGGGGCCACATATTCTTCAGGTGCCTTCAACGGGGAGTGTGGGGAATAGGTTGACAGGTAGAGAAAGTAGGGTTGGTCACCAGCGGCCTTGATGAAGGACATTGCCTGATCGAAGTAGAGATCTTCCCGGAAGCCCTTGGTTTGCAATCGCTTCTGGTTGTCGTCTTCGTCATAAATAACGAGCGTGGGGTCGAAGTGTTTGGCACCCTGCACGGTCCAGTCGAAGCCGCGCTGATGGGGGTGATAGGCTCCATCCCAACCGAGGTGCCATTTGCCGATCATGCCCGTTTTGTAGCCGGCATTTCGGAGGAGCTCCGGAAGCAAAGTGGCTTCCTTCCACAGATGCTCCCGCGGGGCACGAGTATGGGTGACACCGTTGCGAAACTCGTGCATGCCGGTAAGCAGTGCTGCCCGGGTGGGTGAACATGAAGGACTGACGTAAAAGTTGTCAAACCGCACGCTCTCGTCATGGAGACGGTTGGTGTGGGGTGTTTTGAGGAGTGGGTGGCCATGCCGCGCCAAGTCACCGTAGCCCTGATCATCTGTCAGGATGAAGACAATGTTGGGCCGCTGCCCTCCGTGGAGGGTGTTGCAGATGAGGGCACACAAGACAAGGAAGCAGTAGCCGATCAGTTTCATGGGACGAGGCTGACCCTTTGGGGGAATAACGAGAGTCGTTCGTGAGTGGCTGTCCGTCTGGTCAAGATGAACTGAGGCGCAAAGCGCCCAGTTCATCGTGGCTGCCGGAGCGAGGGCATTAGATTCCGTGGGGCTGCTCGCGACGGACAAAAGTATAGCCGACCGGAACGTGCTCCACCGGCTCAGCTGACTGCGGGTTTACGCACACTGAGATGCAGCAGAAAGCTGCCATGGGCAGACCTTGCGTTGCCGGGGCTGGCGCGGGGGAGAGCGTAGCAGTTCCGTCAGTGCGATTTGTGATAAGCCACGTTCCGCCGAGAGGTCGCGACTCGCATCAGCGAAGCTTCGCGCGAAATTCGGAGACAAATTTCACCTCGCCTGTCCCACCCAACTGCTGTCGCGACTCCTGCCGATTAGGTCTTTCCCCGGGACCTAATTTCCGACGTATCCGAGCCCGATTTGGGAAAGCCTGACGCGTCTCGGCAAACCGCTTGAGCCACCCAATGTGCCACGCGCGGCACGCCGAACAAACGGGGGGAGTTCGGCCAGGTGCAGGAGGATCGCGATGCTGTCCACGCGTCACCCGAAGACCTGTCGGTGATCGTCATCCAACGCAGCTAGAAGGTAGCAGCTGCTCTGTTTTTCGGCCGTCAGATCGGGTCAGCGAGGGGGATGCGGTCGAGAAGTTCTGCTCCGTCGGCCAAACAGCTGCCGAACGGTTTATTCGCGGGTTATCTGATGGGTAGTTCGCGACGCGACCTTCGATTGGCGCCAGAGATTCCTGTTCGCCCCTTTCCTGGGTCGGGACGCGTGCAAAAGTCCACGGACCGTCCTGGCCTTTCGCATCGCTTTCGTTCGTGGCCGTGTTTGTGTCCGCGAGCACTGGTTTGGGCCCCAGCATCATCGGCAGCCTGGCGGTCCCCACGACTCGCGATGGGCACTGGCATTTCTCCCTGGTGCCGGCGGGCGTGAAACGCTCTCCCGACGCGCTGGTGTCACCAAAACCTCTTTTTTTGTGAGTTCCCACCATTTTCTCAAAGCCGCTCGGATCTCTCCCTAGGTCGGCGACACGGCATAACTCCCGGCCGGTGGGCCGTTTGCGAAGGTGCCGTCGCCCATCCGCGGTTTCACTGCTGGTGGCGTACCAACTCAGGCGGCGACGCGATCCAGATGCTTCTGCCCGCCCGGCCAGCGGCCATTGTGGGCGTCGGTGGATTCCCCTGCAGCAGGTTCGTCCCAGAGCAGTTCAGTGAACCGCCTGATGGGGTGTTCCCAGGAAAACGCTGACAGATCTGGGAGCTGACGTGGCCGCTGCCCGGCCCGTTCAATCGCCCGGCCAAGGGCCGGCACATCGGCCCGATCGGCAACGGTCACATGCCGACCGCCGATCTCCAGAAGGGTGGGATTGTCCGGCGGCACCACGACCCGGGCACCGCAAGCCAGAGCCTCGATGGTGGGTAGCCCAAACCCCTCAGCCACCGACCAGTTCACGAAAACATCAGCCGTCGAGTAGGCCCGGCGAACCAGTTCATCGGGGACGTGACCAAGAAAAATGGCGTTTCCCTCACGTCGCGAGCTCCCCGCGCCCAGAAAAATGGCGTAGCTGTTGCTGGCATTCACCGCAGCGACAATCTCGGCGAATCGCTTGCGTGGGTCCTGCGTGCTAACCGCAACAACAAGTGGCAGGTTGTCGGGAATGCCAAAGGCCTGACGAAACGAGCCATCCGGCTGCGGAAAAAATGTCTCCCTGTCATACCCCCAGTTGACAACGTCAACCTGCACCGCCGTGCGGGCGATTCCCGCAAAGACGCGGCAGATGTCTGCGGCCACGTGGTGTGATGCAGTCACGATCCGCCGCTTTGCCAGCAAAGGTGCCCGCGCAAGAGCACTTAGGTTGGTTTGGAAATTGTCGCTCAACTGCGGTGGGTAGTAGTGCGGAAACTGAATCGGTATCAGATCGTGCAGGACAAAGACGGACCGCTCCGGTGGCACGCCCTTTGGCGGTGTCGCCGGGAGGATGCCGGCAGCAAAGGTCAGGTAGGCGTCTGCCATCAACGCTGGTCTCAGAGACCGTCGCCGCCATGAGGCGGCATACGTCCGCAGCGCATCAGGCACCCACCGGCGCAGCCAGGTCTCCCTGGTCGCATCGTCGGACTTTGCCCGGCAGGCGCGCCTGATCGATCGAATCCTGCGGCGGAGAGCGTTCCGGATCCTGGCGTACGTCAGGTTCATCCCGGTGTGGACACCCATCGCCACGTGGTCCAGGTCGGCGTGGATCTGCAGCAGCGATGTGTCGCTCGACCAATGCCCGATCGGCTCCAGCCCACGGCAGGTGTGGCGGACAAGTTGAATGTCCCAGCCACGACGGGTCGCTTCTGCAGCCAACCCGGGGGTGATGGCCCGGGTCACCCGCTGAATACCCGTGGCCGGCCGGTCCCACAGGGCCGTCATGTCGATTGCCAGAATCGGCCTTGCTGCAGCCCGCAAGTCATGCAGCTGGGGGAAAGTGGGGGAATTCATGCTGCTGCTTTCGACGGTGAGCCAGCCGCTTGCCGAACCGTGGCCGTCGCTGTTGCGGCAATGAGAGCCAGGCCGAGTTCGCGGCGATCGGCCAACCCGGCCCTGGCAGGGCGAAATGGACGGCAGACCCAGGAAAGCAGCACCCGGCCCCCGCGTCCGTCGGGATCACCCAGGAGAATTTCCAGCTGGCCATCCCGCTCGACAACGGCTTCCGACGGTAGCGGCCTGCCGTCGAGGAAGAGCCGTGGTCGTCGCGGGTTCCAGTGCCCCGTGGGGCGAATGTCGAGGCGGATCACCACGGCTCCCGGTGGTCGGAGGATGTGGATGCCGCCTCGCGGCCGGGACCAGCAATAGGCTTTCCCCTGCCACACCTCTGGTTGAAAGAAGCCCACGCCATGGCGGTCAAGATCCGCGGGGCGGAGTGAAGCCAGCGCGGCGGGCTCTTCCGCCCGCTCCCGGCCAGCAGCTTCCTGCTGGTACTGCACCGCACCAACTTCGGCGCAGCGTTGCCTGAGGAGTGCGTACTGATCAAGCAACTTGCTGTCAGTGGCTGGCCGGCGGACATAGCTCCCGTAAAGCATGCCGCGGAAGACGGCGTGTGCCGCGTGGGCCCGGGCTGAGGCGACAAGTCTTTCAAACCACCAGCCGCCGACAGCCGTCGGCGTTGCTGGAAGGGCTAGTTGGCCAAGTTGCCAGGCTGCTGAAAACTGTCCTGCACGAAGTTGATGGAACGCCTGACGCCAGAGGCGGCGGGCCTGTGACGGGCTGGTCGAGGATGGGGAAAGCGGAGGCGACGAACATCCGAACCCGACCGCCGCCAGTTCGGGCTCCATCTCGTGAAATCGGCACGCCCCCAGACGCCCCATCTTCATCGCAAAGAAAATTTCTCCAACTGAATCGCTGTCGATGTGCCGAACCACCACATCCTGAAAATGCGCAAGGTGATAGTTCGCGGCGACGAGCCGAAGCGCAAATGCTGTCTCTGCAAAGCGATAATACTGCTCCTCGAAACATCCGAGTTGCTCGAACACCCTGCGTCGTACCAGAAATCCCCGCAGGCCGACGCACCGCCAGAGGCCCACGGCACGCATCGGCCCGGCCTGCTCCCGTTCACACAGGGCGGCATCGACCTGTGAAAATCTGCCTCGCGTTTCATGGATTGAGCCCAGCACGGCCGCATCCACTGTCTCGTCTTTGAGTCGCTCGGTGAGACGGGACAGCGTGTTCGTCGCCGGAACGACGTGGGACTCGGTAAAGAGCAGCCAGTCGGCTGTCGCGACTGTTGCTCCAGCGTTGTAGAGTTTGGCTTCGTTCAGCGTTCGACAGTTGACGAGTGAGTCTGGGGCTGACAGTTGCTTGCGGACACGGGATTCGAGCCTCCGCTGCCCAGATCCCACCACGATGATTTCAAGTGACGACACATCATGGCGTTGCTGCTGCCAGCCACGGAGTGCCTGCAGCCCGAAGCCTCGGTTGTCATGCAGCGGAAAAATGACTGCGACGGAATGGTTTGGCCGCACGCCGGGAGTCTCTCGAGAGAATGGCTCAGGTTCGTCGGGCACACTGGAACCTCTGATGAACAAGTTCGGATTTTGAGGCCTGGGTAAACCAGGAAATTTTCAAGATTTGGCATTGGCTCGACCTGCACTCACCGTCGCATCAACAACCGCCGACACCGAGCGGGAGGCGAGGACCGCAGGACAGCACGAACCTCTGGCGTCGTGCCAATCCTGTTCGGCACGACTTATACGGGTGAGACCGCATCCGTCCTGCGTGTATCGCCGGCTCGGGGGCGGCGAAAGTCTCGTCGTAGGGCGAGGATACGCCCAACACTCCTCGAGCGTTCGCCAACCCCCGAGCCTACCCGTCCTGGATCAAATCCCCACTCGATATTCCGGGAGGGCTGCCCGTGCCCTGAGAGCCGGCGTAGCTGGCCAGTGGAGCCATGGATGGCGGAGCGCAGGCAGCTTCGAACAAGCGAAGGCCTGGAGGGCCGCAGCGAGTGTCCGGCGACAGGGCACGGGCACCCCGACCCACGCTGGACGTCGGTGTTCCCCTCTCAAAAACAGCTCCAAAAATACCGGTCATCTGAGGGCAGCACATCCCGTGCCGAACACCATTGCCGCCCTGGCCACTGCCCGCAAACCCAGGCGGCAGCAGGTCGACTTGCACAACACCCGAAAACACCAAGGGTTTTCGGGGTTACCGATCGTCCCGCCGCCGTGCATTCTTGTTACAGTCTGCTCTACGTCGGTAGCCGATTCACAGCTCATGCAGATAGGCCCGGGCCCGGTTGATCTCAGCGGTGATGGCCGGCACCGTGTCGAGAATCGGCACACCCCGGGGCACCGGGTGCATGAAGATCTCTACCGGCCCCGCAAACCGCATCTCGGCAAGCTGCCGCATCAGGGGACCGAAGTCGAGTGGACCGCGACCCGGCAGCTGAAGCAGTTCGTCCTGCTTGGGTAGCTTCTCCTTTGAGCCCTTCCCATGCTGCTGGGCATAGACGAACTTCAGCCGAGGGCCGAGTTCGCGGGCCAATGAAGCGACCAGTTCTCCATTCTGGGGCAGGTGATGCGGTGCCAGAGCGACACCAACCCGGTCACTCGTTACCAGCTCTCCGAACCAGCGGATCGAATCGGGGGAATTGATCAGCGAGTTGGAGTGATTCTCAATCGCCAGGACACCGCCTGTCTCCTCTGCCGCGGCGATTGACGGGCGGAGCTTCTCCAGAAACCGCTTGACCTCAGCCTTCAGGGCCGTCCCGGTGGCCTTCGCATCACCGCGGGCACCCGTCACGAGCGTCACTCCTTCACCCAGCCGGGCAGCCAGAGCGAACTCATCGGCGAGGTTGAACGGGCCCAGCCGATAGCAGGCAATGCCACCGAGCGTCACCCCGTGCTCGGCAAGTAAGGCCCGCACCTTTGCCTCACCGAGGGTATCGATTTCTTCTCGCTGCGTCCCGTGGGGCTTTGGCCAGAGGTCAATCGTCGCCGCACCGGTCTTCGCGACCTCCGGCAGAATCTCGGTCAGGGGAAAGTTGCCGTACATCGCCGAGGCCAGGATGTACCTTGGTTGCCAACTCCCCGGGGCGGCTTTGGTCTTGGATTGCCAGCCACACGCCACACCCGCGGCTGTGACCGCCACGGCACTGACGGCCTGCCGTCGCGACAGGGTCGTGTCGCACAATCTTCTCAACAGCTCCATCAGTTCGCCTCCTCAGCAACAGCGGCCTCAAAAACATTGCGTCCCGCCTGCAGGAACGGCACCGCCAGATGCATCGGTTCGCCAACGCCATCAGGCCCAACGGTACCCGGCTTATAAATCGGTTCGGGAGAGTATTGGGTGACGTAGGCACGACGCATCCGGTCGGTGGTGTTCAAGCCGCTGCGATGAAAGACCAGCGAACTGAAGACCACCAGACTACCGGCGGGCACGATCGCCGGCACGCCGGGCTCGTCACCGAAATAGCCGCACTTGTCGCCACTTTCGGGATCACGAACGTGCTCAACAAGTGTGCGAATGCCAACCTTTGAGTAGGGCAGCACGTAGGCGGTGCCGTTTTCGAGCGTCATGTCATCAACAGCCGCCCAGACCGTCACGTATTCCCGATGTGGAAAGCCGAGGTATCCGCTGTCCTGATGCCAGGAAAACTTCATGCCCTTCTCTGCCGCCTTGACGACGTACTGGTCATAGAAGAGGAAAGCGGTGTCACCGATGGTGGCCCGGCAGACCTCGGCCATCAGTTCGCCAAAGACATATTCCTCCAGCCGTGGTGCCTGCTGGTACTGCTTGGCAATGTGATACCGCTTGCCACGGTGGGAGATATGGATGTGGTCGACACCCCGGGCATCCATTTCCCGATGCATCGCCTCGATCAGATGGTCGCAGGCATCACGAAGAATCTGGAGATGCTCATCGCTGATCACCTTTTCGGCGATGAAATAGCCCTCCTGCCGGTACTGCTCGCGGTGGGCGGCGGTGATCAGCCCCGTCCCTGCCGGCTCGACGATATTTTCCCCCATCAGAAGCGGTTCCTTTCAGTGCTGGGGTGATGTGGGCTGCTGCCCCGTGGCAGACCAGAATCCCCGGAAAACTTGCAGTGGATCGGCGGTGGCTTGATCGACACCCGGCACCTGCGTCCAGAGCCACTCGTCTTGGAAGAGCACTCGCGGGTCGGGCGGCTTACGATCTCGCCAGGTGCGGCGGTCATGGTCGACAATGCGAGCCCGGGCCTGCTGCCACTCGGCAAAGACCTCGGCAAACCAGTGGTCATAGGCTGCTGTCAGCCGCTGCACCACGGCGGGGTTGTCGGCCGCGACATCACGGGCTTCACCGGGATCAGCGTCGAGGTCGTAGAGCCGCGGCCTGGCTGACACCACGCTGGCATAGTCAGGAAGTTCGGCGTCGAGCGGCATCTCCCAGTGGGCCTGCGTGAGGCCTCGGTGATAGGACGGATTATCCCTCGCTGAGTCCTTCCGATTCGTCTCAGGGATCGGCGGCCAGAGGAGTTTCCAGCGGCCCTGCCGGATGGCGGCATTGCTGTGGGCAACCGGCGTGTAGCGGGTCTTTTGAAAACAGAGCGGCCGATCGGCCAGCCCACTCGTCGGGCCACCAGTAAGCAGCGGCAGCAGGTTCGCCCCATCAAATGGCTTGGCGTCGGCTGCTGGTTGGCAGCCGCAGGCTGCGAGCACGGTCGGCAGCCAGTCACAACCGTGGACCGGCGTGGCGTCGACTCGGCCAGCTGGAATCCGGCCTGGCCAGGCGACGATGCCCGGCACCCGAATCCCCTGCTCCAGCACGTCGCCTTTGTTGCCCCTGAACGGACCGTGAAACCGCTGGCCGCTCTGCCCCTTGATCCCGGACCAGACAAGATTGGCTCCGTTGTCACTCGTGAAGATCACAAGCGTCTCCCCGCGAAGCCCCGCCTCATCGACGGTCGTCAGCAGCCGGCCGATGCCGGCATCCATCTGCTCGATCATCGCGTAGGTGATGGCCACGGCGTGGTCGCCGCGACCAGCCAGCCGGGCGACATACTTATCGATGAGTGGCTGCGGAGCCTGAAGGGGCGGGTGGATCGCCGCCGGGGCGAACACCACCGCAAACGACCGGTCTGCGGCGGCCGATTCCCGCACGAAGGCGGCCGCCTCATCGGCAAGCACGTCGCTCAGATGACGGCCGTCATGGGGCTCGACCCGGCAGGTTTCCGGCTGCCCATTCACAGCCGCCGTTCGCCGCTCCAACTGCCAACGCTCGAAGTCGTGGGCACCGTTGGCGAAGCCGACAAACCGGTCGAACCCGCGGCGCTGCGGCAGGTAATCATCACAGTAGAGGCCGCTATGCCACTTGCCGACGTAGGCCGTGGCGTAGCCGGCCGCCCGGAAGTGGTCGCCGATCGTCCGCTCGCTCAACTCGATCCGGTCAACGCCCCGGTTGCTCGAGACATCGACCGCGCCGGTGCGATGGTTCCACCGCCCGGTCAGGAATCCGGCCCGGGCTGGCGAGCAGAGGGGCGACGCCGCATAGCAGTCGGTCAGCCGCACGCCTGCAGCGGCCAGCCTGTCGAGCACCGGGGTGTCGAGATCAGGATTTCCATAGCAGCCAAGATCGCCCCAGCCGAGGTCATCGGCCACGATCAGAATCACGTTCGGCCGCGCAGCCGCCGGTTCGGCCGCCGGCAAGGCCGCGACTGCTCCGGCCAGCACCAGGCAGATACCCAGCGGCCCAAGAGTGACGCGTCGTGAAGCTCGTGTGAGTGTCCCTGACAACGACGGTTCCTCCTCAGCGTCCGCTGGCCGGCACCGTCTCGGCATAGACCAGCCGTCCGGTATAGGCGTCGTGCCAGCGGACGGTCACGCTCGGCCGGTCGAAGGCCGCCAGCCGCAGGCCGGTACCCTGTGGCCGACCGACTTCGGCGGCATTGTTAACCCGCACCAGCCCGTAATAAGCGTTGCGAATCCGCTGATAGGGCAGGTCATTGGGAAACCCCGACAGCCAGCGAACATCGACCGACCGGCCCATGCTTTCCCAGCTGCCGCCGGTCGGCGGGTTGCCAAGCGTGGCCAGCGGATGGCCGGTCGAGGCGAGGGGGCCGCAGAGAAACTCCCAGACGTTGGCCGTGATGCGAATGCTGGCCGCATGGTGCACATCACCCGAAAAGATCAGCACCGGTTTGCCAATTGCTTCGAGTGCCTCGAGCAGCCGCTCTCGCTGATGCAGGAACGACGGAAAGCCGTCCCCCTTGTCATCGCGGTCGGCCCCCGGCTTGGTGCTGACATGGGCGGCGGTGTGGTAGACCGTCCACGGGTCGGGGGAAATCAGAAAGATGAAATCGGCAGGGGTGGTTCGGGCCGTCTCGAGCAGCCACCGCTCCTGGGCCTCACCGAGGATGAACGCCTGCGGATCAGCTCGGTTCTTGCTGTTGAAGCGGCTGCGTTCCCCCCGGGTGTCAAGCGCCAGAAAGTGGCAGTTGCCCTGCCGCCAATCGTAGTAGTGGTGGGTGCCAATGCTGTAGCCGGCTGTCCCGTCCTTCGTGAAGGCCGGTCGCACCCGCAGCCGGTGGGCGTCAGCGACCTCGACAAGCCCATAGACCCCGGCATTGGGCGGTGGCGTAGTGGCATCGCCTGATGCCGGACGCTTCCAGCCGGAGTCAGGCCGGGTGTAGCTGCCGACATGAATCGTGCTGACGGTGGCCGGATCGAGACCGGTGAAGTCGGCCTGTTCGTCGACAAGCAGGTCACTGCCGGCCGCCATCGCTGCCGTACCAAAGCGAATCGTGCCGCGGGAGGCCATCTGCGGATTGGCCCAGGCGGCGTAGTCACCGTAGGCGGCCAGGCCGATATCCCGCATCAGATGCCGCCCCTCGCCCAGGCCGACCTCTCCACAGCCGTGAATGTCCCAGCCGACGTCATGATCGTCGAAGGTGAACACGAGTGGCAGCCGGCGGGCGAGCCGAGCAAACGATCGGCCTCGCTCAAAATAGAGCCGGTAGTTCTCCCGCACCCCATCCAGCGTGCCGTCCCGTCGCTCTTCGTAGATGATGTCGCCGTTGATGATCATGAACCGCGGCTCGTTGCCGTGCCGCGCCAGCAGCGTGTCAAAGACCGGCGAGCTGGCATAGTGGCCACCGCTGCGGGGCCCGGGCTCCTGGGACATGCAGTGGCCGATCGCAAAGCAGAGGTTTGTCAGCCCCTCGGGATTGACCGCTTCATCCCGGGCGGTGCTGGTGTCTGCCAGCGTCTGGAAGGCCGGCCAGGGATCATGAAAGTCAACACGGGTGTCGATCAGCTGCCCGTCGATGCGGATGCCGTAGACATAGCGGGTGTCGGCCGCGAGGCCCGTGAGGTCGACCGTTGCGGTATTGTCGCTGGCGGCGATCGTCTTCCCCGGCACACTTGGGGAGTCGGCCGTGAGCGGCACCTGCGTGTCGTAGACAACTACAAACTGCCGCGGCTGATCGGTCCGCAGCCAGATCCGCACACCATCGCTCGCCGGTTGGCCAAGCATTGGCCCATGGGTGAGGCCCGACGTCGGATAGGGCAGGACGTCGTTGGCCACCGGGCTGGGCCAGTCAGCCGCCGCAGCCCAATTGACCAAGCCAACCAGCAGGGCCGCGACCAGCCAGCCGCGGCCGATTAGAACCCGTCGGCTCATGCCCGCACCTCGAAGCCTTCCCGCTGGGGCCGCGAGAGAAACGCATCGGCCTCCGAATCATTCACAAACCGGCCAGCCTCGGCATTCCACTCCAGCGGCCGCCCCAGGCGGCAGGCGATGTTGCCCAGGTGGCAGGTGGTGGCACTGGCATGCTGGCTCACCACATCAGACACCGGCTGCCGCCGGGCCTCGACACAGTCGAAGAAGTTCCCCATGTGGTTCATGATCGCCTGAATCTTCCCGGCCCGTTCAGGACGGCTGAGGTTGTCGAAGTCATAAACCTTGAAGGCATCGCGGGGCAGTGGCTTGTCAGCCAGATCCTCGACCGGCTTGCCGGTAAGGCTGCCTCGGTTGACAAAGATCCGACCCTCACTGCCGGTGAACATGATGCCGGTGCGGCCATGGTCGGCAACACTCATCGTGACATCACCGGGATAGCGGTACTCGACCGCATACTCCAGCGGCACATTGAAGCCGTTCGGCGTGGTCGGATACCGGGCCGTTCCCTTGACACCGATGGGCTCGCTGCCGATCGCCCACTGGGCAATGTCGAGATGATGGGCGCCCCAGTCGGTCATCTGACCGCCGGAATACTCCAGCCACCAGCGAAAGGTGAAGTGGCAGCGTTCTTTGATATAGGGAACGCTCGGGGTCTGGCCCTGCCAGAGGTTCCAGTCGATGCTGGCCGGCGGAGTTGCGGGCTGAAACGGCCCCCCCACCTCGTTGGCCCCAATGACAACATCGACCCGCTGGAGTTTTCCCAGCCGACCCTGCCGGACCATTTCGACGGCGGTGCGAAAGCGATGGTCACTCCGCTGCCACGAACCGACCTGCACAATTCGCCCTGTCTGCTGAACAGCCTTCAGGATTTCACGCCCCTCGGCCACCGTCAGCGTCAGTGGTTTCTCACAATAGACATCTTTTCCCGCCTGCACGGCGTCGATGATCATCTTTGCGTGCCAGTGGTCGGGAGCCCCGATCAGCACAATCTCGACCCGCTTGTCATCGAGCAGCCGGCGATAGTCCTGGTGGCGGCTCGTGACTCCGGCGTAGATCTCCTCCGGCGTCGCCTTGACCTGCTGGGTCACCTTCTTGTCGACCAGCGACAGATCAAGCACCGCCTTGTCAGCATCGGCGATCGCCACGATGTCGCCGTAGGGCTTGGCCCGTTCGGCGATTACGCTGCCCTGATAGCGGAAGCCGATCACTCCCAGACCAGGCCGTGAGTTCTTCAGCCGTGCCGCCGTCGCCGGCTGGGTTTCCGCTGCGGTCCCGTGCCGTACCAGGGCGAGTGTCGCCACTGCCGAATGCCCCAGAAATGCCCTGCGATCCATCTGCCACCTCCGGGTGAACGGTCCCAACCAATCTCGCTGACTCCTTCAGATTGTGACGAGCCCCCCACCCACTGTCATGCAGTTTTTCAGCCACCGGCTGACAGGTTTTCCGGCTGCAAGCAGTCACGGAACCCAGCGGTGTATGCTCTGGTGGCAGTCAGCGTGAGCCGTGTCAGAACTATGTCGCAACCGCCACCGCCAACTCGACCGGACGATGCCGCTGCCACCCCCCATGTGGCCCTGCTGGTCGAAACATCGCGAAGCTATGGCCGTGACATCCTGCGGGGCGTGAACCGCTGGATTCAGGAGCACGGGCCATGGTCGGTCTTCCTTGAACTGCGGGGGCTCGACTCATCAGTACCCCGCTGGCTGCGAGGCTGGCAGGGTGATGGCATCCTGAGCCGAACCGGTTCAGCCGCAATGGACAAGGCAATCGCCGCGACCGGCCTGCCGGCTGTCGAACTCCGGGCCTCAAGGCTTCCTCACCAGCGGCCCTTTGTTGGCGTCGACAACAACCAGCTCGGCCAGCTTGTGGCCGAACATCTGACCGACAACGGCTTCACCAATTTCGCCGTCTTCGACCTTGATACCGAAACCTATTTCGAAGAGCGTCGCGATGGCTTCATCCGGTTTGTCGAAGGCCTTGGCCGTAGCTGCCACACCTATCATGCGGGCCGCGGTGGCGAACACCCGACCGACTGGGAACGGCATCAAGCGGCTGTCGCCGACTGGGTGCAGACCCTTCCCAAGCCAGTCGGCATCCTCGCCTGCACCGACCAACTCGGCTTCTGGCTGCTCGATGCCTGCCGTCGAGCGGGTGTTGCCGTGCCCGAGGAAGTTGCCGTGGTGGGTGTCGAAAATGATGAAACCCTCTGCCAGATGGCAACGCCCCGGCTGTCGAGCGTGGCCTTTGATGGCGATCGCGTCGGCTACGAAGCGGCCGCCCTGCTCGACCGGCTGATGCGGGGCGGGCCGCCCCCGGAACAGCCGCTGGTCGTTCCCCCACGCGGGATCGTCACCCGCCAGTCGAGTGACATCGTCGCAATCGCCGATACCCAGGTGGCGGCGGCCCTGCGGATCATCCGTGAACATGCCTGTCACGGCCTCACGGTGGGCGAACTAGTCAATCTGGTCGACCTGTCGCGAACGGCGCTGGAACGCCGGATGCGGGAGGCGATTGGCCGAACGCCCGGAGAGGAAATCGGCCGGGTCCGCTTTGCCCGAGTCAAGGCGTTACTGCTGGAGACTGAGCTGCCCCTCAACGCCATCGCCACTCGCTGCGGCATGGAGCATCCGCAATACATGGCTGAAGCCTTCAAGAAACGCTTCGGACTGACGCCGGGGGCCTACCGCACGCGACAACGCGGAGGCTGACGCCGACCGGCCAAGCCGCCCCGCATCAGCGGCCCTTCAGGTCAAAATTGATTTCGTTGGAACCTTCGGCAACTTCAGCCGTGAGTCGACTCTGGGAATGGTATTGAGGCGGCAGGCGTTCCCTGGTTTCAAAAAAGGTGCCCTCGTCGTCGTAGCCTTCGCCCCCCGTGCGAATCTCGACCCGATGGCTGCCGATCAACGCCCCGGCGTGGTTCCCGTCGTACTGCAATTCATAGCGACCAGCCTCATCGGTCACGGCGTTTGATGCCCGACCCTCGGCTCCGACCGGAACAAAAAAGAGCGACGCCTTGGGGAGCGGTTCGCCATTGAGCGTGACGACACCGCTAACCATTCCCAACGGTGCCATCTCGGCGGCCGGTTTGCCGCAGCCGGCCGTCAGCATGATCAGCCCGCCGATCGCCATCGCCCAGTGCCGTACGGCAACAATTTTCATCATTCAGTAATCTCCCGAAGCTGGTTGCCCATCGGCAATGGCGATGAGATCCCGCATCACACCAAGGCTCGTCGACTCGCTGAAAAACCGCGTCGAGCCGTCGGCCATGGTGCATTGAGCACCACCCGGATGGTAGGACGAACAAAACGTGCGGGCCGACACGCTTTCGGTGTAGCTGATGATGCTTGAGGGCTTGTTGATGCCGCCGCCGGTGGGCATCGCCCCGAGGCCGTCGCGGATGCCCCAGGAACTCTGCTGCCGGGTGCCGCGGACACAGAAAACGCAGCCCGCCTGAGGCCGGATTGATCCACTGAATGTCTGACTGTTTCCCGGGTCAGTCCCGGTGATCCCGTTGAACATCCGATAGACCCGTTCACCAAGAGCGATCGTTTTGGTGGTTCCATCCGTGATATCCTTGATTTTCACCTCACTGTCCATGAAGAACATGCCGTCACCATTGCGGGCTGTGTCAACAGAGTTGTTCGCCGCGACGTAGTTTGACATGGCCCAGCCGGACCCCACATTCGAGCCCGCGGCATTGTTGAAATTAATATCAGTCAATCCCGTCGGGCGGGTTGCATCGGACGGACAGAGAAACCCCGGCATTCGGTTTTTCATCGCGGCTGCCTTGGTAGCGTTGGCCATCGCCTCAGCGCACGTGGTGCTGGTCATGTCGAGCGTCTCCGCAACCGTGGCATATTCCATGTAGGGCAGAATGAAGCTCCCCCAGGCCCAGTTTCCCTGGGAGCCGGCACCGCTGGTGCCATCGTTCGTGTTCGTCGAGCCGTACTCCCGCTGAAAACCAGGAGGAAACTTTCCCTTCGCCGACTCATAGTTGTGCAGCCCGAGCCCGAGTTGCTTCAGGTTGTTGCTACAGGAACTCCGTCTGGATGCCTCACGGGCGGCTTGAACCGCCGGCAGGAGTAAGCCGACGAGCACGCCGATGATGGCAATGACGACCAGCAGTTCGATGAGGGTGAAACCACGGAGCGGCTGCCGGCTTCTGCTGGCCCTTCGGTTGAAACGATTGACTGATTGCATGACATACTCCCAGGAATCCAAAAGACCGTAATTCACTCCTGGATTATTCCGGGGCCGGTGTTCCTCGACATTCAGCTTTCAAGCCGTCGGGATTCAGGATTTTCGCAGGCTTTTTCGCGGAAAATCTGCCTGTTGTTGCTTGAATAGCTGAAAGATCGGTGCTGACCGAGGCCCTATCCTCTGCCGGTACAGTCCGGTGATTCCGCAAGAGACGCGCTTCATGACAATCGCCCGCCGAATCGTATCTGCCGCCGGTGGCCGGCTGATATTGATCCACTCAGTCGTTTTCCTCGCCCTGGGCGTCGCCGCCGTGACGAGTGCCGGGGAGACGGCCAGCCCCCGCCGGCTGTCGGACGTCGTGGTGGCCCTGCCAGCAATCCCTGGTGCGGCTCCAGCCAGCGCCGTCTGCATGCGGTCACTGCGGCCCCGGCCGATCAACGCCAACGATCCCCACGACACACTGGCGGCCATTCGGGGCTTTCATGTCACCCGATTGGAGTGGACGTACGGAGACGACAAGGCCTTCATTCAGAAGGTGCACGACCTCGGCGTTGAGTATGGCGGGGCAATTGCCGCCGGCAGCTACTCAGGTTCAAAGAGCCCCTGGGACTGGAATGTGATCGGCAGTGAAGCCCAGCGGCTGGCCCCGACCTGGATGCGGAAGTGGGCCCGACCGAACCCTTGGGGCTGTGCGAACAATCCTGAATTTCGGGCGGGACACGTCCGCGCAGCGGTCGCAGCCGTGAAGGCCGGGGCAGACCTGCTGCACCGCGATGAGCCCGGCCAGAACGAGCACTCGTACCACTGGGGAGGCTGCTTCTGTCGACATTGCATGAAGGGCTTCCGGAGTTGGCTGGCGGACAACGCAGATCGCAGCGAACTTGAAAAACTTGGCGTTTCCGACCTCGCGTCCTTTGACTACGGCGACTATTGCCGGGGGAAAAAAGCCCCCACCGGCGATGCGTTTCGGCTCTGGAAAACCGACGTGCTGCGGACCTACTTCCGGCAATTCCAAATCGATTCAAGTGTCGCCTTTAACCGGTGGTGGCGACAGGAACTGGACCGCCAGGCCGGCCGACCGATCGCGGTCTCCTGCAACAACGGGGCGCGGCGGTGGACGCCCATAGAACTTGCGTTCGACTACTGCATCGGTGAACTCCGTCGCAATCATGCCACGCCGGCTCATCTGCACGACGTGATGCAGACCGCCCTCAGCCACGGTCGCACCCAGTCGGTGACGATGCCGCTTGACGGCAGCGACGAACCAGAGTCGCCTGGCTGGATCGCTGTTACCCGGCGGACAATCGCCACGATGTATGCCCTCGGGGGCCACATCGAAATGCCCTGGGACACCTACCTGCCCACCCCCGATGCCCGGCGGTATTTCGGCAGGCCAGAGAACTACGCCGACCTCACCGCCTTCATTCGCGGTATCGCGGCCCACCTTGATGGGCATGGCGAAGCCTACGCCAGCGGCTGTGGTGTGGTCGATGACCGCTGGCAGCAGCAGCCGGTGACCCTGCCGACAGCCGATGGCATTTTTCTCACTGTTCGTGCTCGTCCTGGAGATCCAGAAGCCCCGCTGGTGATGCACATCGTCGACTGGCGGGACAAGCCTGCCCCCGTTGCCATCACGATCGATCGGTCCGCTTTTTTCGGCACGGCAGACCTCACGGCCCGGCTGCTGCAGCCGGTTCGGCCTGTCGACGAGAAGGCCCACGCCGCCGCCTTCGACTCCGGTGACTACGCCGGGCTGGTCGAACCAACGAGTGTCAGCATCGATCGCGAGGGCCGGCTGCTGCTCCCAGCTTTCGATCCCTGGGGCGTGGTCGTGTTTGCAGCAGCTCCCTGATCAGGTCCCCTGCGTCCGCTCGCCAGCGTTCAATAGCTGCCGATCAAGATCCGGTCGTTGTCGCTATCAGCGATCACCAGCCGGCCATCGGGGGCGATGCGGGCACCGTGAGGCCGCCTTAACTGGGTACCCCTCCAGTCAGTGCCGACGCCGGCACCTGCCCGCGGCGGCATACCGGCGACGAGATCGATCACTGCCGTCTCCGGGTCATAGCGACGCACAGCGTGGTTCTCGGTATCGACGATCAGCACCCGCTGGTCGCCGTCCATGCAGACATATTTCGGTCCACTCAGGCGGGCCTCGCGGCCCGGGCCATCATCACCGCTATAGCCTGCTTTTCCTGAAGTATTGACGACCGTCCGCAGGCGGCCGTCACGAATGGCCACCAGCGCATTGCCCTCACGCAGGACCAGATAGACCGTGCCGTCGGCAGCCTCACAGACTGCCCGCGGCCCGGCCAGTGGTGACTCAACTGCCTTGGCCCCATCAATCGGACTGCCCTTCATGCCGTTTCCGGCCAGCGTCGTGACCGTGCCGTCTTTGAGGTCGATTGCCCGCAGCCGGTGGTTCTTGATGTCGGCAATCAGCAGCCGGCTGCCGTCGGGTGAAAGCGAGCCACAGTATGGCTGATCGAACTGAGCGTTTGTGGCAGGACCGTCGTCACCGGCGAAACCCGCAACACCGGTGCCGGCGACGGTCGTCACCGTACCAGCCTGCGGGTCGAGCCGTTTGATCTGATGATTGAAGGTGTCGGCCAGATAGATCGCGTCGGCAGCAGCGATGGCGAGGTCATGCATGCCGTTGAAGCGGGCGTCAGTGGCGGCCACTGCCGGCCCGGCTGCCAGCGGGGGGGTCTTGCTGCCGCTCTGATGAAAAACCCCCGCCACAAACTCGACTGCGAGTGGGCTCGGGGCGGCGGCCACGACTGGCCCAACCGAGCGGAAGACCCGGTTGCCACGGGTGAATTCAACGCCGTAGAGCCGGCCGTCGCCATCAAAGTCGATCGCGAACGGTTCGTTGACGATCGCCGCCGAGGGCTGCTTGACCGTTCGGCCCTGCCGGCTCCCGATCAACACCTCAACTGCAGCAGCGGGACCAGCTGCGACCAAGACACATGCCAGAGCGATCACAAAACCTGCCAACGCGTTCATGTTCCAGCCTCGTTTCAGCGTTTCAATTCGTCATCTGCGGGCTGCAGACATTCGCCGCAGCATAGCTGAGGACATGGCGTTGAGCCGCGAAATCTGCTTGCGTTACTGCAAAAACCTGAATGTCTTGCCCGATTGCCGCAAGTACGGTGATGATTTGGTTAATTAACAACCTGCCTTCGACAATTCTTCGCAGAGTCTCCTGCCGTCAGCCTCAAGACACCCCAAAAGAAGTCAGATGCCAAACGCCCCTGATAATCGTCCTTGCGTGCTGATCGTGGTCGGTGATGCCACCGAGACCGTCGATACGCTCTATCCGTTCTACCGGCTTCAAGAGGCAGGCTTTCGGCCGGTCGTGATTGCCCCGGAAAAGCGGACCTACCAGATGGTGCTGCACGAGGTTCGCCCCGGCTGGACGATCACCCGGGAATGGGAGGGCTATCAGATCACGGCCGACCATGCCTTTGCCGATGTTGATCCAGACGACTATGTCGGCATCTTTTTCAGTGGCGGCCGGGCACCTGAATACATCCGCTACGACGAGGATCTCGTCCGCATCACCCGGCATTTTTTTGCCGAGAACAAGCCAGTGGCCAGTGTCTGCCACGGCGTTGAGATTCCCGCCTACGCCGGCTGTGTGCAGGGCCGCAAGATGGCGACGGTGCCCAAGTGCCGGTTCGATCTCGAGGTGGCCGGTGGCATCTTCGTCGACGCTCCCTGCGTGATCGACGGCAACCTGATCAGCGGCCGCACCTACCACGACAGCGGCAGCTTCGTCGGCCCCTGGATTGCGCTGCTTCAGGCAGCGGTCAAGCACCCGGTGCCAGCCACCAGCGACTCCGCATAGTCACACCCACCAGCAATTAGCTCAGGATACCTTGGATCACATGGCCGTGGACGTCGGTCAGCCGGCGGTCGAGGCCGTTGTTCCGCCAGGTGAGCTTGGTGTGCTCAATGCCGAGCAACCGCAGAATCGTGGCGTGGACATCGTGGACGACCGTCGGGTTGTCGCGGTCGAGTGGCTTGTAGCCCCACTGGTCACTCTCGCCACAGGTGACGCCACCCCGGATGCCACCGCCGCAGAGCCAGTTGGTAAAGACAAACGGGTTGTGGTCACGCCCCTTGCCCCCCTGCGAGCTGGGCATCCGGCCAAACTCGGTTGTCCAGAGCACCAGCGTGTCGTCAAGCATGCCCCGCTGGTCGAGGTCTTTGATCAGTGCTGCCGCCCCGCGGGCCATGCCGGTGGCCAGCGGCCCATGATCCCGTTCGACATCCTCGTGGCTATCCCAGTTCCGCCGGGGAAAGCCGTTGTCATTCCCACTCCAGACCTGGACGAACCGCACGCCCCGCTCCAGCAGCCGCCGGGCAGCCAGGCACCGGAGGCCAAAGTGATGGGTCTCTTCCTCGGCGTTGATCTGGCTGGGCCAGCCGGTCTTGCCGAGCTGCACCCCGTAGTGCCTGAGGATGTGCTCAGGCTCACTCGCCAGGTCGAGGGCCTCGGGGGCGGCAAGCTGCATGCGGGCAGCAAGTTCATACGAGCGAATCCGGGCATCGAGCCGGCTGTCCCCTTCCCGGCCCGCCTCCAGATGCCGGCGGTTGAGCCGGGCCAGCATCTCCCGGGTGGCGCGGTCTGACTCAGCCGTGACATAACCGCCCGCCGCATGCGGTCGCAGGTCAGCCACCGGATCGTCCGCAGCCGGATGGATCACCGTGCCACTGTACTGCGACGGCAGAAAGCCAGCGTCCCAGTTCTTGACGCCGTTGGAGCCAAAGCCGCGATGGTCGGGCAGCACCACAAAGGTCGGCAGGTTCTGGTTCATCGACCCGAGGGCATAGCTCACCCAGCAGCCCGCCCCTGGAAAGCCGGGCAACACGAAGCCGGTCGTCTGGTGGAGCGTGGCGGCCGAGTGGACGCCCGAGGGGCTGACCATGTTGTGGATGAAGGCCAGCTGGTCAGCCACATCGCCGAGAGCCGAGACCGGCTCACTGAGCAACTTGCCGCAGCCGCCGTAGGGCTGGAACTTCCAGATTGGCTTGAGCCACGGTCCCAGGCCGTTCTGAAAGGCCTCGACCGGCTCACCGAAGTCGCTTGCTTCACCATGGTGTTTGACCAGGGCCGGCTTGTAGTCGAACAGATCGATGTGGCTGGCGGCACCAGCCATGAACAGCTGCACCACCCGCTTGACCTTGGGCGGATAGACACAGGCCGGGTGCAGCGTCCCACTCGCCCCGGCCGTGGCCGCCAGCGTCTCCCGCTCCCCGGCCAGCATCGCCGCGAGTGCCAGGGTGCCAAAGCCACTCCCCGAGGCTGCCAGCAGTTCGCGGCGGGAGAGCGACTGAAAAAGGTGGCTGACACCTTTTTTTCGGCGTAATGATATGTCAGCTGTCATTGGAAGCCCCGGGCGGCAGGTTTGATGTTGCGCGTTCACGGCGATCAGCAAAAAAGTCCGTCAAAAAGTACATGCTTCGAAGCCCGAAGCGCAAGCTGAGGGAAATCACGTTACTTGATCACCGAACCGCATTCCCTCGGCTCGCGACTCGGGCTTCCTGGATTTCGGTTTTACCCGGCGCAACATCAAAACTTGCGATTGGAGCTTGGAAGCATTGGGCTTTTTTGCCGGTAGCCATGAAGTCGCAACATCGAAAGGCATGAGTTCGGGGATCGGTACCGATGATCGCCCGGCTCGTGCTGGGGGCTTCCTTGAGAATTGAGGCCGCCAGGCAAAGCGGCAGGGGCCGCCGTTGCGGACGGTCATCGAGGGGCATTTGCCTGCGCTGAATTGTTTGGTTCTCATCTCAGTTTTCAGTCCACAAAGGAAAATTCGTTTAAATTGAAAATCGCCCGGCAGGTGTTGGCCAGCCCGTGGGCCTGAGTGAGGGCAACCAGATCGGCTGTTTCGGCAGCGTCGGGCTGCCGGCCGAGTGCCAGGGTAAAGGCCCGCTGCACCTGGGCAGCCGGGTCGTCACCCGCCTCGCTGCGGACCCGGTCGGCAAACTGCTCAGCCTGCACCACCATGAAGCCGTTGTTGAGCAGGGCGAGGGCCTGCAGGGCCGACAGGCTTTCGGTCCGCTTCTCCACCCGCATCGACGGGTCGGCACAGTCGAGCACGGTCATGAAGGGCTGGGTCTGGCTGCGAACGATGAACCGGTAGACCCCCCGCCGCCAGGTCGAACGATCGGCCGGGTCGGCAAGGTCGTAGCGATAGTGGGGCGAATGTTGTGGATGCTCGATCTTGAAGTCCTGCCAGCCCGGGCCGCCCATCGTCAGGTCGAGCGTACCGGCCGCGGTCAGCACCGCATCGCGAATCGCCTCGGCCTCCAATCGCTGCCGGTTTTGCCGCCAGAGCAGCCGGTTGCCAGCATCGACCGAAGCAAAGTCGTCTCGTGACCGGCTCTGCTGCCGATAGGTGGCACTTGTCACAATCAGCCGGTGCAGGTCCTTCAACGACCCACCGCCATCCCGGAACTGGGTTGCCAGCCAGTCGAGCAGCAGTGGATGCGAGGGCGAGTCGCCCATGCGGCCAAAGTCGTTCGCGGTGGCGACGATGCCGGTGCCAAAGTGATACTGCCAGACCCGGTTGACGATGCTCCGCCAGGTCAGCGGATTGCCCGGGTCGGTCAGCCACCGGGCCAGGGCCACCCGCCGGTCTCCCTCGGCATGGTCGGCGGCCAGGTCAAACCGGCTTTCGAGCGAAACCGGCTCAACCTTTTCCAGCAGCGAGAGCGTGCCTGGATCAACCTCATGGGTTTGCGAATTGACATTGCCCCGGGAGAGCAGATGAATGGTCCGCGGCACTCCTCTGCGAACCCGGGTGGCGGCGGCAAAGACCACCTTCATTGGCGGCAGGGCCCGCTGCTCGGCTGTCACCTGCTCAAGCTCAGCCTGCACCTGCCGATACTCCTCCACCTCGGCCGGCTTCTCGGCCGCGGCAAAGAGTTTGTCCCGCTCGGCTTCAAGGGCCTCCAGCGAATTGTCACCCTTCGCCGGGCTGTACCCGTCGATCAGGTTTGTTCGCTGCCACCGCGGCCCAGCTTCGATTGAGTCAAGCGAGGTAACCGTTGCACCTGCGGCCAGGTTGCTGCCATCGCTGCCACGCACTTCAATCTCGGCCAGGGCAAAGATGAAGTCATTCTGTCGCGGCGCCAGCTTCGTGGCGGTCACCCGCAGGTAGCGGCCCGTCAGTGTCTTTGTGAAGGCCTGCGGCGTGGTCCCGGGATTGGCCACATCGGCGGCCGTGTGATCGACAACCGTCGTCGCGGCCGCAAAGGCCGGCTCGTCCGAGACCTCGATCCGGTACCGCAGTGGAAAGCCGAAGCCTCCGCCGATGTTGTTGAAATCGTCGAAGCAGGGGAAGAGTTTTACCTCGGCAAGGTCTTGCTGCTTTCCGAGGTCAAGCTGCACCCATTTTTCTGTCTCTTGCTTGGCGGTGATGCAACTGTGATAGCCGAAGGCAGCGGTGGGGTTCTTCCCGATCCGCTTGGTCGGATTGGCAATCTTCTGCTCGATCTCTCGCAGCTTCGGGCTGATCGATTTCTGCAGACTGTCGCGCCGGCTTTCGAGCGACTTCTGCCTGGCCTCCAGGCTGGCGGCCCGCTCCATCACGGCCGGATCGGTCGAATACTTCCGATCCTCCCGGTCGATTGCCGCGAAGACGGCCTGCAGTGAGTAATAGTCGTCCTGAGTGATCGGGTCGAACTTGTGATTGTGACACTGGGCGCAGTGGACCGTCACGCTGGAAAAGCTGCCGATCGTGTTGGCCACCATGTCATCACGGTCCAGATGCCGAGCGATCTTGCCATCGGTTTTGGTCTCGGGCACCTCCCGGTGGCCGATCAAGTCCCAGGGCCCGGCGGCGATGAAGCCGGTCGCCTCATAGCCGTCAGCTGTTTCGGCATAGAGCACGTCGCCGGCAACCTGTTCTTCAATGAACCGGGCATAGGGCTTGTCAGCGTTCAGCGCCCGGATCACGTAATCGCGGTAGGGCCAGGCGTTGGGCCGCAGCTTGTCTTTGTCATAGCCGTGGGTGTCGCCATAGTGGACGACATCAAGCCAGTGCCGGGCCCACCGCTCGCCGTACCGCGGCGAGTCAAGCAGCCGCGTCACCAGCTGCTCGTAGGCCTGAGGGTTTTCATCGTGCACAAAGGCCTCGACCTCTTCCGGCGTCGGCGGCAGGCCGGTCAGGTCAAAGGCCAGCCGGCGGATGAGGGTGCGGCGATCAGCACGAGGAGTCGGCTCCAGGCCCTGCTCTGCCAGTTTGGCTCGCACAAACAGGTCGATCGGATTGCGGGCCGCCTCGACCCCGGGCACGTCGGCAAAGGCAGCCATCGCCACGGGAACGTCTGGCTTGGCCACCGGCTGCCAGGCCCAGTGGTCAAGCCGCGGGTCGGGGGCCTCTTCCAGAGCGGCATCTTCCGAGCCGGGCCAGGCTGCCCCGGCGTCGATCCAGGCAGTTAGGGCCGCCACCTCATCAGCCGACAACCGCGGGCCGTCGGGGGGCATCACCTCATCGGCGTTGCCTGAGGTCACCCGGCGGATCAGTTCGCTGGTCGCCCCCTTGCCGAGCACCACGGCCGGTCCAAAGTCGCCCCCTCTCAGCAGACCTGCCCGCGAGTCGAGCCGCAGGCCCGACTCTGCCCCGTCGGCCCCATGGCAGTCGGTACAGCGGTCGAGCAGCAGGGCCCGGGCAGCAACATGGGGGTCGCCCTCAGCAGCGGCCGGAACCGGTTCAGCCACAGCCCAGTGGCCAGCCGCAAGACCAACAAGCACCAGTCCACTGAACAATGCAGTAGCGGGCGAAAACCGCCGCAGACAATAAAAATTGCGGTGTTTTTCCATACTTTGTGTGTGCCCGTCCCCAAGGGCTTGGTACCGAACGGCCAAGCCACCGGGGCTGAGCGATTGTCTCACTCCTGCCAATGATAGCTTTCGGCAGGCACTGGTGTCCGGAGAGCCCACCTGCAGGGGCAGAACAAAAAGTGAATGAGACGCTAGCAGCAGGACTTCATTTTTTTGCCGGCTCTTTCGCCGGCCGCTCAGACGTCAACGCAAAGTCGACAGTGGCCGTTTCCAACGCGATATCTTGCGTCAGATTCGACTTGGTGTTGTACCAAGCCGGCACGACGTCTTCGAGGATGTCCTCCATGGGGCTGTCGGCCATGTCTTCGTAGACCTTCCGCTGCCCAATCACCTTGCTGCTCGTAATCTCGACACGATAGCGACCGGGAGCAATCTCGGTCTGATAGCGGCCATCGGGTCCGATTGTCGCACCAGCCGACTGGGTGGCCATCTCACTGCCGCCGGCAACTGGGTAGAAACTGATTGCACCGTTGTCCAGAGGTGAGCCATCAAGCGACACCGAACCGCTGATCGCTGCGATCGTTTTGGTATCGCCACAGCCGGCAATGCCGGCCAACAGCAGCACCGTGGCGAGAATGGCCTGGGGCAAGCTGCAGCGGAAGCCAGGCGATCCAGGCGCCTCAGAATTCTTCACTGATCACCTCGCCGTCGTTCATATGACCCAGCCGCTGCCAGGTGGTGAGGGTCAGTGTTTCGCTGACAAACCGGGTGGCTCCATCGCACATCACCACGCCGACGCCGCCGGGGTGCCGACTGCGGGCGGCGACATGATAATCGCTGCCAGTCGCGCACGGGGCAACCTCAGGGTCGTTGTTGACGCAACGGCTCGTCACATCGGCCACGCTGGTGTTGGGTGGATTCCGGGTATTGAAACACCAGGACATAAAACGGATGTCGTCGTTGATGACGTCGCCTCTGGTGGTGTTGTCATTGTCGGCGAGTGATACCACGATCTCTGACATCAGCAGCGTCTTCGAGAGGCCGTCGGTAATATCCCTGAAGGTCACCTTCACGGGACTGCTTTGGGCAGTGTTCCGGAATGGGGCGTTTCCCTGTAGCGTTCCCGTGGCATTGGCGTAGGGGGCGGCGGTCCCCCAGTTGACCATGTAGTTTCCGCGGACTCGGGTCGCCGAATCGGCCGTCCAAAGTGCACCGGGCCGATCGCTGGGGCAGTAGTAGAGCGACACCGGTGTCTGGCGGGCTGCGCTGTTCTCACCAGCAAAAAAATGATTTTTTAAATTGTATTGCTGGGCGAGCGTGGCGTTCTCGGTGTACGGCCAGAGGTAAGGCACCCAGGTGGTCCGCGGGTTGTTGGTGGTGCCCAGCGGCAGTTTTTTGTTGGCATCGACGTAGTTGTGTATGCCCAGCCCCCACTGCTTGAGGGTGTTCTGGCAACTCGACCGGCGGGCCGCCTCCCGCGACTGCTGAACCGCGGGCAACAGCAATCCAACCAGGACGCCGATGATGGCAATCACGACCAGGAGCTCGATGAGCGTAAAACCGCGTTTAGAAGACATGACGCACCGTTATCTTTCACGGCAGCGGCAGAGAGAAGAACAAGCTGTTGACTGACGAGTTTGGAGACATCCACCCAACGGTACTGTTCCGGCCGCGCGAGATTGGTACCACAAAATTTTTTTGATCTCAATTTTCCGTCCCTATTCGGGAAAACCGAGGGTGATACACGGTTTTTCAGCCACCAGTTACCGAAGCAGCTCGACGCCAGGGCCATACTGCTCGAGAACGGCGTCGTTCGTCAGCAGAATCAAGGGCTCGGTGCGGGCCTGGGCCACCAGTATCCGGTCGAACGGATCGCGATGCAGCAGTGGAAGAGCGGCGACGGCAGCCGCATGCAAGCCCGTGATTGGCAGCAACTCAAACCCGGCCGGTTCAATCGCAGCGAGCAACTCCGAGGGATCAGCCTCGAGTTTCCCCAACGCAACTTTGCTGCTGACCTCCCAGACCGAAGCGGCACTGACAAACACCTCGGCGGAGTCCAGACGGTTTCTCGTGGTTGCCGAGAGCTTCTCCGGCTCGGCCAGCGCCCAAAGCAGCAGGTGCGTATCGAGCAAAATCCTCACGAATGACCCTCGAAACCTGCCAGTTCGTCCTCGGGCAGGGGTGCATTGAAATCGACCGGCACGGTGAACTTCCCCTTCAGCCTGCCAAATTTTTTCTTTTGAGGCTTCGGTTCAAGGGGGACGATTCGAGCCATGGCCCGGCCTGCCTTGGCCAGGATGAACTCCTTGCCAGCCGCAACCTCATCGACGATCCGCGACAGATGGGTCTTGGCTTCGTGGATGTTGATCGACTTGCTCATCTGTCATCCTCATGGTGGAAACTCAATCGCCTAAACTAAGTTTAGTTTGATTCCTGATGGCGGGCAACATATTCGCCAACAGGTGCGAGGCGAGGGGCTGCCGGCACAGATCACAATGAGTGAAAAATGCCGCAAGAGCCCTCTGATCAGCGTCGCCCCGTCGAAGCCCCCGAACCGGGGGTCTATGAGGCCTTCCTGGGCCTCTACTCGAAGGAGCAGGGCCGCATTCAGGCCTACATCCGCTCACTCGTGCCCGACCCCACCGATGCTGACGACCTGTTCCAGAAGACCAGCTTGGTGATGTGGCGAAGCTTTACCAGCTTCGACCGCGACAAGCCCTTTCTGCCCTGGGCCCTCGGCGTTGCCCGGCATCAAATTCTGGTCCACTGGCGGACCCGCCGCCGCGATCGGCACGTCTTCAGTGAGTCGTTCCTGACCACGCTGGCCGACGAACTGGGCGAGCGGCTCACCGGTGAGGCAGCGGCACTCATCGACCGCCAGCGAGCCCTCGACGCCTGTGTCGAGCAGTTGCCGCCGCGGCAGCAGGAACTCATCCGCCGGTTCTACGGCGACAATGAACAGGCTGGGGCCATCGCCGCCTCCTGGAACCGCAGCGTCCACGCCGTCTACAAGGCCCTGAAAGTGATGCGCAAGGGCCTGCAACAGTGCATCGAAGAGCGGCTCGGCCAGCTCGATCACCAGCTTTCCGGAATGCCCGACCCCCAGGCCTCCCCACAGCCATGACACGCCCCGCTTCTGCACCTGACACCGTTGACAGCCTGATGGCCAATGTCCTGCATGGCACTGCCTCGGCGGCCGAAGTTGGCAGACTCGAGATAATGCTTCGCGAGCAGCCAGAGCTGCGAAGTCGCTATCTCGACCAGGCCCTGCTGCACGCTCAGCTGGCTGCCACGCCGCTGGCCGCGGGCATGTCGGCTCGATCGCAACTGGTTCCCGAACAACTCAACCCAGGCAGGGCCGCGCCGGTCGGGACCGCGACTAGCCGGCAACCACTGCATGCGGCAGTCGGTCAGCTGCTCCGCGGCAGCCTTGTCATGCTGGCGGCCGCGGCGGTGCTGACGCTGCTGGTGCTACCGCCGCGTCTGAGCCTGAACCGACCGGCTGGCAACCGCTCACCGGAGTTCAACCAGTCAGCCGTCGTAGCCGGCGGCTACGACAACCGGCAGCTGCCGGCTGAAACCGTCGGCCTGCTTGCCGGACTGCCAAACGGCAGCTCGCAGCCGCTGCTGCGAACAACACTCACCGCCGGTGATGTGGCCAATCGGCTGACCACCACCAGCGGCGCGGCTGTCGAGGTCGATGCCCCTGGACTTTTTGGGCTCGTCTCTGGCGGCACCGGTGCCCTGTTCCGGGGCGGCGCCCGGGCGCGGGTCAGCGAGCCCGAGCAGACCTACTGCATCGAGTCGGGCAACCTGCGGGTGGTCGACCTCGGCACCGAGTTTCGGGTGAGCCGCATCGACGACGACCATGTGGCCGTGACCGTGCTCGACGGCGAGGTCGAGGTGCAGTCGCGGGTGCGGCTGCCGTTGGTCCACTGGTCATTCGATGATCTCGCCACTGGTCGTACTGCCACTGATGCAATCCACGGGCTCAAGGCGGTCGCCGGAGCGGCAGTCACGTCAGCGGCTGGAAAGGTCGGCGGAGCTGCTCACTTTGACAACTCGCGCGAGGCCTTCCTGCGGGTCGAAGGGGGTACGGGTGAGAAGGTCGGCACCGGGCTGCTCAGCTTTTCAACCGGCATCTCGATCGAGGCCCTGATTGTGCCGGCCTGGAATGGCACATTTTTTGACTACGACGAGATCTGGCGGAAAGAAGACGGCAACAGCCGGGTGCTGCTTTCGTTTCAGCACGATGGCGAGAAGAACGCTGCCTATTCGGTACCGGCAGTTCCGCCGGGGCCCTGCCTCTCCTTCGGCTTGCAGTTGGCGATCCCGGGAACGAAAGGCCCCCGCTACGACGAACTCGATCTGCCGCTCGACGGCCGCGAGGGCCGCCCAACGCTCGCCGCCCTCACCGACGGCCAGCCACATCATGTCGTTGCCAGCTTCGACAGCTTTACCGGCATCAAGGCGATCTTCATTGACGGCAGGCTCGTGTTCTCAACTACCTACCCCGAAGGCAGCCTGATCGTCAGCGGCGGGCCTCAGCCGGGCTTCATTGGTAGCAACCAGCGCCACGAGAACTTCACCGGCACCATTGATGAGCTGAGCCTCTACGACTTTGCCCTATCGGCCGAAGAAGTGTCTGAACACCACCGTCGGCTGCTGGCCGGCAAGCCCGCCGTGCCTGAGGAAGCTCTGGCTGCTAAGTCCGCGGCCAGATCCACTACCGAGAGTCGACACTGGCAGGCGGTGACGCGGCTGGTTGCGGGCGAGACCCGCATCTTCAACCAGCAGCTCGGCCTGCCGGTTGAGTGATTTCGCCTGCCTGCTCTTCAGCCCGCAGTTGATCAAGCGGTTCGATGATCTCGTCGAGCCGCTCGTTGAAAAGGTCGCCGATCAATAGGTCGGTAACATGGCCCCGCAGATGCGGGAAGCGTTTGACGAACTTGCCGAAGTTGAAGCCGTCATAAAACTCAAGCACCAGCCGCCGCATCCGCTCCATGCCGCGGACATACTCCTCGCTCCAGCCGCCCAGCCGCGCCGCCGAGGTGTCACCGGCCTCCAGGGCGGCTGCCACGGCATCACCGGCCAGCTCACCACTTTTGAGTGCCAGCAGAATGCCCGACGAATAGAGCGGGTCGAGAAAGCCAAAGGCATCACCCACCAACACCCAGCCGTCACCTGAGACATCGCGGGAGCGGTACGAATATTCTTTCGCCACCCGGACCGGTTCAACCTGGGTCGCCCCGGCCAGCCGTTGCGTCAAGCCAAGGCAGCGGGCAATCTCGGCGGCGTAGACACTCTCCGGGTCCTTCGCCTCGCGGTCCTTAAAGAGGTAGTCATAGCCCGCTACCACGCCGATGCTGACGGTGTCGTCAGCCAACGGGATGTACCAGAACCAGCCCTGCTTCTGGTCGAGTTGCATGACAATGGTGGCGCCCTCATCCCGGCCGGTACCACGCTCGGCCCCCTTCCAGTAGCTCCAGGCGGCGGCCTTCTTCAGTTCCGGGTCCCAGTCCCGCAGGCCCAACCGACTGGCAATCATCGAGCCCTGTCCACTGCCGTCAATCACGACCGTCGCGTTGATGGTCGAGATGGTGCCCGCAGCGTCGGCCACCCGCACACCGGTCGCCCGGTTGCCGTCGAAGAGAACCTCAAGCACCCGCATGCCCTCGTGAACCTTGACCCCATGGGCTTCGGCGTTGCGGAGCATCATCTCGTCAAACTCGGCCCGCCGCACCTGCCAGGTCTGCGAGCTTTCATCGTTCTTGTGATCGATGAAGTAGAAGGGCGCCGACAGCACCCCTTTTTCATTGACAAACTGCACCGAGTGCTTCTCAACAAAGCGACTCCCCCGCAGCCGGTCGACCATGCCCAACCGGTTGAGTGTCCAGAAGGTCTCGGGAATCAGCGACTCGCCAACATGGAACCGGGGAAAACGCTCTCGCTCAAACAGCATCACGCAGCGGCCCTGCTGGGCGGCAATCGTGGCGGCGGTTGCGCCAGCCGGCCCCCCGCCGATCACCACCACCTCGGTCTGCGAGGGCAAGGCTGCTGGCACGCGATCAACCATGAGCGTTCTCCAACCGACAACAAAGGGGAAATGACCTAAATCTTAGCAATTATTGTGATAGGCGGCTCAGAGCAAATGTCAAACTGCTGAAAGGCTCTAAAAGCCGCACAGCCCGAGGCTTCCGGCTGAGACGACCGTTTGATGAGAGAGGGGTTGCCCGTGCCCTCGAGCGTGCTCCGGCAGCAAGCCAAGCCCGGATGGCGAAGCGCAGCGGACGGGCAGTGAACGAAGGCCCTGGAAGGCCGAAGTGAACGTCAAGCGAGAGGGCATGGGCACCCCCGAACAGCGGCATCGCATGCTGGCAGTCCGGTCACCCCCGAGCCGGCACGGCACTACTGCGCCAGATAGAGCGGCAGCGGACTTTCCCGCAGCAGTTGCAGCGCCGTCTCGCCGAAGAGTTTCCGCAGCAGCAGATTTTTGGCAGAGTTCCCCGCCACGATCAGGTCGGCCCCCCAGTTCTCGGCATAGGGAACGAGTTCGTGGGAGGGATCACCCGCGACAAAGTCGGTTTCAACATCACGGCCATGGGCCTCGAAATAGCCTTCCACCGCTTCCAGTCGCCGCTGGCAGGTGGCGGCATCGCGGCCGAAGTGAATCACCCGCACCGCGGCGTCTGGATAAAGCCCCGACTGCACAAAGTGTTTGAAGGTTTTCGCGCTCTCCAGCGAGCCGGAGTAGGCCACCAGCACCCGGCCCACGGGCCGATAGCTGTCGGAGACGGCGATGATCGGCCGCACTCCGGCAGCCACCAGCCGCTCGAGGCTGTCGGTCGGCTCGGGCACCACATCGTGTTCGAAAAGCCCACTTAAGCCAAAGACACAGAGGTCGTGGTACCGCACCAGATCGGCGGCGATCTCAAACGGGTCACCGGTTCGCTCACAGGTGTTGTGCGTCACGCCAGCCTCGCCACACTTGCTGGCAAACAGTTCGTTGGCCTTGGCGATTTCGGCTGCCACCTTCTCCATGCGGTCATGCCGCAACTCGGCGGTGAGCGTCTCGACCCCGACCCCAATCGGCCGCGGCCCGGTCCACTCCAGCCGGGTCTGGTCGATCACCGCCAGCCCAAGGAGCTCGGCCCCGTTGGCTTTGGCCAATTCGACGGCATGGCTCACAACCGATTCGGCGGAACGGCTGGTTCCAAGTCCGACCAGAATGCGTTTGATCATTGGGTTGCATACTCACGGAGGACGGCGAGGACAGGGCCGTACGACGACCGAAATACCATTGCAACAATCATCGCACACTTCCCCGGCGGCGACCACCGGGGGCAGACCATTCCGGCCAGGGCAGCAGCTTCGCCAGTTCAATCACAGTCACCGGCACCAGGGCGAGCCCCAGCACCAGGCCCCACTCTGCCTCGAGGGACTGCTCGATCTCAAAGACCGACTGCACGCCCGGCAGCATCACGACCGCCAACTGCAACAGGCCCGACAGCAGAATCGCCAGCAGCAGCCAGGGGTTACTGAAAAATCCGAGGCCGAAGGCAGTCTGCCGTTCACTCCGGCAGCCGATGGCAAAAAACAACTGGGCAAAGGCGGCCACACAAAAGGTGATTGTCCGGGCCTCGGCCTCGCGACAGTCCTGCCCCTGCCAGGTCAGCCAGAAGGCGACGATTGAGACCGCCGCCACCAAGAGCCCGTGGGTGAGAATCAGCAGCCCCCGCCGCAGCGGAATGACCGGCTCGCGGGGTGGCCGCGGCTCCCGGTTCATGATGTCCCGCTCAGGTGGCTCGAGTCCCAGGGCCAGCGCCGGCAGGCCGTCGGTGACCAGATTCAGCCAAAGAATCTGGATCGCCGCAAGCGGTGCCGGCCAGCCAGCGACCGCCGCGACAAACATCAGGATTACCTCACCGGCGTTGCAGGAGAGCAGGTAGTGGATGAACTTCTGAATATTGTCATAGATACCGCGGCCCTCCTCGACCGCGCTGATGATTGAGGCGAAGTTGTCGTCGGTCAGCACCATGTCGGAGGCTTCCTTGGTGACGTCGGTGCCGGTTACCCCCATGGCGATGCCGATGTCGGCCGCCCGCACGGCCGGCGCGTCATTGACGCCGTCGCCAGTCATCGCCACCACCTCGCCCCGCCGCTGCCAGGCCTTCACCACCCGCAGCTTGTGCTCGGCCGACACCCGGGCATAGACCGCCACCCGGCCGACCGTCTCAACCAGGGCTTCGTCATCGAGGCCGTCGAGGTCGGCGCCGGTGACTGCCCGGTCACTGTCGGCATCGTCCACCAGCCGAAGTTCACGGGCGATGGCCACCGCGGTGGCGGGATGGTCGCCGGTGATCATCACCGGACGGATGCCAGCCGAGCGGCAGGTCTCAACCGCCGCGCGGGCCTCCTCACGGGGTGGGTCGATCATGCCAGCCAGACCGGCAAAGACAAGGTCCGCTTCGCTGATGTCCGGGGCTGGCGTCGACCCAGCCGCTGCAGGTCCGCCTGTCCCCGGCAGCGTGTCGTGCGGCTCAAGCTCCCGCCAGGCATGGGCCAGCACCCGTAGGGCCCGGTCAGCCATGCTAGCGGCAGCGGCCAGAATCTCGCGGCGGCGGTTGTCCGTCAGGCTGAGCACCTCGCCGTTTCGCTGCTCCGCCACACAGCGAGCAAGCAACACCTCGGGGGCCCCCTTGGTATAGACCAGCGGCCCCGCCTCCCGCCGCACCACCACCGACATCAGCTTGCGTTCGGAGTCGAAGGGCTTTTCTAGCACGATCGGCTCGTCGGCATCATCGCCGCCCAGACCCGCCTTGCGGGCAGCCACCACCAGCGCCCCTTCGGTCGGGTCGCCGACCACCTGCCAGGTCGCCCCATCGCCGGTCGGCCGGATCGTGGCATTGTTGCAGCGGACCGCGATGGAGAGCAGCCGCCGCAGATCGGCATCGTCGCGGGCCGTCACCGGCGTCGGCTCGCCGCCGTCTGCCGGTAGCCGGCTGAAGCTGCCGTGGGGATCGTAGCCGGCACCGCTGACGCTATAGCGGCCCGACGGCGTCACCAGTTCGCGAACGGTCATCTCGTTGCGGGTGAGCGTGCCGGTCTTGTCCGAGCAGATCACGGTGACCGACCCGAGGGTCTCGACGCTCGGCAGCCGCCGGACCAGGGCGTTGCGGGCAACCATCCGCTGCAGCCCGATGGCCAGGACCAGCGTCACCACCGCCGGCAGCCCCTCCGGCACCGCCGCCACGGCCAGACTGACCGCCCGCATCAGCACTTCCAGCAGGCTGCCGCCACGGGCGATTTCCAGCAGAAAGATCACGCCCACGACCACCAGACAGACGATGATCAGCAGCCGGCCGAGCTCCCCCAGCCGCCGTTGCAGCGGGGTCATTTCAGGTTCGGACCGCGACAGCAGGCTCGCAATCCGCCCGAGCTCGGTCTGCATACCGGTCTGGGTCACCACTGCCACGGCATGCCCCGCTGCCACCACCGTGCCGGCATGGACCATCGTGGCCCGATCACCAAGGCCGGCTGCCTCCGCCACTTCCGCATCGGCCTGCTTACCGGCCGGCTCCGACTCGCCCGTCAACGCCGACTCGGTCACCCGCAGGCTCGCCGACTTCAGCAGCCGGGCGTCGGCCGGCACGTTGTCACCCGCTTCAAGTTCGATCCGGTCCCCCGGCACCAGCTGGTCGGCCGGCAGCGACCGGGTCTCACCGCCGCGGGTCACCCGGGCCTCGGGGGCCGACAGCTGCCTGAGGGCTGCGAGCGCCTGCCGGGCCCGCTCCTCCTGCAGAAAGCCGATCAGGCCGTTGACCAGCACGATTGCCACGATGGCCGCGGCATCGGCCCACTCGCCGACCAGGCCTGAGATCACCGCCGCGGCCAACAGGATCAGGATGACCAGATCCTGAAACTGCCGCAGCAGTTTCTGCCACCAGGGCGGCGGTGGCGACTCCTGCAGCTGGTTCGGGCCCACTTCGGCCAGCCGGGCCGCCACCTGCGACTCAGCAAGACCCGCCGCCGCATCGGTTTCCAGCCGCCGCACCACGTCGGGTGCGGCGAGTGCATGCCAGGAGATGCGGCTGTTGTCAGCCCCTGGGCCACGGTTGGTGGGCTGGTTGTCGGCAGGCATCGCAGCGGCCAGTTGTTGAAGGCGGCGACAGAATCTTTTCCATCATTACCGGCAGTTTATCGGTTTCACTCGGGTTCGGCTGTAGCCGAGAAGAAAGCCCGAAGTGGGAGTTTTGGTGTTGCGCTGAGCGGAACGGAACTCCGGGAAGCCCGAGGCGCGAGCCGAGGGAATGCGGTTCATGGATCACACACGCGATTTCCCTCAGCTTGCGCTTCGGGCTTCGAAGCAGGGGGATTTTTTTCTGCCGATTGATGCAAACGCGCACCATCAAAACCTGCACTTCGGGCTGCGAAGCATGGCCTCATCGCTGGCAGACGCGAAGCCGCACCATCAAATTGCGCGGCGGGACGGCACCAGCGGCGGCGGGTGGTTCACGACGGCAGATAATAGACCAGCAGCAGCCCGCCGAGCAGCACCAGCAGCATCAAAAAGGCATCGGGCTCAATCAGCGGCAACCGCCGCTCGGCATGATAGAGCTGCCCAAGGGTGGCGATCGCCGTGGCGATCACCACCGCGAAGGCGGTCACCGCATGCGACATCGACACCGCCGCAAACAGCGGCCCCTCGTGAAAGGCATCGAGCGGTGCAAACAGCACCATGTTGAAGGCGTTACTGCCCAGCGTGTTGCCGATGGCCAGGTCAACCGCCCCGAGCCGGACAGCGGTGATCGAGGCGACCAGTTCCGGCAGCGAGGTGCTCACCGCGACCAGTGTTGTCCCGACAAAGGTACCGCCCAGTCCGGTCTGCTCAGCCAAGTCCCCAGCCACATGGGCAAGCCTCGGCCCGGTGAGCACCAGCACCACCGCGGCTGCCGCGAACAGCAGCGCTGACCGCCAGAGTGGGCCGGTAGCGGGATGCAGCGGCTCTTCGACGGCTGCTTCAGCCCGGGCTTCGGCCGCCAGACGAACCGAGATCCGCTGATCGATGAAGATCATCCGGGCTCCCAGCAGATAGGCCAGCAGGATGGCCCACGACCAGCCGCTGATTCCCAGCAGCGTCACCTCCGGCAGCCGGCCTGCGGTGAGGACGGCCAGACCAGCCAGTGAGGTCAGGGCAATGCCCAGCACTGCTGAGAGGGCATGCGAGGCGGCCTCGCGGGAAAGCATCCGTCGGCCGGAACGAATGGTGAGATCGATTGAGGCGAGAATGATAAGGTTCATCAGGCTGCTGCCAAAGAGATCACCGGCGGCCAGGTCAGTCAGACCGGCCCGCACCGCGGCGATGTCGACCGAAAGCTCCGGCAGCGACGTCACCGCCGCCAGCATCAGGCTGCCGACCAACAGCCGGCCCAGGCCGGTGAACTCGGCAATGGCATCGGCTGACCGGGCCAGCAGTGAACCGGCCACGGCAACGACACTAGCCAACAGCAGAAACTCTCCGAAGAGCATCGGGCGACTCCACTTTTTCATCGGGCAAGGCGGGCCCGCCAGGCGGATTAGGAACCACCACGCCGCCGCCGGAAGGCGACCAACTGGTCTGCCTGTCGGCGGATGTCATTGTCACTGAGCGGCTTGGCCAGGATCAGCCCGGCAATGAACCCGGCAACGTGGGCTGAGTAGGCCACGCCGCCGCCGGTGTCGGAAAAGCCGAGGATGATCTGCATCAAAAAATAGATCCCTACCGCCACATAACCAGGGACGTCCATGATGATTCGCAGCAGAATCACGCTGACCCGGCGGTTGGGGTGAAGTACCAGGTAGCCGCCGAGCACTCCCGAGATTGCCCCCGACGCCCCCAGGCAGGGTGTCAGCGCATTCTCGCCCTGGGCATTGAGAAAGACGAACGCCAGCGAGGCCAGCACGCCGCAGGCCAGATAGAAGACGATGTACCGCCAGTGGCCCATGTCGTCCTCGACATTGTCACCGAAAATAAATAGGAACCACATGTTGCCCAGCAGATGCATCCAGCTCCCGTGCAGAAAGATGCCAGTGATCAGCGTCAGCCAGACGGGGATCGGCGTCGGCCGCAGGCCGGGCACCGGCAGCTGTAGCCGCTGGCCCTCATAGACCACCTCACGAACCGACGGCTGCGTGACGATGTCACGGCCAGAGATGATCTCCGCCGGCACCTGGCAGAAGGCGAGTGTCACGTTGTCGTTCTGGCCACCCTGCTGAAACAGCACAAAGACCAGCACATTGGCCGCGATCAGCGACCAGGTGACGATCGGCAGCCGCTGCCGGTCGGAGTTGTCATCGCCAAGGGGAAAAACCATTGTCAGCCACACCGCGAAAAAGACGGCCAGCCCTCACCCTGAGGGCTGCACCGCCGCTTAATGTATGGTCTGTCGCGGACAGCGTCGAAAGAAGATCAGGCGGCTTTCGACCGGGCGGAGCCCCTTGAACCGGTGCCTGCCGGAGCCGACTCGACCTCGTCGAGCTTCCGCTCGATCCAGCCATCGACGCTCCAGGGGCCACCGCCGGCATAGATGAGGGCGAGCAAGCCCCCGCCAATTGCCATGTTTTTCATGAACTGGATCACCTGCAGCTGCCGCTGAATCGGGTCGGCGATCATCCAGAAATCGTGAAAGTAGAAGGTGGCCGCCGCCAGGAAGACGAACAGAAAGGCAGCGCCGATTCGGGTCCAGGCGCCAGCCAGCAGCGAAAGCCCACCCAGCAGGATCAGCCCGATCGCCCCGAACAGGGCGAGCCGCGGATTGGGAATGCCCTCACTCCGCATGTATTCAGCAGTCTGCGAGAAGTGCCTGATCTTGCTATCGAAGGCACTGAACAGAAAGACCGCCACCATCATCAGCCGGGCAAGCAGCGAGAGCGATCCCTGCACAAAATTCGCAACCTGTTCCATGACACATCGTCTCCTGGCTTTTGCATCGCGGTCCCCGCCGCCTTCGGCAGACCGTGCGGCGAAATAGTCGCGTCCCCGCCGCTCCGCCGCAAGCCCGACCGCATTGTCAGGCGGGGCAATCAGGGGAAGCCAGGGGAAGCGCTCGCCTTACAGTCGGCCACCCCAGGAAGCCAGGAGCGGAAGCGACTGGACTGGCAGCATGCTCGCTTCCGACTGCAACGCGCACTGCTGATCCCCCGGCTTACGACTTTATGATGGTGCGGGACTCGCCTCTTCCAGCAGAAAAGCCCATTCCTAGAAGCCCGAAGCGCAAGCTGAGGGAAACCGCTTAGTCTGCCCCCGGAGCGAATTCCCTCGGCTCGCGCCTCGGGCTTTGAGGAATTCCGTTCCGCTCACTCCACGATTGAAACTTCATCCTCATGATGTCGTGGCTACGCAGCTACCAGCAAAATAAGTCCCTGCCTCAAAGCCCGAAGCGCAAGCTGAGGGAAACCGCTTAGTCTGCCCCCGGAGCGAATTCCCTCGGCTCGCGCCTCGGGCTTTCCGGAGTTCGGTCGCACCAGCAAAACTTGCGCCCGAAGGCTGCCAAGCCAATCATCCACACACATTCCGCCTGCCTTCGTGGTGAAAAAACCGCAGTCAGCCCGCCGGCTGATCCCGCGTCACGCAGTGGACCGCGCCGCGGCCACGGATCAGCTCGAGGGCCGAAAAGGGCTCGATGGCCCGGTCGGGGAAGAGTTCGGCCAGCATCGCCACCGCCGCCGCGTCAGCGGCATGGTCGAAGGTCGGCAGGATGACCGCGCCATTGAGCAGATAGAAGTTGAGATAGCTTGCCGGCAGCTGCACACCAGCAAAGCCGACCCGGGGTGGCAGGTTGAGCGGAATCACCTCGAGCTTACGGCCGCGGGCGTCGGTGAGCGTTTCGAGCAGCCGCAGGTTGGCCTCAAGCGGCGCATGGTTCGGGTCGCTCGTGTCGGGCTGCCGGGCGGCGACCACACGGCCCGGGGAGATAAATCGGGCCAGCTGGTCAATGTGGCCATCGGTGTCATCACCAGCCAGTTCACCCCCCACCCAGAGCACCTGCTCGATGCCGAGCGACTGCTGCAGCACCGTGGTCAGTTCGTCGCGACTGCGGCCCGGGTTGCGTCGCGGATCCTCGATGCAACGGTGGTTCACCAGCAGGGTGCCCGCGCCATCGGCCTCAATCGCACCGCCCTCCAGGACCATGCCGGGACGAATGACATCGAGCCCCAGGTGCGTCGCCATCCGGCCGGCCACTGCGGCGTCGGCATCCCAGGGCGGATACTTGCCTCCCCAGGCGTTGAAGCCGAAGGCGACTGCCCGTGGTGGGCCAGCAGCCGGCGGCTGCAGAAAGACCGGCCCGGTATCTCGCAGCCACGAGTCGCTGGTGGGAATGTCGATCAGCTCGACGTTGGCGATTCCCTGCAGTCTCGCTTCGGCATCAGCAAGCACCGGCCCGGTGCCGATCACCCGCACCGGCTCGTAGCCAGCCAGCAGCCGCACCAGCCGCACAAACGCTGGCGGGATGTCCGCAAAGTCTCCCAGAAACGTCTGCCGCCGATGGGGCCAGGCCAGCCAGGTGGCGGCATGGGGCTCCCACTCAGCCGGCAGACGATAGCCGGCAGGTGGCTGCATGGCTGGCGTTTCGGCCTGCATCAGGCCTCTCCCCAGCGGGCCAGCAGGCCACCGTAGGCGTCGATGCGGCGGTCCCGAAAGAAGGGCCAGCGGGTCCGTGACCATTCGATCCGGCCAAGGTCACAGTCACACACCAGCACCGCCGGTTCGTCGTGGCCGGTGACCGCCAGCCGCTGGCCGTTGGGCGCATAGACGACACTCGCCCCCCAGAACCGCAGTGGCCCCTCGCGGCCGGTCCGATTGACTGCCACCACGAAGACGCCGTTGGCGATGGCGTGGCTCTTGAGCATCGTGTCCCACGACTCGTACTGCTCAGCATGCAATTGCTCCTCACCGTCGAGCCAGCCGATCGCGGTGGGATAGCAGAGCAGCTCGGCTCCGGCCAGCGCCGTCAGCCGGGCCGCCTCGGGATACCACTGATCCCAGCAGACCAGCGGCCCGACCCGCAGCCGGCTGGTCGGCACGCTGACAAAGCCGGTGTCACCCGGTGTGAAATAGAACTTCTCGTAATAGTGCGGGTCGTCAGGGATGTGCATCTTGCGATAGACACCAGCCAACGATCCATCGGCATCGAACACGACGGCCGTGTTGTGAAACAGCCCATGGCTCCGTCGTTCGAAGACGCTGCCGACGAGCACCACGCCCTGCTCTCGGGCGGCGGCGGCCAGCCGGTCGGTGAGTGGGCCGGGCACCTGCTCGGCCTCAGTGAAGCGTTCATGCTCCTCAGCCTGGCAGGGATACTCACCGGCGAAGAGTTCCTGCAGGCAGACGACATCGGCCCCCTGCCCCTTGGCCGCGGCGATGCCGGCGATTGCCTGGGCAATGTTGGCTTCGCGGTCGGCCGTGCAGGCTGACTGCACCAGCCCGAGGCGAATCGTCCGGCCAGCCGGCGGAGGCATCAGGCCACCACTTCCTGCTGCTCAATCAGCCGCGCTGCCGGCACCGGGAACTGCTCGGCAAGCTCCGCCACCTCGCGGCGGGTGCTGGTGATCACCTGCTCGTCCTCAGGGGCCTTCAACACGCGCAGGATCCAGTCGGCCACCCGCCGCATCTCATCGGCTCCCATGCCGCGGGTGGTCAGCGCCGGGGTGCCCAACCGGATGCCGGAGGGATCGACCGGCTTTCGCTCGTCGTAAGGAATCATGTTCTTGTTGCAGGTGATGCCGCAGCGATCAAGGGCCTCTTCGGCCAGCTTGCCGCCCAGGCCCAGCGGGGTCACATCGACCAGCATCAGATGATTGTCGGTGCCGCCGCTGACCAGCTTCACACCACCCGCCGCCAGCCCCGCGGCCAGCGTCCGGGCATTATCGATGACCTGCTGGGCATAGGTTTTGAAGTCGGGCCGCAGGGCTTCCGCGAAGGCGACCGCCTTACCGGCAATCACGTGCATCAGCGGCCCGCCCTGGGTGCCGGGAAAGACCGACCGGTCGAGATCCTTCGCATGCTCGGCCCGGCACATGGCGATGCCGCCCCGCGGCCCCCGCAGGGTCTTGTGGGTTGTGCTGGTGACAAAGTCAGCCACCGGCACGGGGCTGTTGTGGATGCCAGCGGCGACCAGGCCGGCATAGTGGGCCATGTCGACCAGCAGTTTGGCGCCGACCTCGCGGGCGATCTCGGCAAAGCGGTCGTGGGGAATTTCGCGGGGGTAGGCACTGGCACCAGCCACGATCAGCTTGGGCTTGTGCTCACGGGCCAGGCTGGCGATCTGATCAAAGTCGAGCAGATGGTCATCCTGCCGCACGCCGTAGTGGACAAAGCGGTAGAGAATGCCCGAGCTGTTCAGCCGCATGCCGTGGGTGAGGTGCCCGCCGTGGGCCAGATCGAAGGCCAGCACGGTGTCACCCGGCTGGATGGCGGCAAGGTAGACCGCCGAGTTGGCCTGGCTGCCGGAATGCGGTTGGACATTGGCATGGTCGGCCCCAAAGAGTTGCTTGGCCCGATCGCGGGCCAGGTCCTCAACCTTGTCGACGAATTCGCAGCCGCCATAGTACCGGCGGCCGGGATAGCCCTCGGCATACTTGTTGGTCAGCACACTGCCCACCGCCTGCATGACAGCGGGGCTGGTGAAGTTTTCGCTGGCGATCATCTCCAGGCCTTCGGCCTGACGAGCCTGCTCGTCGGCAATGGCCGACCAGATCTCAGAATCTTCCAGTTCGATAAAATTCACGCGTCACCTCCTCGGGCTGTGCTGGCGGCGGGCCGACGGCGACCGGCCTGGTCACCTCGGTCCTATTGTGCGGGGGTGGTGGGAAGGCGTCAACGAACCCAGCGAATCAGGGCAGCTTCAGCGGCTCGGGCATGAAGGTCACGATCGGAATCAGGCACGAGGCCAGCCCGAGGGCCTGTCGCCAGGGGTCGAGTGGGCGATCCTCGTCCCGGATCGGCGGATGGTCGGCCCCCATGAAGGCGATGATCACCACCATCATCACCCAATGATAGCCACCAAAAGCAATGATGCCGGCAATCGCTGCCAGCAGCACCGACCGGGTGACCAGATGGGACCGCCGGCCGAACAGGGCGTGGCAGACATGCCCACCGTCAAGCTGGCTGATTGGAATCATGTTCAGCCCCGTCACCAGCAGGCCGACCCAGCCGGCCATCAGCAGGGCATTGGGGGCGAGCGTCTGCCCCGCGGCCAGGTCGGGCCTGATCACGGCCAGCAGCCACTGGCCGAGCAGCGGCAGGGCAAATGGGTTGACCGCATCCGGCACACCGCTGGCCATGCCGGCGGCCAGCACCGGCACCGCCACCACCAGCCCCGCCAGGGGCCCGGCCAGGGCGATGTCGAACAACTGCCGACGATCGGCTCGCGAGCCTTCCATGCCGATCACCGCCCCCAGCGTGCCGGTCAGCATCACCGGCACCGGCAGGAAGAAGGGCAGCGTCGCCGGAATCCCATGCCGCCGGGCGGCCAAAAAGTGCCCCGCCTCGTGGGCGGTCAGAATGGCCATCACCGCCAGCATGTAGGTCAACCCGCGAAGCCAGTGTTGCCCGCTGTCGACCCAGAATGTGTCATCCAGCCCCAGCACCATCGGCTGCCAGCCGACTGTACCGGCGGCGAAGGTGGTCAGGCAGGTGCCGAGGTAAAGATAGACCTGTAGCCGCAGCCGGCCGGCGGGCGGCTGATTCGGCCGCTGCCGGGGCGGTTGCCAGCCGGGCGGCAGCCCGCTCGAGCCCAGCCGCTGAACCTCCCCGAGGTCGGCGAGGGGGGTGTGATCCGCGGCAGGACTGTCGGTGGAAGCTGTCATGCGTCTCCTCAAGATAGCGGGTCACCGCCTTGGCAGGCTGGTAGACTGAGGGACAGAATTCATCCGCAACAGCATCCTCTTGCCAGCCCGCTCCACGCCTTCACCAATGAACGCTCCCGAAACCGCCGATCTGCCCGGCTCCCCCACGAAAGCCCCCGCCGCAAGCCAGCCCCCCGGAATTCGTCGCCAGCTTGCCGGCGTCGACGTCCGCGAACTGGCCAAACGGCATGGGACGCCGCTGTATGTCTACGACGCGGCCGTCATCCGCCAGCGGTGCGGCGACCTGGCCGCCTGGGACACGGTCCGGTTCGCCCAGAAGGCCTGCTCGAATCTGGCCGTGCTCGATCTGGTCCGCCGCGAGGGTGTGCTGGTCGATGCCGTCAGCCACGGCGAAATCGCCCGGGCGATCGCCGCCGGCTACCCCACCCAGGCCGAGCCGGCTGGTACCGACGGGCTGCCGCCGGCCCATCCGATCGTCTACACGGCCGACATCTTCGACCGCGAGAGCCTCGAAGCGGTCGTCAGCCACGGCCTCCACGTCAACTGTGGCTCCGCCGACATGCTTGAGCAGCTGGCCGCACGGGTACCGGGGGCCGACGTCACCCTCCGGATCAATCCCGGCTTCGGCCACGGCCACAGCCAGAAGACCAATACTGGCGGCGAGGGCTCGAAGCACGGCATCTGGCACGAGGAGGTGCCCGATGCCCTCCGCCGGGCCGAGTGGGCGGGACTGGCCGTGACCGGTCTGCACATGCACATCGGCAGCGGCACCGACCTGGCCCATCTGGCCAGCGTGGCTGATTCGCTCGAAAAAACTGCCCGGGAAATCGGCCGATCACTCACCACCGTCAGCGCCGGCGGCGGCCTGCCGGTGCCCTACCGCCCCGACGAGACCAGGGCCAACCTGGCGGGCTATTTTCAGCTCTGGGATGCCACCCGCAAACGGCTAGAGGATGCCTTCGGCCATCGGATTCGCCTCGAGATCGAACCGGGCCGCTACCTGACCGCCGAGGCGGGCACCCTCATCACCGAGGTCCGGGCGATCAAGCGGCAGGGCAGCAAAAAATACCTACTGGTCGATGCCGGCTTCCACACCCTCGCCCGGCCGGTGCTCTACGGGTCGTACCATCCGATGAGCCTCTGCCCGACCGCTGCCAGTGTGCCGGATACCCTTGAGGCCGTAGCCGTGGGGGGCCCGCTCTGTGAGTCGGGTGACATTTTCACCCAGGAAGAGGGCGGCTTCGTCGTTACCCGCGAGCTGCCGCCGGCTCGCGTCGGCGACCTGCTGCTGGTCGAGGTAGCCGGCGCCTACGGGTTCGTCATGGCCAGCAACTACAACTCCAAGCCGCTGCCCGCCGAGGTGCTGCTCGACGGCGGCGAGGCCCGACTGGTGCGGGCCCGGCAGACGGCCGAGGAACTGTTCCGTGGGGAATCGACAACCTGCCTGCCGGAAGCTGGGTAACCCGGCAGCCCCGTGACGAATCGGTTTGGCCGGCCGATTTTTCACGGCTATAGTGGTGGAAATTCAGGTCCGGCCCCCTCACCCACCGATACTGAGACCATGGCAAAACAGGGACCCCGTAAAAAGCTGCCGAAAGAGCTGGCTGTCATCAACGCCGACAACTGCACCGGCTGCGAGTCGTGCCTGGAAGTCTGCCCCGTCGACTGCATTTTCAAGGTGCAGCAGTACGACCAGTTCCACAATCTGCAGAGCTGGTGCGAAATCGACATCGAGCGGTGCGTCGGCTGCGAAGTTTGTGTGCATATTCCGGGCAAAAAGACGAATCCCTACGACCTCAAGGTCTGCCCCTGGGATGCGATCGAGATGGTGCCGACCGAGGAGGTCGCCGTCGCCGTCGCCCAAATGGGCGGTCCGCCGGAGTATGTGGAAGCCAACTGGGAACGGCTGGTCGATACTGCCCAGCACTTGGCTGAACTCAAGGCCGGCAGCTGAAGGGCAGCGGTTCTTGCCGCAGCCAGGCACCCTCGTACCAGCCGCTTGGCAGCCCCACCCCTCACAGGTATAGTGAACGCAGTTTCACTCACCTGGAGGTTCGGGTATGCCAGTCAGCGTCGACTTCTCCCCCGCTGTCGAGCCGGATGAACATCAGCTACTAGGCCGGCTCCGGTTGGCCGCCGTCCCCGGCCTTGGCAGCCTCTTGCGGCGGCGGCTCCTGGCCCGGTTCGGCTCGCCGGAGGCGGTCTTTGCGGCCGACAGGCGAGAACTCACTGCCGTTGAAAAAGTGACGCCCAGGGCCGCTGCTGCCATCGCGGAGACTGCCGTCGCAGCGACCGCTGCCCAGTTGCTGGCTGACTGCCGGCGGCACCGGATCGACATTCTGCTGGAGGGCACGCCCGGCTATCCCCGCCTGCTGTCGCAGATCGACGACCCCCCCGACATCTTGTTTCTGCGGGGCCGGCTCGAACCGACCGACGGCCTGGCGGTGGCGGTAGTCGGGGCCCGGCATGCCACGGCCGCGGGCAAGCGGGCGGCTGAATACCTGGCCGGGGGTCTGGCCCGGGCTGGTTGCACCGTCGTCAGCGGACTGGCTCGGGGCATCGACGCCGCCGCCCACCGCGGGGCAATTGCCGCCGGCGGCCGCACCTTGGCCGTGCTGGGCAGCGGGCTGCTCGAGGTCTATCCGCCGGAGCACCGCGAACTGGCCCTTGAGGTCAGCGACCACGGGGCGGTCCTCAGTGAATGCCCGCCGTTTGCAACTCCACATGCCGGCGCCTTTCCGAAGCGGAACCGCATCGTCTCGGGCCTCTCGCTCGGCACCGTGGTCGTCCAGGCCTCTGCCCGGTCCGGAGCATTGATCACCGCCCGGCTGGCCGGCGAGCAGGGACGCGAGGTCTTTGCGGTACCCGGCCCAATTGACTGCCGGGTGTCGGCCGGCTGTCACCGGCTGATCCGGGACGGCGCCACCCTGGTGACAAACGTCGATGAAATCCTGGAGGAACTCGGCCCCCTGTTTGAAACGGTGACTGACTCGGCTGGCCGCGAGGTGCGGCATCCGGCCGAACTGCAACTGGACGAGCTTGAGCGGCAGGTCCTCGACGCCATCGACCGTACAGCCGACGGCGACCCGGCGGCCGACATCGATGCGGTCGGTGAGGCAGCCAGTCTGGAACCGTCACGGCTGTTGGCGACGCTCGCCGCCCTTGAGATCCGGCGGCTCATCCGCCGCATCCCCGGCAATCGGGTCGAACGGGTGTAGTGATTCCGGTTGCTGGCCCGGGCTTCTGCCCAGGCCCCTTTTTCTTCCGGGGGCACCGCCCGTAGAATCTGGACCATGGATACAACACTCTTTCATCGTGCAGACGAGATTCGCGGCCGGCTCCTCCAACTGCGAGACTCTCTTTGACTACGCTGGTCGCACGGCCGCGGCCGCTCGGCTTGAAGAGCGGATGGGTGGGGCCGACTTCTGGAACGACGGTGACAAGGCTCAGGCGACGGTTGCGGAACTGAAGCAGATCAACGCCGTCCTCAAGCCACTGGATGAAACGATCTCGGCGGCGGCTGACCTGGAAGCCCTCAGTGAACTGGTCCGCGAGGATGAGTCGCTCGAAGCAGAGTTCCTGGCCGAGGTTGAGCGGGTTGAGAAGCTTGTCGATCAGCTCGAATTGACCTCGCTGCTTTCGGGCCCCCATGATGCCTGCGATGCACTCATCTCAATTCATGCCCGGGACGGTGGCACCGACGCCAACGACTGGGCCGAGATGCTGCTGCGGATGTACTCTGCCTGGGCGAACAAGCGGGACCTCAACGTTGAACTGCTCGATCGGCAGGACGACGACGTGGCCGGCATTCAGAATGCGACCATCGCCATCCGGGGTCCCTGGGCCTACGGCCACCTTCGCGGCGAGATGGGCATTCACCGGCTGGTGCGGATCAGCCCGTTCAATGCCGAGGGCAAGCGGCAGACCAGTTTCGCTGCGGTCGATGTCTCGCCCGAAATCAGTGATGATGACCCCGACATCGAAATCCGGGACGAGGACATCCGCGAAGATGTCTTCCGGGCCAGCGGGGCCGGGGGCCAGCATGTCAACAAGACCTCCAGTGCCATCCGGCTGACCCACTTCCCCTCGGGCATTGTCGTGCAGTGCCAGAGCGAACGCAGCCAGCACAAGAACCGGGCCACGGCAATCAAGATGCTGCGGTCCCGGCTGGCCCGGCAGGAAGAGGAAAAACGCGAGGCCGAGCAGTTGGCAAAATACAAACTCCAGCCCAAAACCGGCTTTGGCTCCCAGATTCGCAACTATTTTCTGCATCCCGACCAGCGGGTGAAGGACCAGCGAACCGGCCACTACGTCGGTAATTTCCAGAGCGTCCTCGACGGAAACCTGGACGGATTCCTCGACGCCTACCTGCGGTGGAAGGCCTCCGACGCCGCCCCAGTGGCGGTGGACGAGTAAGCAAAGCAACTGGCTGGACGTTTTTTCCCTGGCAGGATAGAGTTCGTCCCAGCCAATCACCGTTTTCCACAGGAACCCCATGGCGGAAAAAGAACAGGCTCTCGAAGTCGAGGGCGTCGTCACCCAAGCCCTAGCCAACACGAGGTTTCGGGTGCAGATCCAGGGCGGACACATCGTCAACGCCCATGTTGCTGGGAAAATGCGGAAAAATTTCATCCGCATCGTCCCGGGAGATAAGGTCCGGATTGAGCTCTCTCCGTACGACCTTACCAAAGGCCGGATCACCTTCCGCGAGCGTTGAAACGACGGACCGAGAAGGTCCTTGGGCTGCCCGCGGTAACCGTGCCGGACAGCAGATCAGGTCTCTTGTGGCTTGCCGTCGGTAGCCTGACTGGCCGGCTGGTCAGCTGGCCGATCCTCTGCCTGCTCACCGATAGCTGGCGGTGAGTGGGGCTCTGCAGGACCGTCTCCAGCGGCCGACGCGGCCGATTCGGTGCCGGCGGATGACTCCACGACCTCGACAGACGCCGGCGGTTGCCCCCCGCCGTCCCCGGCCGGCAGCGCGGTCAGCGCATCTGTCGGTTCAGCTGGAACGGGAGCCTGATCATCGCTGACCGGTTCGGCGAGCGGGGGCTTCTTCCGCCGCTTGCGGCGGTTTTCAGAAGCTGCCTCATCGGGTTCGCGCTGGGCATCAAAGAACTGCTTGAGGTCACCGAAGGTGCGAAGAGGCTCACGGCCAATCTTCTGGCTGTCACTGATCGGCTTGGTCGGCTCCCGGCCACGACTCGACGTATAGACCCGTTGCCCTCGGGGCTGTTCGCGACGCCGTTCTTCACCGCGGGGCTTGCGGCGATCCCGCCGGTCACCAGACGGTCGCGGAGTGCCCGCCGCCCCCTGCTCGACCGGCTTCTTGGGCTGGTCAGCCCCCTTTCGACCACTTCGGGACCGGCCCCGCCCCGGCTCGGCCGGTCGCCGCTTTGACTTCGGGTCGATCATCGTCAGGGCGACCCGGCGACGGGTTTTGTCGAGTTCCAGGACCCAAACCCGCACCGCCTGTCCAACCACCACGGCGGCATGGGGGTCGCGAATGAAGCCACTGGAAAGCTGGCTGATGTGCACCAATCCGCTGTCGTGCAGCCCGATGTCAATGAATGCGCCGAAGTCGACCACATTGAGGACGCTGCCCCGCAGCTCCATGCCCACCTCGAGGTCCTCGAATTTCAACACCCCCTGCTTGAACAGGGGCTCCGGCAGATCCTCACGCGGATCACGGCCCGGCCGCCGGAACTGCTCGACAATGTCGGCCAAGAGCAATCGGCCGACGCCAAACTCATCGGCCACCGCGGCCAGATCGAGCGTGGTGATCGCCGTCGCGATCTCCCGCTGCTTCTCCCGGTCGCCAAGATCGGCAGCCGTTCGGCCAATCTTCTCCAGCAACCGTTCCGCAACGGGATAACTCTCCGGATGAATCCAGGTGGCGTCGAGCGGATTCCCACCTTCGGCAATCTTGAGAAAGCCGACCGCCTGCACGTAGGCAGCGTCACCAAAGCCGGGCACCTCGCGGAACTGCTCCCGTGAAGTGAACGCCCCCTTGGCCGCCCGCCAGTCAACGATGCCCCGGGCGACCGCCTGGTTCAGCCCGGCCACATACCGCAGTAACGCGGGGCTGGCGGTGTTCGCATCGACGCCAACGTAATTCACACAGCCCTCGACCACCGCGTCGAGCGAGGCATGCAGGTGACGGGCCTTCACATCGTGCTGGTAGAGTCCAACTCCGATGTTAGCCGGCTCGATTTTGACCAGTTCCGAGAGCGGATCGAGCAGCCGCCGGCCGATCGATACCGCCCCCCGGAAGGCCGCCTCAAAATCGGGCAGCTCTTCCCGGGCATACTGGCTGGTCGAATAGACGCTGGCACCGGCCTCGTTGACGATGACGTAGGCGATCTCGTGTTCCTGCAATTCGCCGGCGACCAACTCGGCCAAAAGTGATTCAACGTCGCGTCCCGCAGTTCCGTTGCCGACGGCAATGACGTTGCAGCCATGCTGCTTCACCAGTTCGATGATCCGGATGGCGGCTGCCGCCCGCTGCTCGGCCTTGCCGATGATGTGCAGGATTTCATGGGCCAGTGGCCTGCCACACGCGTCGAGCACGACTGCCTTGCAGCCGCTTTTGAAGCCGGGGTCGATCGCCAGCACGATCCTGCCGGCCACGGGTGGCTGCAGCAGCAGGTTTCGGAGGTTGCGGGCAAAGACCGCGATCGCATGCTCTTCCGAGGTGTCGGTCATCTCCCGCCGCACCTCCCGCTCGAGGCTCGGCAGAATCAGCCGGGTGAGCGCATCGCGGCAGCACTCCCGCAGAAGGTCGGCGTGCGGGTGGTCGGCCGGCAGCAGCAATTCATCCGCGACTGCCTGAATGGCTTCAGTGGGTCCCTCGACCCGCACCCGCAGGACCTTGGCCCGCTCACCACGGTTCATCGCCAGGACCCGGTGCGGTGGCACCTTCTGAATCTGTTCGTTGAAATCGAAGTAGTCGCGGAAGTGTTTGGCGGTCTTGGACTGTGGCTTGCCCGGGGTTTCGATTCGCTGACTCCGCAGCCGTCCCTCCGCAAACAGCAGTTTCCGCAGCCGCTGCCGCAGATCGGCCCGCTCACTGAACCAATCGGCGATGATGTGGCCAACCCCCAGCAGGGCATCGGCCACAGTTGCCACCCCGACATCGGTATCGACGAAATCCGCAGCCCGAGTCTCGAGGGCGGCCGCTTGGGGGTCGGCCTCTAGGATCTCTTTTGCCAGCGGCTCGAGCCGTCGCTGCTTGGCCTGTTCGGCGAGCGAGAGCCGCCGGGGCTTGAAGGGCAGGTAGAGGTCTTCGAGCACCTTGGGATTTTCGACCCTCTCGATTTCATGCTGCAAGTCGGGCGTCAACCTGCCCTGCCCCTCAATTGTTCGCAGGATCGTCTGCTTCCGGTCGACCAGTTGCCGGGCCCGGAGAATGGCGTTGGCGACCGCCCGCACCTGCAGCTCATCGAGGCCACCCGTCTGATCGCGGCGGTACCGGGTGATGAAGGGCACGGTGTTGCCCTGATCGAGCAGTTCAACCGTGGCGACCACACCCACCTCGGGCAGGCCCAGCCGATTGGAGATCTTCTCCAGGTCAATGACGGCCGTGAAAACCATTGCTTCCCGCCGTTTCAAACACCGAGCAATCCGGCTTGATCCCACCTCACCAGCGGGCAACAGCCAGCAGGCTGTGGAAATAGTCTGCCGCCGCAGGATGCAGCAATTGGCAACCCCGAAAACACGCGGCGTTTTCGGGTGTTGCCCAAGTGAAAAAAGACCATGGAGGGCTTTTTCCACAGACAGCTAGGGCCACCGGGACAGAGCGGCTTCCGCAAAACAAACCGACAAGACCGACTGCAGGGGTAAGCCACGAACAGACTCGCGATCGGGCAATAGTGGCGGAGTGCTCAGCGAATTTCGCCAAAACCAGCCTGAAATGTAGAGCCCGCCGCCTCTTCCTGTCAAACACTGCTTCCCGTAGGGCACCGCAGGGGCCTCTCCGGGGCCTTCCCTGACCTTGACAGCCCGGCCAGCAGCGAACTACTCACCCTCTTTGCCCACCGACTGGCGGCCCAGCGTCGAGCGGGGGCCTGCGGAAAAAAACGGATTGGAGTGCCTGGGCCAATCGTGACGATTCTTGAAAACGATGCGGTTGTACGACCAGCCGCAATCCCCCAATGCCCTGCGGAGAAACTGCGGCAATGACATCCGGCCATTTTCCGACGCCAGCCGACGAATCGACCCCGAACACCGGCCTGCTGGACCGCGTCCCCCTGCTCGCCATCGACCGACAGAACGGACCGTTGTCGGAACAGTTCCGGCGGGTGATCGACGAGGTCTGCCATTCCGGTCGGTTTGTTCTTGGGCCCGATGTCGCTGCCCTCGAAAGCGAGTTGGCCACTAGCCTCGACGTGCCGCACGTGATTGGCTGTGCCTCCGGCAGTGACGCCTTGCTGCTGGCCCTGATGGCTCTCGGCCTCGAGGCGGGCGACGAAGTGATCCTGCCGAGCTACACCTTCTTCGCCACGGCCAGCGCCGTGTCCCGGCTGGGTGGCATCCCAATCTTTGCTGACATCGATCCGGTGACCTTCCTGGTCGATCCCGAGGACGTCGCCCGCCGCATCACCCCCCGCACCCGGGCGATCATGCCGGTGCACCTGTTCGGCCAGACGGCCGACATGGATGCCCTGCTCCCAATCGCCGAGGCGGCCGGCATACCGGTAATCGAGGATGCGGCCCAGTCGATCCTTTCCACCTGGCATGGACGCTGCACCGGTGGCATTGGCGATGTCGGTTGCTTCAGCTTCTACCCCACCAAAAACCTGGGGGCCTTTGGGGACGGGGGCTTCCTGACCACCACCCGCGACGATCTGGCCGACGCCCTTCGGAAGCTGCGAGTGCATGGCATGGAGCCGCGGTATTACCACGACGTTATCGGCATCAACAGCCGGCTCGACTCGCTCCAGGCAGCCGTGCTGCGGGTCAAACTGCCCCACCTTGATGCCTGGACGACCGACCGCGAGCGAAACGCCGCCCGGTACAGCGACCTCTTCACCCGCTGTGGACTGACTGACGTGATCACCCTGCCGCAAGCAGATTCACGTGGTCGGCATGTCTGGAATCAGTACGTCATTCGGGTCGCCAACGGCCAGCGGGACCCGCTCCGGTCGCACCTTGCCGCCGCCAACGTCGGCACCGAGATCTACTATCCGGTACCGCTGCATCTGCAGCAATGCTTTGCATATCTTGGATGGCAGAACGGGGACCTACCGGTCACCGAGCAGGCGGCCCACGAGACCCTGGCGTTGCCGATCTTTCCGGAGCTCGAACCACAGGAGCAGCGCACAGTTGTCGGCCGAATCGCTGAATTCTTCGGACGCTCACCCGTGCCAGCCGACATCGCCCATACGGAGCAAGGCAGCGATGCGATCACCAAGCCGAAGCAGTTCAGCCGCACCGGCCTGATCGGCCGAGCCGATGAGGTGCGGTGCTAGTTTTACGCGGAAAAGGCCATCCATGGCCCTTTTCCGCTTGAGCGATGCTGCGAACGCCAAGGGTTCGCAGCAATCGCTGCCGCCGCCTCCTGCGGCAGGTACGCATCAACACCATCCATGGCCCTTTTCCGCTTGAGCGATGCTGCGAACGCCAAGGGTTCGCAGCAATCGCTGCCGCCGCCTCCTGC
>CBFIHA010000014.1:0-55682 GCA_965662195.1 uncultured Pirellulales bacterium
TGTTCCCTTCTCAAGAACAACTCTAAAAATACCGGTCATCTGAGGCAGCACGTTTCGTGCCGAACAGGATTGCCATGATTGGCTTTTTCCGCGCAAAGCTAGACTGTGGTTGGCTTCGGCTCGCTGCGACTCGCCGGCCGGCAACCGCTATCCATTTGCTCTGGGGGCCTTGCTTGCTGCCTCTCGCCCGATCGAGGACGTCTCTGTGGTACCCGGCGGCTCGCCTGCTTTGGCTGATGCCGTTGGCGCTGCTGGGAGCCACCGAGGGGAGCATTGCCGCTGACTGGCAGCAGCTGCGGGAAAAAGCCTGGTTCAGCCGCGGCCGTCAGGCTGCTGATACCGAAGCTGCCCGCCAGGCAATTGACGACTCCGTCATCGCAGCCGATCAGGACGATCGACAGCGAACGGCCTGGCTGGAACAGACCGATCGTTGGCGACTTGCCTGGGAGCAACCGGGCGTGACGGCCACGGCCGTTCAGGCTGACCGGCTGGTGGCCTGGGGCAGCCGGCACGGCCTGGAGCTTGTCGCCCTGACGACCGGCCGGCCCGCTTGGGGCGCCGGGCCGGCCGGCGGCGGGCCGCTCTTCCCGCGGCTACGCCCCGCCATGCGGACCGCACCGCACCGCCCGGGCCAGTCCGGCCCCGTCGCAATTGCCGCCGGCCGGCTGGTCGGCCTGATCGATCGCCCGTCAGCGGGAGTTGCCGCCGGGCCGTTGCTGGTTGCCCTCGACCTCGCCCCGGCTGCCGAAGGCCGACTGATCTGGACGCGGCAACTCGAGCCGGCCAGCTCACCGGCTGCTGCCGGAGTGGCGGCGACCTCTTCGGGCTGTTTCGCGGCCTGGCCAGATGTCGCCAGGGCGACGCTTGAACTGATCAGCCTGGCAGCTGCTGACGGTGGGCTCCGCTGGCGTTGCTCGGTGCCATTTCCGGCTGGCATCGACCGGCCAGCGGCCGAACCGGTACGGGTGGCCTGCGTGCAGCACCTCGTGGTGGTCGCCCTGCCGACCGGGCTGCTGGTGGGCCTGACGATGGACTCGGGCCGCGAATGCTGGCGAACGACGCTGCCCGGCGCGAAGGGCAAGGCTGCTGACCGGCTGACCATCGACGCCCTCGCGACCACCGCCGATCGCCTCATTGTGCTGCGGCGACCGGAGGCTGATCGCCCGGGTTGCCCAGAGGTCTGTCGGCTCGATCTGCTCAGTGGCAGGCTCCTGGAACGCTGCCGTCCGACGGCTGTCCACCCGGCAGCAGCAGCGGGCAAGCTGGTCTACGGGCCGCCGCTGGTGCGCGGTGGTCACGTCATCTGGCCGGTGGTGCGGCCACCGGCTGCGGCTGCCGGGCAGCTGATGATCTGCCGGCTGACCGCGGAGAACTCCCCGGCCACGGGTGCGACCGCGGAGCCGATCTGCCATCTGGCCGACATCGTTGCCGAACCGACCGGCGGGCCGTCGCCGACCACTGAAACGACCACCGCCAGACGCCTGGTTGTCGCCACAGGGGAGGGGCTCTGGTGCCTCGAACCGGTGGCCGGCGAGGCGGCCACAGTACAATCAAAGCCGCAATGACACCGGGATCGATCATGCCAAGCACGAGTTGGTCGGCCGACCCTGATCGGGCTGCCGCCGCACTTACCACCGTTCATCGCGTCGCCCGTGACATCCGGGCGGCCATCGCTCCGGTCGTCGTCGGCCAGCAGCGGGTGATCGATGAGCTGCTGGCGGGCCTGCTCTGCGGCGGGCACTGCCTGCTGGAAGGGGTGCCGGGGCTGGCCAAGACCCTGATCGTGAAGTCGCTTGCGGCGGCGACCGATCTCGACTTCAGCCGGATTCAGTTCACCCCCGACATCCTGCCGGCCGACATCCTCGGCACCGACGTGCTGGTCGAAGGCCCCGATGGGCGGCGGCTCGAATTCCTCCCCGGTCCGGTCTTCCACAACGTCCTGCTGGCCGACGAGATCAATCGAGCACCGCCGAAGACCCAGGCCGCGTTACTCGAGGCGATGCAGGAGGGGCAGGTCACCATCGGCGGCAACCGGCACCCGCTGCCCGATCCCTTCTTTGTGCTGGCCACCCGCAACCCCATCGAGCAGGAGGGCACCTATCCATTGCCCGAAGGGCAGCTCGACCGGTTTCTGATGCTTGTGCAGATCGATTACCCGTCCCGTGACGAAGAGATTGAACTGGTGCGGCGGACCACCGGCCCCGATGTCAACGCTGTGAAAATGACAATCGATCGGACCACGCTCGCGATGTGCCGCCAGACGGTCCGGCAGATTCCAGTCAGCGAACCACTGCTTGAGCAGGCGATCATGCTGGTGCGGGCGAGTCGGCCGGGCGACCCGCTGGCCCCAGGCTGGGTGAAGCAGTTGGTTGACTACGGCGGTGGGCCCCGAGCCGCCCAGGCCCTGGTGCTGGTCGCCAAGGCGCTGGCGGGGCTCGAGGGCAGGCCCTGCGTCGGGCTTGAGGATCTGCAGCGGGCGGCCCATCCCGTGTTGCGGCATCGGCTGGTACTCTCGCTGGCAGCCATCGCCGACGGCATCACCGCCGCCGAACTCGTTGAACGGCTGCTGGCTCAGCGGCTGCCGCTCGGCGGGGTATCATGAGCCCGCTAACGCTCGCAGGGGTGCCGATCGGGTTTGATGCGCCGCACCTTCTGCCCTGGCTGGCGGTTGCGGTCATGCCGCTGCTCCTGGCCTGGTGGGCCCGCCGCAGGCTTCCCCGGATTGCCTTCGGTGGCTTTCAGCTGCTCAGGGAGGCGGCCCGGGCGACCGCCGGTCGGGCAGCTCCGGCCGGCTGGCGTGTGGTCGCTTTGCGAATGCTGCTGCTAGCCGCTGCGGTGCTGGCCGCCGCCGGGCCATCCGTTGTGACTGGATCGGCAGCGGTCGGTTCCCCGCAGCGGGACTCCGGCAGGGTGGGGCGGGTCGTGGTGGTGGCGGCTGAGCGGCTGGCAGGGGCCGAAACTGTCAATCTGTCGACCGACACCGCGATTGTGGCAGCGGTTGCCGCTCGTGGTGACGGGCTGAGGCCCTTCGATACAGCGACTCGGGCCAGCCTTGCTGCGGCGTTGACAGCCAGCCGATCGGGTGACCTCCTGATCATCTGCGATGGCCTGGTCCCGTCGCCGCAGGAGGCCGCTGCGTGGTGGCAGTGGATCGAGGCCGGCGGGGCGGCCGTGGTGCTGCTGGGCCCCGAGACGCTTTCCCATGCGGGCTGGTCGGCCTGGCGGGACTCACTCGCTGGCCGGACGGGGCTGACCCTTTCTGAAGCGGTAACAACCGGTGGCAGTCAACTCGCGGTGAAGGCCGATCTGCTGCAAGCCGGCTCGGCCGCGCGGCCGATTGCCGAGGGCCCGAACCGGCTGAACAGTCTTGCTGGGCCGACGATCGATCGGGTGGTCGGCCTGGGGTTGCCCGGATTGGAGGACGAACTGGCGACACTCGCCGTCACCGGAGCGCAGGCTGTTCCGGTGGCGGTCTGCCTGCCGCTGGGGCGAGGGGCGGTCACAATCTCAGCCCTGCCGCTGAGCTTGCAAGCCACAGCCCCGACCGCGGCTGATTCGGTCGCCGACCGGTGGAGTGACCTGACCGCCTGGCCGGTCTTCCTGCCTTATGTCCGTAGCCTGATCAGCGGAACGGTTGCCCGCTGCCGCCCCACCCCAGCCGGATCGACCGGCAGGTGGTTGATTGGCTCACTGCCTGGCTTGCTGCTGGTCGTGGCACTGCTGGCGTTGGCTCTAGAGACCACCCTCGCCTCTCCGGGGTGGCGAGGCAGCCCGGCCCGGTTGCTGGCCGCAATAGTGCTCGTCATCCTCGCCTGGCAGGTCTCACGGCAGCCCACAGCAGTGGCCGGCGGGCAGGCGATCGAAGCACCGGTGCCCGAGGCATCAAGCAGCCGGCTGCTGGCGGCGGAACTGCCGCCGCTCTGCTGGCCGGGGGAAGAGGTTGAGATTCCCGTCACCCTCACCGGTCGGTTCGCCCGCCCAACGCAACTGGTCCTTGAAGGGCCGGCAGGAAGATTGGCCGAGATGACGCTGGCACCTGCGGTGGGCACTGCCGCGGCTGCTGCAGCCCGGGACATCGTCAGGCTACTCTGGCAGGTTGATCGGGACACCCCGCCTGGGCCCTGCCGGCTCCGGCTGAGGTGTCTTCCAACAGCGGGTGAGAATGCCGAGGGTTCCAGCTTGCCCTCCGGGCTGCTGCGGGCTACGACCACAATCGCCGACCGGCCGGCCAGTCTACTATTGGTCGATGCTCAGCCGCGGTTTGAGTATCGCTTTGCCCTGCAGGCCGTGGCGGGTGATCCCCGGTTTGCGGTCACGTCCCGGCTGCTCGCCGTCGACCAGCCGGTCGCATCCAGCGACTGGGCCGACCATGACATCGTCTGGCTCGGGGACTGCCTGGGGCTGCCGGCAGAGCGACGGACGGAGTTGTCATCAGGGCTGCCGGTGGCTGCGGCTGAATCGCTTGGCCAGCGGTTGGCGGCCGGGCGGCTGGCAGTGGCCTGGCAGCCCGGTGAGCGGTTTCGGCAGACCGGATTCGCGATCGGCCAAGCGGCCAGCTGGCTGCCGGTCGTCGCCCGCGAACCGCTCGCGCAGCCGCTGCGGACGGGCACCGGTCTGCCGCTGCTGCCGCAACCGGCTGGTATTGCCTCGGGCTGGCTACCGGCTGACCGTTCGCCACTGGGCCGGGTCTACGGCCTGCTCCAGCCGGTCGGCCTGCGACCGACCACGGTGACGCTGGCGGCGGCCGTTGCTGACGACACGAGGGCTGTCCCACCGGCGATCGTGCTGGGCCGCCATGGGAAGGGAACCGTGCTTGGCCATCTTTGTGAGACCTGGCGGTGGCGGGCCGACCGGCTGTCTGACGGAAAAAATCTGCACGAGACCTACTGGCGGCAGACGCTCTGCCGGCTGGCGGCACCGCCGCTGCTTCGGCGGCTCGGCATCGGGGATGAAGCGATGGCCTGGCCGCAGCGGTTTGCACCACCACAGCCGGCTGGCCCCGAGTCAATCCGTGCGGATATCGCAGCCGATTTTTGGCAGCGATGGCAGGTGCTCAGCCAACTGCTGCTGGCGGTCCTGGTTGCCGCCTGCATGGCTGCGTGGTGGCCGCAGCCCGTCCCGAGTCGGCTGGAGGAGGCCTGATGCAGTCCGCTGCCTCCACCACTGCCGCCGCCAGGCTGGCCCACCGCCTCGATCGGGCGGTGCTGTGTGCGCGGCTGGAAGTGCTGCTGCGGCTGGTCGGCATTGGCTGTGCCGCGGCAGCGGTCGCGGCGACGGTGACGGCTGGGCTCGATTGCTGGCTGAAACCGACGGGGTTCTGGCTGGGTGGCAGCATTGTCTGGGCCGCGACCGTGGGGAGCGTTGTCTGGTCGGCCCGGCGGCTGGCCCGCTATCACCGCGGACCGGGGAAGACAGCTGGCTGGTGGCCGACACGGTTGACTACGGCCCGTCACTGGGAGCGGCCGCTGCCGCCGGGCGGTTCGCCGATCTCGGCTGCAGTCGGCTTCCTCATGGGCTTCGAAGGGGACGGTCATGGGTCGTCTGTGAAGCGTCGGGGCGAGCCCATGCCATCTCGTCGGACGTTCGCTCCAGACCCCCAGTCCTTCACTCACTCGCCAGAAACGTCGCTGCGCCATTCCGGCTGCGCTCAGTTTCCAGCGCCGCTCGATTGGCAGGGGCCCGCCCCTCGCCCATTGAGTTCCGAGAAGAACCACCTCACGGCGACTGGTCAGCCGGCTGCGACAGCGGCATCAGCTGCAGACTTTGTGGCACTTGCTATTCAGCGGGCTGACCGGGCAGCCAGCGAACTGCCGCGTGAGGCCTGCCCCACCGCCGGTCTGACAATGGCCCTGATCGGGCTGGCCGCCGGGGTGGGGCTGCTGCTTTCGGCCCGGCTTGGCCCGGCGGACTGGCAGACCGCGGTCAGGCGGCAGCTGCCGCCAGCGGTGGGCGGCTGGCCGCCGGTGACGGCGTTGCCAGCACACGCCAGCCAGACCTTGCCGGCACTGACACCGTCCGAAATCCCGGTGGCCACCCGCCGCCTGATCGCCGGCCTGGCGGCCTGTGCCCAGGTGGCACAAACGCCCGCCTTTGAGGCCACTTTGCAGCGTGTTGCCGTTGAGGCCGGGCAGCTGGCCAAGCGGCTGCCGGCCGCTGCTGCTGCCAGCATCATCCACTGGGCTGCCGAGTGGCTGCCGGGGGTGGCGACCGCTGCGGCACAGGTTGACCGGGTGACGAAGGTCAGGCGGATGGCGGAGACCGGCACCGCAGCGGCGCAGCTTGCGGAAGCCGCGGCCGTGCAACAACAGCTGGCCGACCAGCTGGTTCGGCTGGTAATCCGTCAGCCCGGCCTGCTTCCCGACGAGTTAGCCCCCGCAGCCCAGCAGCAGCTGGTGGCACTCGCTGCCGCGCAGCAGAGCCTGGATCAAACGGCAGCTGTCGCGGCGGCTGTGCTGCTCGATGCTGGCCTGCTCGCGCAGTTGCCAGACCGACCTGCGGGCCTGTTCGAGCTGATTGGGCAAAACCGGCTGGCATTGGCAACAGTTGCCGCCGGACAGGCGGCCCGCGGGTTGGCCGCTGCGGTGGCACCGCTTGGCCTCGATATTCCGGAGACGGCCGGCACTGCCGGCGGGACGCTGTCCGATTCCCTCACCCGAGTGGTAGTGAGGCTGACAACCGTGACGCGTGAGCTTGATCGGGAATCGCAGGAGCTGGCCGCAGCCCAGGCGGTCGCTGCTGGCGAACTGGCTGCTGCCACGCTGCCAGCAGCAGCGGGTGATGCGGGGCGCGAGCAGGCGACAGCCAGACCCTCTGCCGGCGGTCTGCCCGGTATCGCCGGTGGGGAGGCCGGGAGTGGCGACACGACCGCTGCGCCGGCATCGCCCGGCGGCCCAGTCGCCGGACTGGCGGCCGGACCTGCCTGGACGTTGGCCGCGCCTGAACGGCAGGCGGTCGGCCGCGTGGCCGTCGATCACACCCTGCCGCCGGCCACCGCCGAGGCGTTCAATGACTATCTTGTGCGGCTGCTGCCACCCCCAGTGGCTTCGGAAGTTTCCTCTCAATAGGTCAAACCATGAAAGGTTGTCTGGGTATTTTCGAGGGTCATTGGTGAGGCGTCGGGGCCAAGCCCATGCCATCTCGTCGGACGTTCGCTTCAGGCATCCTGCCTTTCACTCACTCGACGGAAACCTCGCTTCGCCATCCTGGCTGCGTGCGGTTTCCAACGCCGCTCGATTGGCATGGGCTCGGCCTCTCACCCATTCAATTTCAACCAAGAACCCACCATGAACGAGAATCGAGGTTTGCGGCTGCTGATTTCGCTGGCGGCGACGGTTCTGCTGTTGGCTCCAACGGTCAATGCCGATGGACTGCCGGTTGTCGATCAGGGAGTGGCTGCCGAACAGCTTGTCGCTGCCCGTGACCGGGGGCTCGACTGGCTAGTGGCGGCCCAGCAGGAGGATGGCTCCTGGGGTTCGGGCGGGTTTCGCGGCAGCGCGGCCGTCACCGCCCAGGGGCTGCTGGCTCTGCTCGGTTCAGGCAGTACGCCGACCGCCGGCCCCCATGCCGTGGCCGCAGGACGGGCTGTCGATTTTCTGCTGGCCTGTTGCCAGGCCGACGGGCTGATTGCCGGCAATGAAGCGGCCGCCCACGGGCCGATGTACGGCCATGCCTTCGCCACGCTGGCCTTGGCGGAGTGTCTCGGCGAAGAGTCTGCCAGCGGGCTGCGGCCGAAGCTGGTGGCCGCAGCGGGGCTGATTGCGGCCGCACAGGCCGCCGGCGGTGGCTGGCGGTACCAGCCGCTGCCGCAGGAGGGCGATGTTTCAGTGACCGCGGCGCTGCTGGTGGCGATCCGGGCGTTGGCGACGGCCGGCGTCGACGTCGATCAGAAAATGGCTGAGCGGGCGGTTGGCTTTCTCCAACGGTTGCAGAACGAGGACGGAGGCTTTCGCTACCTGGCCGACCCAGGCCCCAGCGCCGCCCCACGCACAGCGGCTGCTCTGTTCGCCTTGCAGCTTGCCGGAGTTCATGGCGGTGTGATCGACCGGGGATTTGCCTGGCTCGACCGCCAGCCGATCGAGCAGGAAACGGATGATGGCTATCGGATGTACGGTCTCGCTTATGCCGCTGCCGCCCGCTGGCAGTGGCTGCTGGCGACCGGCGACACCGCCGCCTGGGATGGCTGGTTTGCGGGTGTCGTTCCCCTGCTGTTGGCTGAGCAGCAGAGCGATGGCTCGTGGGCCGATCGGTCCTGCAGGGAGTATGGCACGGCCGCGGCGGTGTCGGTCTTGCAGACGCCAGCCGGCCTCCTGCCGATCGTGGCTGCCGCGGGTGAGGCACGCGGGGAGCACGGGCAATGAAGCAGCGAGGCTTGCTGAATTGGCTGAGCCGGTTGAGTCTCGGCCTCTTGCTCACCGCCAGCCCGGGGCTGAGGGCTGCGGAGGTGTCTGGTGAGTCCGCTGGCCTGACCGAGCAGGTTCCCCCGTGGCCGGTCGGTCCATTTTTCATCCTGCGTGACGGCGGTGTACTGGCCGGACGGCTGCGGGATCTCTCGGCTGACCGCGTGACGATCGACACGGTCTCGTGCGGGACGCTCGAGCTGCCGCGGGCGGCCGTGACCGGCTATCGCAGCAGTCCCCGCGTCGGCCCCCGGATCGGCGCAGCCGGGAATGCAGTGATTCAGGTGGCGTTGGCCAACGGTGATCGGCTCGAGGCGACGACCGTCCGCTGCGACGGCCAGATCCTCTCGCTGGGCGGGTTGTCTGGATCGACGCCCACCGGGCAGCCGCTTGAAATTCCCTTTGATCGGGTGCTCGCGATCGACGTGACCGCCGACGAGACCATCCCGGGCGGTTTCTTCGGGGATTTTCGGGGTCGCTGGGTCGGCCTGGCTGATGGAACCCGGTTTGCCTGTGCGAACTTCACCGCCCAAGCAGCCCGAGCCCCTGAAAGCATGGTCAGCTTGCGGCCACTGACCGAGTGGTTTGTCCTGCCGCTGCAGTGCCCGGCCACTGCAATCTCGGTGGTGGAACCGCCTGGTAGTCGGCTCAGGCTGGCATTGGTGGAGCCGGTAGATGGCTTGGCCAGAAGCGAGGCAGCGTCACTGACCCGGGGATGCAGTTTCACCGGTGACTGGCCACGCCTGCGGGGGCTGACCGGCTTCACGGCAATCGGCCTGCATGCGCCGGCGACGGTTTGTTATCGGTTCGACCGGCCTGCCGTCCGGTTCACGGCGACGGTGGGCATCGATGACACCGCGGGGCAGGGGGGGAGCGTGACGGTGCGGGTGGCGGCCAACGGGGCCCCCGGAAACGCGGAGCAGGTTCGGCCTGCCGAAGGCCAGACACCCGAAGATTCGCTCACGGAGTGTTTCCGTTCCCCGGTTCTCCGCGGGGCTGAACAGCCCGTCGTGATCGACCTGCCACTGGCCGGGGCGACCTTCTTACAACTTCAAGTGGAGCCTGCCGCTGGCGGCACAGTGCTCGACCGCACGCTCTGGCTCGACCCTCAACTTGTTTTTTCGGCCGCTCCGGCGGGGGATTAGGGCCTACGGTGGGCGTCGTTTCCGAAAACTCAGAGGCAGCGATCGTGAGACGGCCAATAAGAGGAGGAAAGCTACCTAGTAGCTCGATGGTTGTAGGTGTTCCCCAAACCCGGCCGATTGTCGGTTGGCACGACGCGACAGATTGCTTCGTGGATTTTGCGAACCCCGGGGACAAGCATCTTTACATCCTGTGGTTCAAGCCGATGGAGTTTTTGCATCGACCGCCACGAACTGAGAATCAAACTCTTAAGGAATTCACGTTTCTTCACGACGCGGCCACTCTTACGGAGCATCCAGTCTTCATGCCCATATTGTGCTTCCCATGCCCGCCATTTCGGAGAGAGGCAAAGTTTTTCCTCAATTCGTATCTCAAGTCCACCTCGAAGTTTTCCGGTCTGAGGATCGAGAAAAGTGCTGATTTCTTTGTCAGAAAGTTTGCTGAGCGCTTCTGTGACAAAGTCGAGGACTGCCTCGGTGCCGATCATTCCTTGCGTCAAAGCCCGGTCGAGGACGGGACGTAACAGGTCAGAAAGTGTTTGGCGGTTGAAGTTCGCAATTGTCAGTTGGGCCGGGAGCCGAGCCATTGAAGGGTCTCGCTACAGCAAATGTCGATGCGGGGCCCATAAGGGGGTGCTTCCCCTCGAAGGGTCTCAGTTGGGGGGCATATTGTCAATCGTATTGCGGACCGTTAGGCAATCTGTTGGGTGAAAGGGAATTCGGTGGGCCCTCGCTTTTTGCTCGTGCTTTGAAAGTTTGTTGGATCCGCGGATGGGCTGGTTACCGCATCCTGCAGCGGCAAACCGGTCCTTCGACCCGCCATGCGAGCGGGGACACTCAGGCGGACGGTTTTCGAAGTCAGGTTGAGCGAGGGGCCGAGAGCATCACTGGGGTTGGCAGTATGCTACAGAGATGCTCGGGTTCAGTCTGAAAAGGCTACCGATAGCCCGAGAGCGAGCTGCTTTGTTCGCTGGCAAGGACTGCGAAGCAGTCAGATTTGCGGATCTGGCGATGGAGCCGGACGTAGTCAGAGGGCAAGTGAGCCGCTCGAAGCCAGGTGTTGGGTTTTCAGCCAGAGCCTGGTCGAGAAAGCCTCGACGAATACCGCCGGATGTTCCCGAGTGAACGGCTGCGGCTGACCTTTGGGGCCGTTCGCGAACAGACTCCGTATCTGTTCGTTGGCACTGATGATGTGATGACTCGCCGCTGTCAGTCACTCGATCGCGAAAACAGGCTACGCACCGAGTGAATTCTGGTCGCGCTGAAACGGCTCGCACCGTCACCTTCCGCAGATCGCCATGGCTGATCTCACGACGGGTATTTACGACCGCGCCTCTCTGTTTGATCAGCGGAAGCTCGCGTATGCCATTATCGGGTGATTGCCGTCAGAGCCTATGCGATTCCCCGGTCGGCATACGATCTGGAGGAGATGCTGGCAAGCCGGCCATAGCGGGTGGCTGGGCGGGGGGAGTCGCTCAGGCGCCGTACTTGCCCAGCCGGCCGGCATGGGCCATCGCCAGCAGCATCAGGTGCTTGGCCTGGAACTGGCCCAGGCCGCCACCGAGACAATCCCGCTCGCCGAAGGCGGTACGGCCGTCGGGCCGGCAGGCATCCGCCACCAGCAGCGTCGGCACCGGATGCCAAGAGTGGCTCTTCAGCAGGCTCGGCGTCGAATGGTCGCCCGTCACGATCAGCACATCGGGCTTGAGGGCCTCGACCCGGGGGATGATCGCATCCAATTCCTCGATCCGCTTCACCTTTTCGGCAAAGTTGCCGTCCTCGCCGGTTGAGTCGCTGTACTTGTAGTGCAGGAAGAAAAAGTCGTAGTCGTTCCAGCAGGCGGCCAGTTCATCGACCTCTTCGGCCAGCGTCTGCGGCGTGCCCACCAGTTTCATGCCCACGAGGCTCGCCAGTCCCTTGTACATCGGGTAGACCGCGATGGCCGCGGCCCGCAGGCCATAGAGTTCCTCGTAGGTCGGCAGGGCCGGCTTGGCGGCAAAGCCCCGCAGGGTCAGGCCGTTTGCCTTGGGCTCGTCCGTGAGGATTTCCCGGGCCTGCCGGACAAACTCCTTGGCGACTTCGACCGTGCGGGCGGCGGCCGGGTCGAGCGGCTCGGGTTCAAGTGGCGGCACACCGACTGCCTGGGGATCGGTGTCGGCCACCCGGCCGTCGAGGCCTGGGCCACGGAAGACCACGACAAAGCGATGCTCCTTCACGGGCCTGACGAAGACTTCGACGCCGTCGATCGCCACCGCCTGCAGCTTCTCAACCACCTTGAAACTCTCCTCGGAAGGAATCCGGCCGGCCCGACGGTCGCTGATCAGGCCGGCAGCATCGAGGGTGCAGAAGTTGCCCCGGGCGGCGACGTCGTGGGGCCCGAGTTCAAAGCCGATACCGGTCGCCTCAAGGGCACCGCGGCCGATCTTGAACTCCAGCGGGTCGTAGCCGAAGAGGCCGAGGTGGCCCGGCCCCGAGCCCGGCGTGATGCCCGGCAGGACCGGCAGGCTTGAGCCGCTGGTGCCGATCGCCGCCAGCCGGTCGAGGTTGGGCGTAGCAGCGGTCTCCAGTTCGGTTCTGCCGCCCGGCTCGGTCGGCAGGCCGCCTAGGCCGTCGGCCACCAGCATCACGATCTTGGTGTCGTTTTTTTCGGCAAGGTCGCGGATCAGGTCGTGCTCGGTCACGGCGGTGTCTCCGGGGATCGGGGGGGGATGGCAGGCGGCGTTTGGTGGGCAACCCACTGCCACAGTTGTCGGGTCACGCGGGGGCATCTGCAAGGGGGGCAGTGGGACGCGTCGTCAGCCTCTGGGCCGCCGCCACTGGTCCGGGGCGTCGCAGAAGTGATAACGCCACCGAGAGTTGCCCAGCGATCGTCCCCTCCGGTAAGGTTTCGCGGGCCGCCTGGCAGATGCCTCGAAACCGGCCAATCCCGTCACAACTTCAGCCTGAGTCCGCCACGATGAGCAACGTTCGCCCCGCGCCCCCCGACGATCCGATTTCCTACGACGCAGCAGCGGTGCTGGCCACTGGCGGTATCAGCCAGGCCGATCTCGATGGCCTCGCCGGATCGCTTGAGCAGGCGCGGGCCGACAGCCTGGCCGATCTCGACCGTTGGCGGAACGGCCAGGCCGGCAGTGATCCGCTCGACCCGGCCTTCATCGATCTGCCGGAGCGGCTGCTGGCCGACTACGGCACCGCCCGGCCGGAGAGCGAACTGTTTGCGATCCTGGGAGCGGCCAAGCGGCTGCGAGAGGCGGTCGACCGGGTGGTGGTACTCGGTATCGGCGGCTCCTACATGGGCACCCGGGCGCTGTTTGAGTCGTGCTGCCATCCCTTTCACAACGAGCTGTCACGGGGTGAGCGGGGGGCCAGGCCGCGGCTGTCGTTCGAGGGGTTCAACATCGACAATGATTCAGCCCGGGGGCTGCTCGACGTGTTGGCCCCGGCCGAAAAAGCCGACGCCGACGATCTGCTGACCCAGTGGGCCCTGCTGGTGGTCAGTAAGAGTGGCGGTACGCTCGAAACGGCCGTAGCCACCCGGCTGTTCCTCCGCGAATTGGCCGACGCGGTCGGCCATGATCCGGCCCGGCTGGCCGAGCGGCTGGTGCCGATCACGGGCGCCAGCGGCAAGCTGGCGAGTCTCGCCAAGACCCTCGGCTGCCCCGATGTCTTTGGGATTCCCGACGGTGTCGGCGGCCGCTTCTCGGTCTTCACGGCGGTCGGCCTGTTGCCGGCGGCGATCGTCGGCATCGACGTGGTGCGGCTCTTGGAGGGGGCGGCGGCGATGACCCGTCGGTTCCGCGAGGCCCCGGCAGCGGAGAACCCGGTGCTGCAGTATGTCGCCGTCTCGCACCTAGCCGAGACCAAAATGGCGGCCACGATCCGGGTCCTCTCCAGCTGGAGCAACCGGCTTGAGGCGATCGGCTTCTGGTACGACCAGTTGCTCTCGGAGAGTCTCGGCAAGGATGAGCAGGGAGCGACGCCGCTGACGACGGTCTCGACCCGCGACCTTCATTCCCGCGGCCAGCAGCATCAGGAGGGCCGCCGCGACAAGCTGATCACCAATCTCTGCGTCGGTGAGCCTCGCCGCGACCTGCTGGCCCTCCCGCCGCTGACCGGCTCGGATGGCAACGAAGATCAGCTCGATGATCTGATCGGCACGACCTGGCCGGCGATGCTTGCTGCGGCGACTGAGGGCACCAACGAGGCCTATGCATCGGTCAAGCGGCCGACGGCCACGATTCGGCTACCGCGGATTGACGAACACACCGTTGGCCAACTGCTGCAGATGCTGATGCTGGCCACCGTGGTGGAAGGCCGGCTGGTCGGCACCAACCCCTACGGCCAGCCCGGCGTCGAAGCCTACAAGAAATTGATGATGAAGCGGCTGCGGCCTGAGGGCTGACCTACTCGAGCTCGCGGAATTGTCTGGGCCTTCTCGGAAACGAATGGGCCCACCCTGGCTCTTCGAAAACAACCCCCAGAAAATCCTGAAGACCTTCTTTTTTATCCGGAGCGAACCCGATGGCTGTCACCGTGACCTGGAGCGGGCATTCAACTTTTCTCATCGATACCGGCAGTGGGGTGCTGCTGATCGATCCATTCTTCGATGACTGCCCGACGGCAGCCTTCAAGGCAGCTGATGTCGCCTGCGATGCCATCCTGCTGACCCATGCCCACTTCGATCATCTGGCTGACTGTGTGCCGATCGCCAAGCGGACCAAGGCCCCTGTCTGCTGTGCCTTCGAGATCGCCCAGTGGCTTTCCGGTCAGGGCGTCGAACACGTGACTGGCATGAACCTCGGTGGGGCGACTGCTGTCCCGGGAGGGCGGGCCAAGATGGAACTGGCCCACCACTCCTCCAGCCTGCCCGACGGCAGCTACGGTGGCCCGGCCGCGAGCTGGCTGCTCGAGGTGGGGGGGGCAAGAATCTTCGTCGCCGGCGATACCTGCCTGTTCTCCGATATGGAGCGGATTGGTCGGCCCGATGGCCAGGGCAGGGGGCTCGACCTGGCCATCCTGCCGATCGGTGATCTCTTCACGATGGGCCCGGATGATTCACTCGAGGCGATCCGCCTGCTCAAGCCCCGTACCGTGCTGCCGTGTCACTACAGCACCTGGCCGCCGATTGAGCAGGATGCCGCGGCCTGGGCCGGCCGGGTGCAGGCAGCGGGCCTGGCCGAGGCAAAGGTGCTCACTCCCGGTGAGTCGTTGAGCCTTTCCGCCGGGTGAACCGACCGAGATGTCGACGTCAGGACCATGTGTATCAGGTTTCGGCCGGTGGCACCTGGACCTCGACCATGTCGCCGGTGAGGCGGGTGGGAAAGACATCGACCTTCAGGGCCGGGTTGTCGCACCAGGCACCGTCGCAGACGCCGAACCGCCAGGCGTGCCAGGGGCAGGTGACGACGCCGTCGACCAGCGGGCCCGACCCGAGTGAAGCCCCCATGTGCGGGCAGAGGTCGTCCATGGCGTGGTAGCCGCTGCCGTCGAAGAAGACCGCCACGAGGCGACCGGCCACCTCGAAGGTGCGGCCCTCGCCCGGGGGAATCTCACCGGTTCGGACCACAGGAAGGAACGGGGGTTCGGTTTGATCAGTCGTCATGCGGCCTCCGGCGATATCATAGCGAGCGTGGCTCAGGCTGCTCCCGCATTCCCACCCGCCCCGGCACGGACGTGTCCCCTCCCTTTCAACTGCTGGTACTCGACGTCGACGGCACGGTCACCGACAGCCGGCACCGGGTGACAACTGCGGCGCGTGAGGCGGTTGGGCAGGTGCAGGCCGCCGGTATCCGGGTGCTGCTGGCCACCGGCCGCCGCTACCGCGATACCCTGCCGGTTGCAGCCGAACTGGGACTGACTGGTCCGCTGGTGACTGCCTCAGGTGGACTTGTGAAACAGCCGGCCGATCACCGTACGCTCTTCCGGTCCGGCTTCGCCGCCGACCTGCTCGCCCAGATTGTCGGCACCATCGTGGCGGCGGGTCACGAACCGGTGGTCTACACGGACAGCTACGACCAGGGGTTTGATTTTCACTGCCGCACACTCGAGAGCCTCGATGCGGCAGGGCGGCCGACCGGTTTCGGTGAATATCTCGATCGCAACCGGAGTCTCGCCCGGGTCGATCCAGCGCTCCACAAGTCGCCGCCGGCTGACGCCTTCGCCGGCTTCGCGATGGGCCCCCGGGAGGCGATGGTTCTGCTTGAAGCCCGGCTCGCCGCGGCATTTTCTGCCACCGTGTCGCTGCACACCATTCAAAGCCCGCGGTACCGCGACTGGCTCTGCGAGATTGCTCCGGCGGGTGTCGACAAATGGTCGAGCGTGCAGCGGTTGGCCGCCGGCTGGGGCATTCCGCCGGAGGCGATCTGTGCCGCCGGCGACGACCGCAACGACCTGCCGATGATCCGTGGAGCCGGCCTCGGTGTGGCGATGGGCAACGCCCGGCCGGAGGTGCGGCAGGCGGCCGACCGGGTGGTTGCGGGCCATGAGGATGGCGGCCTGCTGGAGATTGCCAGCCTGCTGACCAGCCGCTGAAGCTGCGTACTCTGCCCGGTCTTTGTAGGCTGCCCACTCCGGGAGAGGCCGCCAACCAGGCTTGCGGCAGGCTTTGCAGGCGCGATACACCTCGCACCCCTGAACGATCGACGGGACGCCCGCCGACCCAGTGCCTGCCTGCCCCGGATCGGCCCATGGATCTGAAACTCCAACGACCGGGAAGTGTCTGCCAGGGCACCGCAGCGGCCTTTGCCCCTGGTGACACCATCTATTCCGCACTCGTTCGTGAGGGCGGCAGCCTCGTGCGGCGCGACTGGTCAGCCGCAGCCTGGCCCGAGCCGCCGGACGGCACCCTTGCCTGGTGGCGGAGCATCGTGCCGGAGCCAGAAGAAAAGGGCGTCCAGCTTGCCCCGGTCGACATCCTGCTCGACACCCTCGAGGCCCTGGCCACCGATCCAGCCGAGGCAACGCTACGGTACCTGCTGGCCCTCCAGTTGGTCCGGCGGCGGGTGCTGCGATTTGCCGAACCGGCGACGACGACAGAACCAGACCAGGAAGATCGATCGGTGGGCACCACGCCAGTGGCCGAAACTGTGACCTTCTCCTGCCGCCGGCGGGACTGCGACTACACCGTCGGGGTTGCGGTTCCCGAGCCAGCCGACCTCCGGGTGGTGGAGGAACGATTGGCCAGCCTGCTCTGGTCGGGGGGTGAGGCATGAACCCTTCCGATGCAAGCCGACGGGGGCCGGGCCGAAAGGTTTGGCTGTTCTTTGCCACGCTGGTGCTGCTGGTCGCCGGCAGTGGGGCGAGCTGCCCGGGTGTGCTGCGGGGCTACCAGGTTGGCATCATGCCACTGCCCCGGACGCTGCCGGCCAATCCAACCCGGGAGCAGATCATTGCGGCTGTCGAAGACAATACCCGACGAGTCCGCAGCTACATGGCCTCGCAGGCCGTGTTGTCAGTACCGGGGGTGCCCCGGCTCTCAGCCCAGGTGGCCTGCGAGCCACCGCGGCGATTCCGGCTGCGGGCCCAGACCTCGCTGACTGGCAACGAGCTTGACCTGGGCAGCAACGACGACCTCTTCTGGCTTTGGATCAGGCGGCATGAGCCCCCAATCATGCTCTTCTGCCGGCACGATCGCTATGACCAGTCGTCGGCTCGGCGGCTGCTGCCGATCCGGGCCGACTGGATGCCGGAACTGCTCGGGCTGGTCCGGTTTGGCCCCAATGACCAGCACGACGGGCCGTTCCTGACGGCCGATGGCCGGCTGGAAATTCGCAGCACGATCGAATCCCCCGACGGGCCGCTGCTGAAATCAACGCTGCTGCATGCCACAACCGGCCTGGTCGAGGAGCAGCACCTGTTCACCAGTTCCGGTGAGCGGCTTGCCAGCGTCCGCACCTCGCGGCACCGGGTCGATCCGACCTCCGGCGCGGCCCTGCCTCGGCTCGTAGATGTCTCCTGGCCGGCGTCAGGAGTGGAGTTCAAATTGGAGCTGACGAGTCTGGTCATCAACGCCCCCGCCCCCGACCCGGGACAGCTCTGGCAGATGCCGGCCTATGAGGGGTATGAGCCGGTCGATCTGGCGGACCCTGCCGTCATGATCACGCCGGTTGGTGGGGGACAGGGGGGCTGACCGGTTAGGCAACAGCCGTCCGGCGGCTCAGGTTGAGTTGTCTGTGTCACCGCCTCCATTGAAGCCCCGCCGAATAGTGGCCCGGGCCTGGGAGAGCCGCGGGCCGATGAAGTCGATCGGAATGCCGGTTGCCCGCGCAAGTTCGCTGTAGTTATGCCCCTCGAGGTCGTGCATCCGCACCAGGGTCCGATCGGGCTCCTCCAGCCAAGAGAGCCACTGCTCGATCTCCGCCTGCTGAGCCGTCACGTCGGCGGCCGGAACCGCGCCGTCGGGAGCGGCAGCCGTACCGTCGCCAGCCGTTGCCGGGGCGACGGCTCGCGATTGTCTCTGGAGCTGCCGAACGGTCACCCGGCGGGCAATCACCGTCAGGTAGGTGGTGAGCGTTGAGCGGCCCGAAAACATCCGCAGCGCCGCGGCGTCGCGGGCGAGCAATTCGGCGAAAACCTCAGCCACGAGATCGTCACGATCGGTCGCCGTCAGGCTTCCCTGCCGGCGGGCGGCCGTCCGTGAAACGACCTCGGCAATCAGCCGGCCGAATCGCCGAATCAAGAGATCCCAGCTCCCTTCATGCCCGGCAATACAGGCCTCGACCAGCTGCCGGTCGGCCGGGGAGCAAAATGGCCCATTGGGGACGCCGCGGTCTTCTGTCATGCCGACTACTCCACGGCACCCTGCCCGTGCCCTACAAGAACTATACCCCCCTCCCGAGAAAGCCTCCAAGACCGAACCCCGGCCTGGGGAGATTCTCCGGGTCGCTGGCCACGGACTGAAGCGGGGGGCTTGCCACGGCCGATTGTCTCTTCGTTGACAGTCCAGAAACTGCTTCCTACGATGCCGCTGCCCGCAGCACTGCCAGAATCGTCAGAGACGACCCAGCTTTGCGGTCCGGCCGGATGCCGGGGCGGACGTCAGCATGACCGCCCATACGTTCCGAGTGTTTCAACCGAGGAGTTACCCCACTATGACGCACGTCGTCGCCGAGCCCTGCTTCGCCTGCAAGTACACGGACTGTGTTGTTGTCTGCCCGGTCGAATGCTTCTACGAGGGAGACCAGATGGTCTACATCCATCCCGACGAGTGCATCGACTGCGAGGCCTGCGTGCCAGAGTGCCCGGTTGAGGCGATCTTCCACGAAGATAATCTGCCGGCAGAGTGGAAGGACTTCACTGCGCTGAATGCCGAGATGTCGCCCCAGCTGCCCGTGATCACCGAGAAGAAAGATCCGCTCTGCTAGGTTCCGTCTGAAAAGGCTACCGTTGGCCGGAAAGCAAAGCTGCTTTGGGCTCCGGAAAGGACGGCGAAGCAGCCAGCAGATCAGGCAGGCGATGGAGCCGGACGTAGCCAGAGGGCAAATGAGCCGCTCACGGCCAGGGACTGAGTTTTCAGACAACGCCTCAGAGCGGATCGGCTCCTGCCGCGTGAGCTACTGCTGGAGGTCGGCCAACCAGTAGGCCTGATCGACGAAGTTTTTCCAGCTGGCGTACTTCGGGTTGTGCAGCTTGATCGCCATCAGGGGACTCCGCTTCGGCATCCTGGGTGGACGCACCAGCTGCATGCGGGCCTCGCGTGGTGTTCTGCCGCCCTTGCGGACGTTGCAGGCCACGCAGGCACAGACAATGTTGTCCCAGGTGGTCGGTCCGCCGCGGCTTTTCGGGATCACGTGATCGAGCGAGAGTTCGCTCATGGGAAAACTGTTGCCGCAGTACTGGCAGCGGTTGGCGTCCCGCGCAAAGACGTTCCGCCGGTTGAACCGCAGGCCATGCCGGGGCAGCCGGTCGCATTGAGGCAGCCGGATCACCCGGGGGGCCTGCAGTTCATAGCCAACGGCCCTGATCCAGTCCTGATCGGGTGAGCGGTCGAGTGCCTCGATTGCCGAGAGTTCCCGCCACGACTCGATTGAGTGGGCCGAGAACCGACCCTGCTCGATGTGTACAACCTCGGCCAGATCGCGGAACAGCAGCGTCAGTGCCCGGCGGACGTTGGTGACGTGAACGGCGACGAACGAACGGTTCAGCACCAGCACACTCAGCCCGAGGGTGGCCGGTGCGAACGGAGAAAAGTGGACCGCAGTTGCCATCGTCGCTGACCGGGGTGTCGCGTCGTGTGGCCCCAAACTCTGGCCACTTTTCGAGTCTATCGCCGCGACCGGGAGTCTGCCAAATGAGCATCCCGTGCGGAACGTGGCAGGCCGATCCACGCCGGTTGGGCGGTTGGCCGCCAGCTGCCTGGGATGGCCGCTGAGCAGACTTTTACGCCATCAACAAGACTTGCCTTTCCCGCAGAATGCCGTCAAACTCCGGGGAGTGATGCTCACCGCCGTCGGCGTGCTCACCGTCGCCGTCATTGGCGACAAACGCTCCCCATACCGAGGCTCGGAGGCGACCAGTGCTGCATTATTCATGTGATCTTTGTCAACGGCCAATCGATCCCCATGTCGGACTGCGGCATGTCGTGAAAATCTCAGTGTTTCCGGCAGTCGAAGGAGAGTCTGAAGACTTGTGTGACGGTGACGACGCCGCGACCTGCGACGATCATCTCGAAAACATGCACGACCTGCTCGAGCGGATGGAGGAGCAGGATCTGGCCGCCTTCCTCGACGACGGCACCCGTACGCTTCGCTTTGACCTCTGCGAGACCTGCCGTCAGCGGTTTCTCCGTAACCCGCTCGGTGCGAAGCCGAACAAGGCCCTCTCGTTCAGCCAGAACTGAACCGGCGGCGGGGTCGCCGGCGAACCGCGGTAGAAGCTGGCGGCCTACTCTTTTTCTCTGGCCCGCGGCGGCTCGCTTGCGGAATTGCGGGGGGGCGGTAGGTTCAAGCACTTTCCCCCTGGAGATCCCGCATGCCTGCATCACCACTCGCCATTGCCACGATCGCCGGAGATGGAACCGGCCCCGAAGTGACCGCCGAGGCCCTCAAGGTGCTTGAAGCGGTTGCCCGCCTGGAAGGGTTTTCCTTCACTGTCGAACCGCTTGATTGGGGCGGCGACCGTTACCTGCGGACGGGAGAAATCATCCCTGCGGGTGGTCTGGAACTGCTGCGATCGAAGGACGCCGTGTTCCTCGGGGCGATCGGCCACCCTGACGTGCCTCCCGGGGTACTCGAGAAGGGGCTGCTGCTGGAACTCCGGTTCAAACTCGATCAGTACATCAACCTCCGGCCGGTCAAACTCTTGCCGGGTGTCGAGACGCCGCTGGCGGGTCGGGGACCGGGTGACATCGACTTCGTTGTCGTCCGCGAGAACACTGAGGACCTTTACTGCGGTGTCGGAGGATTTCTCAAAAAAGGCACACCCGATGAGGTTGCCGTTCAGCAGGCTGTCTACACCCGCAAGGGGTGCGAGCGATGCATCCGCTGGGCATTTGAGTACACCCGCCGCCGGAACAGCCCGAAGAAGACCCTCACCCTGGTGGCCAAGACCAACGTGCTGACCTTTGGCCACGACCTCTGGTGGCGGACCTTCCAGGAGGTGGCCCGGGATTACCCTGACGTCACCACCGACTACAACCATGTCGATGCCTGCTGCATGTGGATGGTGAAGAACCCCGACGCCTACGATGTGATCGTGACGACCAATATGTTCGGTGACATCATCACCGACCTGGGGGGGATCCTGCAGGGAGGGATGGGTGTGGCGGCCGGCGGCAACCTCAACCCCGATCCCGGCGGTGTCAGCATGTTCGAGCCGATGGGCGGGAGCGCACCGAAGTACACCGGCCAGAATGTGATCAACCCGATCGCGGCGATCAACGCCATGGCGATGCTGCTGGAACACTCCGGCCAGCCTCGGGCGGCCGCCCGGATTGACCGGGCTGTGGCGTCGGTGACCGGAACGAAGATGCAAAGCCAGGCGGCCGGCCGGATGGGATACGGCACCAGTGAAGTGGGCGATCTCGTTGTGGCAGCCTTGGGAGACTGACACCGCCGAGGCCGCGGCATCAGTCGTCGGCCAGCGGGATTCGCTGTCCACTCTCCTGGCTCACGGCAGCCGCCTCGAGGATGCGGAGTGCCCGCACCATGTCGCCGAGTCCGCCGATTCGACGGACCAGGCTGGTGGTGGCCCGGTGGAATTGCAGCAGCATCGATTCGTCGACGGGCCTTTCACTTTCGAGTGACTCCTGGTGCCGCCCGGCATCATCGAACCAGACCAGCCCTGTTGGCAGGTCGATGAAGGCGATCCCCCGTTCGCAGGCGACCTGCAGGGCGGCCGGTGGCCGGAAGCCGATCGCCTCTTCCCAGCTGGCAGGGATGTACTGGCCACTGCTGATCTGGGCCAGCGGGCCACTACCGGGGCGGTCAACCGCAGAAAAGTCGAGGCTCATCATCTGGTAGTCACTCTCGGCTTCGCGGCCAGAAGCAGCATGGCGAACTGAGACGACGCTGGTCGGCGGACGGTCGATGACGTAGCAGCACCAGTCGATCATCTCGATCAGGTTGCGACGGGCATGGACTGCTTCATCCCGGTCGCCTCCGGGCGTCTGGGCCGCCCGCTGATGGCAGAACAGCATCCGGGGCAGGCCCAGCCGGGTGGCAATCAACTCCTTCAGTCGGACCGTGGCTGCCGCGTGCCGCCTCGACAGTTCCGCCATGAAGGCGATGCCTGACTGCTCCACCCGGGCGAGCAGATGGTCGATTTCCGCTCGCGGCCCCGGAAGTGAAGCGGCTGAGTAGATTGCCTTGCCCGCGTCGCAGGCGGCCAGGATCGGGGTGGCGCCGTACCACTGGTCGGCCAGGTAGAGCAGGGCGTCGATGTCTTCACGCCCGGCCATGACCCGAAAGCCGTCGGCCGCAACCGCATTCAGCTCGCCGGCGGCGCGGTGGGCCCGGTGGGAGACCTGTTCGCAGACGGCCCGGACTTCGAAGCGGTCGGCCAGCGAGCGGATTGCGGGTAGGTAGCGGCCTTCCCAGCGGTTGCCGAGGCCGACAATCCCGACGCCGAGCCTCATGATGCCCCCTCGGTTTCAACGGAAACCGATCCGACCCTGTCAGGTTCAGCTGCTGCGGCCTGGTCCCGTTCGTGTCGCAGCCCCTTGTCGGCGATATCCTTGCGGCACCAGCCACCCCGCCAGCGAATTTCCCGCACCCCTTCGTACGCCCGCAGCTTGGCCCTGGCCAAGGAGCTGCCCGTGGCGGTGACAGCGAGTACCCGCCCTCCTGCGGTCAGCACGCGGTGCGGATCGGCGGGGTCGAGACGCGTCGCGGCATGAAAGATTTCCACATCGGCCAGCTCAGCCGCCCGGTCGAGCCCACGGATTGGCAGGCCTTTGGTGACTGCTTCGGGGTAGCCCTCCGATGCCATCACCACGCTGACGCTCGAGCCGGTTTTCCAGCGCGGAGCTGGCAGATCGGCCAGCCGGCGGTCGACGGCGGCGTCGAGCAGATCGAGCAGGCTCGACTCCATCCGGATCAAGAGTGCCTGGCACTCCGGGTCGCCGAACCGGACGTTGAACTCGAGCACCTTCGGGCCCTGGGCGGTTAGCATCAGCCCGCCGTAGAGCACGCCATGAAACGGTGTGCGTCGCCGCCGCAGGGTGTGAACGGTCGGGACCAGGATCCGTTCTTCGATCTCCTGGCGGAGGGCGTCATCGACGAACGGCGCCGGGCAGAACGCACCCATGCCCCCGGTGTTGGGGCCCTGGTCGCCGTCATGGGCCGCCTTGTGGTCCTGAAGCGGAGGCAGGGTCACGATCGTCCGGCCGTCGGTGATCGCCATGATGCTGACTTCAACCCCATCGAGCCGCTCTTCGATCAGCACCCCGCGGGCGGCCTTGCTGAACTGGGGGTCGCAGCGAAGCTGTTCGATAGCCGCGATCGCCTCGGCCCGGTTGTCGCAGACGAACACCCCTTTGCCCGCCGCCAAGCCGTCTGCCTTGACCACCACCGGCTCGTCCTCGCGGGCTTCGAGAAATTCCCGGGCCTGTTCCATCGAATGGAACTGCCGGTGCATGGCGGTTGGGATGTCACCGGCGTGCAGCACGTCCTTGCAGAAAATTTTGCTGCCTTCGAGCTGGGCCGCCTGCGCCGAAGGCCCAAAGGCCCGAAGGCCGGCGGCGGTCAGTTCGTCGACGAGGCCGGTGACAAGTGGAGCCTCGGGACCGACTACGACCAGGTCGATCTGGTGCTGCTTGGCGGCTGCGAGGAGCCCCTCAGTGTCGGTGGCCTCTACGGGCAGGTTGGTGCCACACTGGGCGGTCCCGGCGTTGCCCGGAGCCGTAAAAACCTCGGCCCCATCAGAGGCGAGCTTCCAGGCCAACGCATGCTCCCGACCGCCGCCACCCACAACCAGAACCCGTCGTGTTTTCTGCATGATGCTCAAGTTTCTCCTCGGTGGCCGCCGCTCGTGGGGGGATGCTCAGGTTGCTACGGCAGGCTGTCGGTCGGGGAGTTCCCCCGACAGAATTCGCCGACGCAGGCTGCATTGTGGCGGCCGACCCGGTTTCGAAAACCCCGCCGGGAAGAATCCCCGGCAGGCCTTCTCCCCGGGAGACCGGCCAAGAGTCGACGTTGACACCTTCGGAGCCGCCGATAGAGTAGTAGAAGAGTTTGTGAAAAAAATCACGAAGTCGCCTAACGCCCGGTATTTCGCTTGTTTTCCCCGGGAAAAGGCGTGGACATAATCAGTGGCTGACTCAGATTCGACCGAATGCTGATGCCAACTTCCCTGATGTGCGTTCCGGTGACCATCCTGCTGCCAAGGCAATTGCTGACTGAACGGGTGAGGGTCTTTCATGGCTGACAAGAAAAAGATGTCAGTGGCCGAAATTCTTGCCGCTGCCCGCGGGGAGAGCAAAGCGGCTGCGGATGGGCCTGGAGCTTCCGCTGTCGAGGCTGATCCTCCGGCTGCGGCAGAATCGTCCGCTCCGACCGGTGCCGAGACCGAGCAGACGGCCGCTTCGGCTGTTCCCAAGGCCGGTGCGGCTGGACGGCCGAGTGTCAAGGACATTCTGGCGATGGCTCGTTCAAAAGCCACTGCTGCCAAACCGGCTGAAACCACGGCCGCCGCCAAGCCGAAGCCGGCCGCGAAAGCGGCCGCGTCCAAGCCGGCTGCCGCCAAGCCGGACGCCGTCGTTGCCGGGCCCAAGAAGAACGTGCAGCGGGACACGGCAAGCATTCTTGCCGCCGCCCGAAGTGGGGCCAAGCCGGGGCCTGTCAGCAAGGCTGACGCTCCGGCTGCCGCCAAACCGACCGCGAAGCCGGCTGCCAAATCGGCGGCTAAGGCACCCCCGCGTCCCGTGCCGCCGCGGCCTGCCCGGCCAGCAGCCGCCAAGCCGGCCAAAACCGCCGATACGGAGGAGCGACGGGGGTTCCTTGGCTACGCGGTCGGGTCGTTCATGGCGATTGGTTTCACCGCCCTGTCCGTGACTGGTGGGCTGTTCGGATTGGGGCTGGCGAGATTCTTCTTCCCCAACGTGCTGGCGGAACCCCCGAGCCGATTCAAGGTCGGCAGCAAGGAGGGATTCCCTGTCGGCAAGGTTGAGACCAAGTATGTCGCCCAGTTCGGGGTCTGGGTCGTCAACAGTGAGTTCGAGGGAACCCAGCAAATCTATGCCCTCAAGACGGTCTGTACCCATCTCGGCTGCACGCCGAACTGGCTTGAGGCAGAGCAGAAGTTTAAGTGCCCCTGCCATGGGAGTGGCTTCTACAAGGACGGCATCAATTTCGAGGGTCCCGCCCCGAGGCCGCTGGAGCGGTATGCCATCCGGATGGCCGACGACGGCCAGCTTGAAATCGACAAGAGCAAGTCTTTCCAGGAGGAACTCGGGCAGTGGAATGATCCCGATTCCTATGTCTCAGCGTAAGCCCCGTTCAGGTGCCCGCGACGCGGGCCTTCCCCGATAACACCGAGCTGGATAAACACTGATGGCGATTGGCGAAACGATTCGAAATTCGCAGATTTGGAAGAGTATCTTCCGGCATCCGATGCCGCTGGACAGGCGGAATCGGATTGTGGTGATGCTGACGAATTTCTTTCTGCATCTTCACCCGGTTTCGATCAAGAAGCAGGGGATTGCCCTTTCCTTCACCTGGTGCATGGGAGGGGTGACCTTTTTCTTGTTCCTGGTAGAGACGGTGACCGGCGTGCTCCTGATGTTCTACTACCGGCCGACCTTGGAGTGGGCCTACAACGACATTCTCGCGCTGCGTGATGTGACCAGCCTCGGCATCCTGCGGGAGTTGCACAGGTGGGGTGCGCACGCGATGGTCATCACAACCTGGCTGCACATGTATCGCGTGTTCCTGACGGGCAGCTACAAGCCGCCGCGGGAATTCAACTGGGTGGTGGGAGTGATCCTGTTGCTGCTCACGTTGCTGCTTTCGTTTACGGGCTATTTGTTGCCGTGGGATCAGTTGGCGATCTGGGCGATCACGGTCGGATCGAACATGGCCCGGGCGACCCCAATCCTGGGGTACGAGGGGCCCGGCCAGCAGCTGCTGACAATCGGTGGCATCGACATGATCACCGATGGGTCCGACGCCCGATTTGGGCTGTTGGGGGCCCGGTTCGTGGGCGAGGAAACGCTCAATCGCTTTTACGTGCTGCACTGTATCGCTATCCCATTGGCGGTCGCGTTGTTGCTGGCGATTCATTTCTGGCGGGTTCGGAAGGATGGCGGTATCAGCGGGCCGCTGTAGCTGGCGGTCATCAGACCGGAGAAGATCACCCCACGCAGGTTGCGTTCAATGCATTCAAATGGCTTTTTTCTGACCGATGTCGCCGGGTTCCTCGGAGGGTATTACACCTTTCTGGCAATCATGAACGGCGTTGCCTCGCTCATTCTCTGGCGGCGCCAGCAGCGGAACGGCTGGGCAATGATCTGGGCCGTTTTTGCCGGGGCGATGATGATCCTGGCAAGCCTCGCACTCTCTGGATCGGCCAGCATGGTGCCGGTTTTGCCTGAATTTGTCCGTCTTCTGGTCAACCAGCTCTCCGGCCCCGTGCTCTACACGCTCGGGACGACGGCGTTTCTGGTGGTGCTGTTTGTTTTTCGGAAATTCTTCGTCCAACCGATGGTGGCCTGGACGGTGTTCAATCTGTCGCTCCTGTTGTTGGGGCTCTCGATGGCTGACGAAAATTTCGCCGCCATTGTCATGAAGCCCGACAACGTCCCGATCGTCGGGCTGGTCTACCTGCTGGCGTTCTTCACCTGGGTTGCCACCAAACAGGCCGTCGTCAATGACGAGCGGATTCGGCAGGGGCTCCCCGTTGTGGAGAAGGTCAATGACGAGAAAGTGTTGGTCTGGCCCGATCTCGTCTACACCGAACTCATCTGCATGGTTGCGGTATCGGCGTTGCTGCTGGTCTGGGCCATTTTTCTTCCGGCCCCATTGGAAGAGCCGGCCTCCAGCGTGAAGACGCCAAATCCGTCGAAGGCTCCCTGGTACTTCCTCGGCCTGCAGGAAATGCTGGTCTATTTCGATCCCTGGTACGCCGGAGTGGTCCTGCCCAGCCTGGTGGTCTTCGGGCTCATGGCAATGCCGTATCTCGACTTCAACAAACGGGGCAATGGCTATTATTCGATCGAGGAGCGGAAGTTCAGCTACCTGGTTTGGCAGTTTGGTTTCTTTGAACTGTGGATCACCCTGATCATCCTGGGCACGTTCCTCCGGGGGCCAAACTGGAACTTCTTCGGACCGTTTGAGTTTTGGACGCCCTACAAGGTGGAGGTGCTCAACAACGTCGATCTGCCGCAGATGTTCTGGGTGCAGTGGCTGAACCAGCCGCTCCCCCGGGCTCCCCAGGAGGCCGGCCTGCTGACGCAGATCGGCTACATCCTGATGCGTGAGGCTCCCGGTCTATTGGTGATGGGGGCGTACCTTGTCCTGCTCCCACCGCTGCTGGCGATCTCTGTGTTCCGGGGTTTCTATGCCAAGATGGGTTTCATTCGTTACATGGTGATGGCCAACCTCATGCTGCTCATGCTCACCCTCCCGCTGAAAATGGTCCTGCGTTGGACGCTCAATCTGAGATACATCATCAGCATTCCGGAATTGTCACTGAATTTCTAACCCGCCGTTGCTTCTGGTCCCAATTGACACTGCCCTCGACGAGTCTTTCCGATGCCTGCCACTGAACAGACCTGGCGCGACATGAAAATCCTCCACGTCGTTTTCGGCGTGGTGGCCCTGATCCTGCTACTGGCCACCGTGGTCATGCTCACGGTCGACCACAACCGGCCCTGGAAAAAGTACCAGCGGACGTTCCGGGCGCTCGAAACGTGGTCTGCGGCGGCAAGATTTGACGCTGAGGACACGAGAGCATTCGCGGAAAAGGCGGCTGAGCTTGAAACGGCTCTCGCTTCAGTGCGTCGGGCTGACCTCGATCCCGATTTGGTTGGTGCATTTCTCGCTGAGGCTCAGACTGTTGCGAAGGATGCCGAGGCGGTGGCGGCCGTCCGAGAGGACCTTGCTCAACTTCGCGATGAGGGGGATGGTGAACGGCGGTTTGTGCTGCGTGGCGACCTGCTGCAGCGACTGCAGGACATTGTTGATCGGGCTGAGTTTCGTGAGAACCAGCGATCCGGTGCTTTGAAGCTTCGCAAGGCCGAACTGGATAAGCGCAAGGCAGACTACGAGCTGGCGATCGCCGACGAGGCGCCGGTGGAACGGCAGGAAGAACTGCTTCAATTGGCAGATGCCAAGCGGGCGGAGGTCGCCGAGGCGACCCTGGAGTTCCAAAAGGCCAACACCCATCGAAAGGCACTCGATAAAACACTCGGTGAAATCACTGCGCCGGAGGATGTGGCGGCAAAAGGCCTGGCCGATCATCGCCAGTCGCTTTCGTTGCTCCGCAAGGTCTTCACCGATCGGTCGCCCAATTTCGGCAAGACGGTGCTTGAGCTGCCTGTGCTCGACGCCTTCAACGGTCCTCTGCGGGTTGATCAGATCTGGCTGCCGAAGCTGACCTTGAACAACAACTTCCGGGATGTCGCCCGGTTCGACCGTTGCACCACCTGTCATCAGGGCATGACCAAGTCGGTGCCCGGCCAGCCGACTGCGCCTGCTTATCCCGAGGTGGCGGTCGTTGATGTGTCGCTGCCAACGCCAGCGGAACCGCCCAGTGCCGAACTGACCAAGGCTGAGCAGCTGCAGGAACTCTACGGCTTTCAGTTGGCCGAACAGGGGTTGTTTGATGCCACCGATCCCACGGTGAGTGTGGTGTTGCCGGAGTCACCGGCGGCGATTGCTGGGCTGCAGAGCGGGGATGTCATCACGGCGATCGGTGGGGGCCGCGTGCCGGTTCGCGAGGTCGCCGTTGCCGGCCTGGTTGAAAATGTCGCCTGGGGTTCACCGCTGCGATTGGAACTTCGGCGCGGCGTGCCCCAGCCCTATTCGACGCACCCCCGGCTCGATCTGTTCGTGGGTGATTCCAGTCCGCACCCGATGAAGTCGTTCGGCTGCACGATCTGCCATCAGGGCCAGGGGAGTGCCACCAGCTTCAAGTGGTCATCCCACACACCGAATTCACCCAAGCAGTCGCACGTCTGGCACGACGAATACGGCTGGTTCAACAATCATCATTGGATCTATCCGATGCTGCCGGAGCGGTTTGAGGAGTCGAGCTGCCTGAAGTGCCATCACCAGGTTGTGGACCTTGAGCCGAGCCCGCGATTTCCTGAACCCCCGGCGCCGAAGCTGGTTGAAGGGTATCACCTGGTTCGGCAGTACGGCTGCTATGGCTGCCACGAGATCAATGGCTGGTCCGGGCCTGACCAGCGAATCGGCCCCGATCTGCGGCTGGAACCAAATTTTCATGAGGCTGCCCAAGCCGTTTCGACGGATCCAGGGGTCCAGGAGATGGGGACTACGTTCCGCCAGTGGGTGGACGACGTGATCGGCAGTCCGGACGGTTCCGACTCGCGGGTCCGGCTGGCTGAGGCGATCCAAGCCGATGCCAACCGTGGTGATGAGGCCGTGCTGAGTGACCGTTCCCATGTCCTTGCCGCGCTGCTGAAGACGCCAGAAACGCCGGGGCATTATCCCAAGGTTGGCCCGAGCCTGCGGCATGTTGCCAGCAAGGTTGGCTTCGACTGGCTCTATTCTTGGCTCCGGAATCCGATGGATTTCCGGCCGACGACCAAGATGCCGAGATTCTTTGGACTCTGGGAGCATCTTGAGGGTGCCGGCCTCGAGGAGTCAGAGCGATATGAGCCTCTCGAAATCAGGTCAATGATCGCCTACCTGACCAGCAGCAGTAAGCCGTTTGAGTACATCCCAGCCTACCAGGGAATCACGGCGGAGCCCGACGTGGAGCGGGGAAAAAAGGTGGTCGAGGTGAGGGGTTGTCTTGCCTGCCACCAGCACGCCGATTTTCCCAAGGCCGAAAGCAATCATGGGCCCGATCTGTCGCGAATTGGTGCCAAGGCGGCGTCTCATCCCGACGGGAAACGCTGGCTCTACACCTGGCTGCGGAATCCGGCCGCCTACCATCCCCGGACGATCATGCCCAACGTGCTGCTTGAGCCGGTCCCGCTCGCGGACGGCTCGGTCAGCGACCCGGCCGCTGACGCAACCGCCTACCTGATGCGGTCGACGGAGAAATGGTCGCCTGAAAATATTCCAGGGCTGACCATGACCGCTGAGGAGCGAACAGCGCTTGAGGAACTGACGCTGCTCTATCTTGAGAGTCGGTTCCCCTCGGCGAAGGCGGCCACGGTCCTTCAGGACGGACTCCCCGGCGACGACCGGATCCTTGGCGACGAGGTGGTCTTTGTTGGGCTCGATCCCGCGGAGCGGGACGAGGTACTGCTCAACTACGTCGGCAAGAAGACGATTGGGAAACTTGCCTGCTACTCGTGCCATGACATTCCCGGCTTTGAGGATGCCAAGCCGGCTGGTGCCGCCCTGGCTGACTGGGGACGCAAAGATCCCTCGCGAATTGCCTTTGAACAGATCTCGCACTTTGTCATGCACCAACTTGCCCACGGAGAGGGGCATGGTGCGGCCGGCCATGGCCACGGCGGCGGCCATGCTCAGCAGGAAGGGGCAGAGCATGGTGATGCTGGTCATGCCGCCGAAGCGGCGCCAGATCCGTTGCTCAGCACTGATCTGGCCTATGCGGTCCAGCAGGATGCCGACCACGTCTCGCCGGAAAGCGTCGATCCGGACACTGGGTTCTTCCTTGAGAAAATCCTTGCCCATGAGCGGGAAGGATTCCTTTGGCAGAAGCTCCGGCAGCCGCGCAGCTATGACTACAAAAAGGCGGAGAACAAGTCGTACAACGAGCGATACAGGATGCCGCAGTTCCCGTTCAACGCCGAGCAGCGGGAGGCGGTCATGACCTTTGTGCTGGGTCTGGTTGCCGAGCCTCCGGCACCGGAGTTTGTCCACACGCCCGGACCCAGGGAGCAGGCCCGGCTCGATGGGCTGGTGGTGTCGGAGCGGTTCAACTGCGGCGGCTGCCACACGCTTGAGATGGACCGCTGGGATCTCGCCTACGAGCCTGACTCAATGGGCTTCCCACCAGAATTTAACGACTATCCGTTCCTGCGGGGGCATTTCACCCCGCAACAGATTGAGGCCTCACTCAAAACGGACATCACCGGGCGGAGGCATACGACGCTGGTCGGCATGCCAATTCTCGATCCGGAAACGGGGATGCCCCAACTGGTGGATGAGGACGGGATTCCGGTTGAGCCGGATGAGGAGGACGTTGTTTTCCATCGTCCGTTCATGCTCTGGCAGGACGCCCTTGTGGATGGTGCCCCGCGGCTGGTCGGCGGCCCGAATATTTATGTGCCGCAGGCGGCGATCGAGGCTGGCACTCACTATCCGGCCAAGGGGGGCGATTTGGCCCGGCTCCTCTTTCCGGTCGTGATTGAGGATGAACTGGAGATCAATCCCAATGTGAAGCCCAGCGATGCCTGGGGGTGGCTGCCCCCGCCGCTCGTGGGCGAGGGGAAGAAGGTGCAATCAGCCTGGCTCCACAAATTCCTGCTCAATCCCCAGACGATCCGTCCATCCGCGGTCCTGCGGATGCCGAAGTTTAACCTTCAATCGAAGCACGCTTCTGCACTGGTGAACTACTTCGCAGCGGTCGATGGCGCGGATTATCCTTACGTCTACGATCCCCGACTCGACGAGGCCTCGCTCTCGACTGCGGAAGCTGCCTATCCTGGCCATCTCGACGGTGCCATGAAGATCGTCACCAACAACAACTACTGTGTGAAGTGCCACCTGGTCGGCGACTATTCTCCGCCGGGCAACCCGAAGGCACTCGCTCCCCAGTTGGGTGTTGTCTACGAACGCCTCCGGCCCGACTATGTGCATGATTGGATTGCCAATCCAAAACGATTCCTCCCGTACACGGGCATGCCGGTGAACATTCCGCACGACAAGCCGGTCAGCCAGAATCTCTATGCCGGTGACAGCGAGCAGCAGCTGGCGGCCCTGACCGATCTGTTGATGCATTTTGATGAGTTCGCCAAACAGAAGTTCTCGCTGGAGGCCTACCTTCCGCCGGCTGCCCCGGCGGCCGAGAAAGCGGCGGCAGATGAGGGGGGCGGTGATGATGAGGCGGCTGACCCATCGGCCGGAAAGGTCGCGGCAGATCGGGGCGGCGAGGGGGATCGCAATCCCCAGGATCCACCACCGTTAGACCGCGCCGCCCGTCTGGCTCGTCCGACAGGCCGGCTCGCGAGCAAAAGTGTGTCGGACCCGACCGTTGAAAATTGAGTTTGTGAAACTGTGCCCGAGAAAAAGGAACAATTTATGTTGACCACCCACGGCCATTTCAAACCCATCGGCCAACAGTTCTGGCTGCCTGTATGTGTCACAATCGCTGCCGTTTTGGTTGGGAGTTCACTGCCAGCGGCTGAGTGGGCCTCGCTCAAGGGCAGGTTCGTTTACGACGGGGCGGCGCCCGAGCCGACCACCATCACCGCCGACAAGGATGTTGAAGTCTGTGGAAAGCACGAGCTTGTCAATGAAGAGTTGCTGGTTTCGGACGACAAAGGACTTGCCAACGTGGTCATCTTTGTGCGGTCGAAAACGGTAAAGGTGCATCCGGATCTTGAGGATGGCTCGAAGGCTGCGGCGACGCTGCTCGACAACAAGGATTGCCGGTTTGAACCGCACATCGGGTTCGTCCAAACGGGCCAGAAACTGACGATCAAAAACTCTGACCCCGTGGGGCATAACAGTAATATTGCCACAATGAAGAACGCCCCGAGCAACAGCTTGATTCCAAGCAATGGCGAAACGGACGTCACGTTTGGCCGCGATGAGGCGATTCCTGCGACCGTCACCTGCAACATCCATCCCTGGATGAAGGCTTATCTGGTGATCCGGCCCAATCCGTATGGGGCGGTGACCGCCGCTGATGGCAGTTTCGAGATCGAGAACCTCCCTGTCGGTGAGGAATTGGAGTTCCAACTCTGGCACGAAAAGGGGGGCTACCTTGACGAGTTCACCCTCGATGGCAAAAAGACGAAGGCAAAGCGGGGCCGAATCGATTTTACGGTGAAGGCCGGCGGAACCGATCTTGGAGACATTGTGCTGTCGCCGAAGGTCTTCAAGTGATGCGGCGGCGGATTTCGATAAGGGAAGTACATCGAAACATGACTCGAACCCTCTGGACTTTCAGCCAACGTCCTTCCATTGCACCGATGTGGCCGTGGGGCTGGTGCCTCAGCCTTGCGGGCAATGCGGTCCTCGCCGTTGCTGTTGCGGGCTGTGGCGGCGGCGTTGTCTCCGGCCCGAGCCCCGACTTTGAAGTTGCCCGCGGCCTCCGGGCCAAGTTGGCGACCGCGACCAGCGGGACGGAGACGGCAGACACCGCTCCACAGGGGATCGGTTGGGCGACGCTGAAAGGGCGATTCGTGTTTTCCGGCAGCCCGGGTGCCGCCATGGCGCTGGTTGTCGACAAGGACACGCAGGTCTGCTCCAAGGACGGGATGAAACTCTACGACCGGAGCCTCATGGTGGACGAATCGACGAAGGGGCTTGCCAATGTCGTGCTGTTTCTGCGGAATTCCAGCCGGGTGAAAAACGATGTTCCGACGGAATCGCTGCTGCTGGATCAGAAAAACTGCGAGTTTCTCGCGCCGGTGTTCGCCGGCCGCGTTGGGCAGCCGATCGACGTGAAGAACAGCGACCCTATCGGCCACAACACCAACATTGCGGGGACCAGTTTCAATCAATTGATCCCGGCTGGCGAATCGACGATTTTCACCCCGGGTCGGGAGACCGGCTTGCCGGTGACGGTGACCTGCAACATTCATCCGTGGATGAAGGCGTATGCCGTCTTTCGTGAAGATGGGTATGTCGCCGTTTCAGCGGCGGACGGTAGTTTCACCATTCCCGATCTCCCCGCCGGTGAGCCGCTTGAATTTCAGGTCTGGCATGAGCGATCGACCGGGCGGAGCGGGGCGGTTAGCCTCGAACAGCCCGACCTCAAGTGGAATGCCAAGGGACGGTTCAAAATCGAGTTGAACGCGGACGAAGTGAGGGATTTGGGCACGTTGGAGGTGCCAGCCGACGCAATCAAGGGCTGACGGCTTGGGGCCAGCTCCTCTCCTTGCCTCGATTCGCCTGCGCTATCATGGAAATGTTGGTTTCAATGTTCGAGAGGGAGTACGTGACCGTGACAAATTTCGCCGCACAGGCTGGCATGATGACGCTGCCCGGTGGCCTGAGCGAACCACCTGCCATGGGGTGCCGTCGGGCGAGAGATCGCCGGGCACATGTCTGCTGGCTCGGAATGGCCGCGGCCCTGCTGCTTCCGCTGGTGGGTGCCGGCTGTGGGCAGACCGCAGCGGCGTCCTACCGGCTCAATCTGGTGGAGTCTGCGAAACAGCGGCTCAGGCCCGAGCAGGAGCAGCAGGTTGCGACTATTTTGGCTGCTCTTTTCGGCACCCCTGATGAGCCGGTGGCGTTGGCTGAGTGTGGGCTTGATGAGGCGAAACTCAAACTCGCAGCGGGCCCGGTTCGGAGCGATATCGTCGGCCGAAAAAACGGGCTCTATCGCGAGCACTGTGCGCACTGCCATGGGGTGACCGGAGATGGGATGGGGCCAACCGCGGCCTTTTTGAACCCCTACCCGCGGGATTATCGTCCGGGTGTTTTCAAATTCAAAAGTACGGAGCGGGCCGACAAGCCGACTCACGCCGATCTCGTAATGGTGCTGCGAAATGGTCTGGCTGGAAGTTCGATGCCATCGTTCGCACTTTTGAGTGATGCCAAAATTGATGCTCTGGCTGAATACGTCAAGTACCTAAGCATTCGGGGCGAGGTCGAGCTTGCCCTGATGCGAGCATTTTTTGAGCTCGATGACGAGGACCAGGGCAGGCTTCCGGATGATCGTGAGTTTTTGATCGACGAGATTCTGTTGCCGGTGGTCGAGTCGTGGCAGGCAGCGGAAGATGCCCTGATTGACGTTCCTGAGATGCCAGCCGGTATCGACCTGGCGGTCTCCATCGCCAAAGGCAAGGAGCTGTACCATGGCAATAAGGCCAACTGTGTGAAATGCCATGGCGTGACGGCGTTGGGAGATGGTCAGGTCAACGACTACGACGACTGGAACAAGGTGGTGGTGCAGGCTCACACTACAGTGCAGGGCGGGCTTGAACGGGCGGGTGAAACCTCGACCTGGGATATGGATGCCGACGAGGTCGCCGAGCATCGGGCCGAACTGGCATGGCTCGACCGTTACGAGAGCGTGCTTGGCGGAAATGCGTTGCCCCCGCGGACAATTCGGCCACGGAACCTGCGGCAGGGCATCTACCGGGGAGGCATGCGGCCACTCGACCTCTACTACCGCATTCACGCCGGCATCAACGGTGCTCCGATGCCAGCCGCCAAGGGAACCGTTCCTCCCGAGGATATCTGGCACATCGTCAACTACATCCGCTCGCTGCCATACGACTTTAACGGAACGCTGGGTGCCGATAAGCCGATGGTGGCGCGCGATCGGCTTTGACCGTAACGGCCGGTGTGGTCGGTTGAGGAACGGCTGGGAAACGTGAGAAACAGAATTCAAGAGAGTTCGGAGATTCAGTCATGAAACGCCTTGTCGCCATCTTCTGGAGCCTCCTGTTCCTCTCGGTTCCGGTCCTCGGTGTCGCCACTTTCATTATCGGTCCGGCCTATGACATCTGGCTGCCAAGAGACGTCTCTGAGCATGGTGCCGCGGTCGACAGCCTCTTTTATTTCATCCTCGCTCTGACCGGAGTGGTCTTCATTGTCACCGAGGTCGTGCTGTTCTGGTTTATCTGGAAATACGACGAAACCAAGTCAACGGGGCCGGTTCGATATGTCCACGGCAGCCACACGCTGGAGGTCGTCTGGACGATCATTCCTGCGGCGGTGTTGTTGTTCCTGGCGATCTACCAGATGAATACCTGGGCGGACGTCAAAATGCGGCGGCCCAACATGGCGCCGACGGTTGAAGTCATCGGGCGTCAATTCGAATGGCGACTGCGGTATCCCGGACGAGACGGCATGTTGGGCACGCCGGATGACCTGCATCTCGTGAACGACCTTCATCTCCCGATCGATGAGGACGTATTGATCCAGCTCAAGAGTATGGACGTCCTGCACAGTTTCTTTTTGCCCAACGTGCGGATCAAGCAGGATGCCGTCCCTGGCATGAAGATCCCGGTTTGGTTCAAGGCGCGGGAGGAGGGGGTGTTTGACATCGTCTGCGCCGAACTCTGCGGTTGGGGCCACTACAAAATGAAGGGGCGTGTGACCTTTGAGCCCCGTGCAGCGTTCGACAACTGGCTGGAACGCAAGTACGCCGAGCAGGAGGCGACTCAGCCCGATTCGGCTGACGGCCTGGCGGCGGTCGAAGACCCGCAGACATTTCAGTTGGTGACCAATTGATCGACATCGAAGCCAGCCGAGGCGCTGCCTTCGTCCGCAACCATTTTTCAACCAGACAGACCATGTGGACCAGCCGGCCCACCTATCTCCGCGAGGTATCCCATGAGCACCGTTGAATCGACGCCCCCGGGCGTGCAGCAGTCACCGCAGACAACCGTCGCCCCGAGCCATGGCGGTTCCGTTTCCACGGCGGGTCGGCTCAGCACGTTCCTGTCGACTTATGTGTTCTCCAAGGATCACAAGGTGATCGGCCTGCAATTCCTCTTCTCCACCCTGCTCTGGTTTCTGGTGGGGGGGCTGCTGGCCCTCGCTGTCCGTTGGCAGGTTGCCTGGCCATGGTCCGATGTGCCGGTTCTCGGCAAACTGTTTGCCCAGCAGGGGGGGCAGATGGCGCCGGAGTTCTACACCATGCTCTTCACCATGCATGCCACGGTGATGATCTTTCTGGTGATCATCCCGATTCTGGCCGGTGCGTTTGGGAACTTTCTGATTCCGTTGATGATCGGTGCCGACGATATGGCGTTTCCGACGCTGAACATGTTGAGCTATTGGTTCATGTGGCCCGCCTTCGTTGCCTTCAGTGCGAGCTTCTTTGTGGAGGGTGGGGCTGCGTCGAGCGGTTGGACGAGTTATCCGACGCTGGCGACCAATGTGAATTCCGCTCCTGGGAGTGGCTGGGGGCAGACGCTCTGGCTCATTGGGCTGACATTTGTCGGCGTTTCCTCAATGCTCGGTAGCGTCAACTACATGACGACAATCATTCTGATGCGGGCACCGGGAATGACGATGTTCCGGCTTCCGATGACGATCTGGGCGATGTTCATCACCGCGGTCCTGCAGGCATTCGCCCTGCCGGTGCTGACTGCGGCCGGATTCATGCAACTGGCCGACCGGACGATTGGCACCGGCTTTTTCACGCCGGAGGGAAATATCGTCAACAACGCTGTGGCCGGTGCCGGTGGTGGCCAGCCGCTGCTCTGGCAGCATCTCTTCTGGTTCTACAGCCATCCGGCTGTCTACATCATGATCCTGCCGGCGATGGGAATGGTTTCGGATATTTTGACCACCTTTGCCCGGAAACCGCTCTTTGGCTACCGGCCGATGGTCTATTCGGTGGCCGGGATCGCGGGGCTTGGGTTCATAGTCTGGGGCCACCACATGTTCATGTCGGGCATGAACCCGGCCCTGGGTATCACATTCATGGTATCGACGATGATGATCGCCCTTCCCAGTGCTGTGAAAACGTTCAACTGGCTCGGGACCATTTGGGGTGGCCGGATTCAATTGACAACTTCGATGCTCTTTGCGCTGTCGTTCGTCTCGATGTTCATCATCGGTGGGCTTTCCGGCATCTTCATGGCGGCAACCCCTGTCGATATTTTCATTCACGACACCTATTTCATCGTTGCCCATTTCCATTATGTGCTGTTTGCCGGCACGGCGATGGGGGTCTGGGCCGCGATCTATTTCTGGTTCCCGAAGATGTTCGGCAGGACGATGAACGAATTCTGGGGCAAGGCGCACTTCTTTCTCACCTTCATCTTCCTTAACGGCACGTTCTTCACCATGCACATCCTGGGCGCAGTCGGGTTCCCTCGGCGGTTGGCTGATGCCTACCACTATGAGACGTTCCATCACCTCCAGCCGTTGAATGCCTTCATGACGTACTGTGCAATCGGCATGGTGGCCACCCAGATTATTTTCGCGGTGAACTTCTTCTGGAGCATGTTTTATGGGCCGGTGGCCGGCCGCAATCCGTGGAACTCCAACACGCTTGAGTGGACGGCGCCGAGCCCTCCGGGCCACGGCAACTTTGATTTCCAGCCGGTCGTTTACCGCGGTCCGTATGAATACTCGGTTCCCGGCGTGGAGGGCGATCACCTGATGCAGACCGATCCGCCGAATCAGGTGGCGGCCGCCGCAGCCGCCGCTGCCCACTGAGCGATTTCCCCGCCCTGTCGAGTTCCTTTCCTGTGACCACTGAAGCCGCCAAAGTCTCCTTGATGCCAGTAAGTCTCCGGACCGCGGTCTATCCCGTGGCCTGCTGCCTTGTCGCGGCGACCGGGGTTCTGCTGGCGTTTGGGGCGCTCGTGACGACCTATGAGGCGGCGATGGCGGTGCCGGATTGGCCGGCAACCTACGGACACAACATGTTCCTGTATCCCTGGGCTGATTGGTTCTTCGGCCCTTGGGACCTTTTCCTGGAGCATGGTCACCGCCTGCTTGGGGCCACTGTCGGCCTGATCACCCTCGTGGTGGCTGGGCTGGTCTGGTACTCGCGGCAGCCGGCTGCGGTCCGGGCCCTGGCAGTTGCGGCAGTTTTGTTGGTGGTACTTCAGGGGCTTTTGGGCGGGCTGCGGGTGTTGCTCGATGACAAAACGATCGCGAAGGTCCATGCCTGCACCGGACCACTCTTCTTTGCAGTTGCCGTCGCGATTGCGACGCTGACTTCTCCCTGGCTGCGGCCAGCGGCGGGGCGGGAGCCGGTTCCCGGCCGGGAAGCTTCACTGTCCCTTGGTGGCTGGCTGGCTAGTGGCCTGATGGTGGCGGCCTACGTGCAACTGGTTGCCGGGGCCCAGCTGCGGCACCTTGACGCCACCGTGAGCTATGGCGGGTTCCGTTGGCTGGTGTTTCTGCATCTTGCCGGAGCGGCGGTAGTGGCCGGACTGAGTCTGGCGGTTGCCGGCGAGGCGTTCGGACTGTTCCCCCGCGGCCGCCGAGATGCCGGAGGACGGCGGACTGAACGCGGGTGGTCACTGGCGGTGGTCGGACTGGTGGGCTGCCAGGTTGTGCTGGGTTGTGCTGCCTGGGTGGTGAGCTGGGGGATGCCCTTGGGATTGCTGCCCGATTCAATCGTCGCCGCGTTCCCCGAACCGACCGGTGTCACCGTTGCCCGCAGCGGGTTTTCGGCTGTAGTTGTCACAGGCCATGTGTTATTAGGCATGCTCATTCTGGCCACCAGCGTCGTGCTGGCAATCATCTCCGGTGGACTTCCCCGGCCTGCGGTGCTCCCGCTGGTCGCGGGTCGGAGGGCGTGGGTATGAATCGGCTGGCCACCACAACGACACCTCTGCTTGGGGCAGGGTTTTCCGACGGGGCCGTCGAGTCGGCTACGGCGAATCCGGCCCGATCGGTGCTTGCTGAACTCTCGGCGTTGATTCGCCCGCGGATCGCCCTGATGGTGCTGGTGACTGTGTTTGCCGCGATGTGGCTGACCGCAGCACCGGGGACACTAGCCTGGCTGCCTGTTTCGGCGGTGCTGCTGGGCACTGGACTGGTGGCCGCAAGCTCGAGCATTGCCAACCAGATCCTGGAACGAAACACCGACCGCCTGATGCCGCGAACAGCCAATCGCCCGTTGGTAACCGGGCGTCTGTCGCCGCTGCAGGGCTGGTTGCTGACAGCGGCCAGCCTCGTGGCAGGCATGTTTGTCATCGGCTGGGCTGGCGGCCTGGCTGCCGCTGCTGTCGCCGCGGCGACGTGGCTGATCTATGTCGTGGCCTACACGCCGCTGAAGCGAATCACGCCGCTCAATACCGCAGTCGGTGCGGTGGCCGGCGGCCTCCCGGTTGGGATCGGTTGGTTGGCGGCTGATGGGCCGGGGCGATTGCTGGCAGGCGACGCTGCCGGGGCCCTCGCCGCAGCTGCCCTCGGTACGGTGCTCTACCTCTGGCAGTTCCCCCACTTCATGGCGATCGCCTGGCTTTACCGCCGGCAGTACGCCGACGCTGGGCTCCAGATGCTGACGGTGGCCGATCCGACCGGCCTGCGGGCGGCAGGCCAGTCGCTGGCGGCGGCCTTGGCGTTGGTGCCGGTCAGCCTGGTGCTGGCGGTCCCCTCCGGCAGTATTCGACTGTTTCTGACGGCCGGAGGGGCAGCAATCGTTTATGCTGTCGGAGCGATCTGGTTCGCGGTCCATCGCGACGACCGATCGGCCAGACTCCTGCTGCTGACGTCGCTTGTGGTGCTGTTGGTCCTGATGACCGCAGCGATTGCCTTTGGCGGCCCCGTTGTTCAGTAGATCGTCCCTTCGATCGTTTTTTCACCGCCCGATACGCTGCACTCCGATTCCTCCGCGATTTTTTTATGGATGCCTCCGCCGCCTCACTTGCTCACGACTCTCATGGTCATCACGGCCCTGTGCTGCAGTACCAGCCCGGCCTGCCGCTTACCCGTGGCAAACTGATCATGTGGCTGTTTCTGTCGACTGAGATCATGTTCTTTGCCGCCCTTCTGGGAAGCTACGTGGTCCTCCGCTTTGGAGCGGCTGTCTGGCCCAAGCCCCACCATGTGCACCTCAGCGAACCGATCGGTGCCTTCAACACCTTTGTGCTGATCTGCTCCAGCGTCACCGTCGTGCTGGCACTTGAAGCGGCCCGGGCCAACAAGCGTTCGCTGGCCAAAATTTGGATGCTTACGACGTTGGTGTTGGGGGCGTTTTTTCTCGGTATCAAGGCCTACGAGTACTCAGCAAAATTCAGCCACGGTATCTACCCGGCGGCACCGCGAGGGCTGATTTATGAGCGGCCCGACCTCTACTACGGATCAGCCGTGCGGGCGCGGCTGGGCGAACCCGCCATCATCGATCGAATGAAGGAGTTGGATGCTCGACCCGAAACGGAACTGACATCCGACGAGGTGAACGGGCGGCGGCGGCTCCAGCAGGTTCGCGAAATGGCAATGTCGGCCGACCAGCAGGCCTTTGATCTGGCGGTGATCGCCGATCAGGTGATGCCGTTGCCAGATGATGCCGCGGGTGGGCATGGCCATGGCGGCGGACTCAATGAGACCTTTCCCTGGCTGCAACTGCCGATCGTGATTCCCGGAGGCAACATGTGGGCCAGCACCTATTTTTTGCTCACCGGCTTCCATGCCATCCATGTGATCGTCGGGCTGATTGTCTTCGGCATCCTGCTGCTGTACGAACTCGGCCCGAAGCACGCCGGGATGATTGAGAACGCTGGGCTCTACTGGCACTTCGTTGATCTTGTCTGGATATTTCTGTTTCCCCTGCTGTACCTGTTTTGATTGAAGCTGATCCGGCTCCTGTCCTGCCGACCGATTGCGAGACCCCACCATGTCGACATCACCACTCGATGATTCAGCGGCCGCTCATGGCCCGATTACTGCGCCGGGACACCTCGCCGAAGCCTCGGTGGCCGACGGCGATGCGGCGGCCGTGCAACCGGCGGGCCATGGCGAGGAGGGCCACGGCAGCCTCGCGCAGTATCTGGCCGTCTTCGCCGCCCTCTGCTTCCTGACCACAATGTCTTTTTTCACCTACTCGTCCTACTGGCCCTGGCGGGATGAGCCTCAGGTGGGCTGGGCATTCATGATGGCGGTTTCCTGCACCAAGGCACTGCTTGTGGTGCTCTTTTTCATGCATGTGCTTTGGGAAGCGAACTGGAAATATGTGCTTACCATTCCGGCGGCGATGATGGCCATTTTCTTGACGGTCATGCTGATTCCCGACATCGGGCTGCGGAACCGGATGGTGGCTCAGGAGCGGGCGTTGCACATGGCCAGGCCGGCCGATGTTTCGCTGCTTGAGCGGGCTGCCACCGCGGCCGACGAGGGGTCGCATCATGCCGATGATCATGACCACTGAGCGGCCGCAACCGGTTTTCGGCCGGAGCCGGGGGCTGGCGGGGATCGTGATTGTTGCCCTGCTTTCGGCAGTGGCCGGCTGTGGTGCTGAGCAACCACCTACGGCCACGCCCGACCGCCCGGCTAAGCCGGTGGCATCGTCGGAGCAGATGCCTCCAGGGGCGGTTGCCGACAGGTTTGCACTGACCGACCAGCGGGGTGAGCCATTTGACTCTGCCTCGTTGGCTGGCAAGGTCTGGATGGGCAGCGTTTTCTTCTCGAACTGCCCCGGGCCCTGCTTCCGTGAGAATCAGGCGATAGCCGACATCCTCCGGGAGATCGATGATCCCGAATTTGTGGCGGTCAGCCTGACGTGTGATCCCGACAACGATACGCCGGAGGTGCTTGAGCATTACGCGGCCCGGTTCGAGGCCGACCCCGAGCACTGGAAGTTTCTGACGGGTGACATGCAGGAGATCAAGCGGGTGGGGATGGAGACCTTCAAATTGCCGGTTGAGGTCGGCGTGCACTCCGAACGCGGTGTTGTCTTCGACCGCCAGGGCCGGATGCGGGGCAGCTATCACCTGCTGCAGGAAGACCGCGTGCAGCGGCTCAAGAAACTGATTCGTGATGTGCTGGCTGAGGAGTCACCGTGACCCCAATCGCACCGCTGCTTGCGATTCATCCGCTGGCGACCCTCAACGCGGTGCTCAATACGGTCGCCACCGTGTTGTTGGCAGCCGGCTGGATTTTTATCGTCCGCGGGAACTGGCGGGCCCACCGGGCCGCGATGGTGGCCGCATTTGCGGTCTCGGCATGTTTTCTCGTGTCGTACCTCACCTATCACTATCTGGTGGGGCATGTCAGCTTTGGAGGGCAGGGGACGGTACGCCTGGTCTATCTGGGCATCTTGCTGACCCACATCGTCCTTGCGGTGGCCGTGCCGGTACTGGCGATCGCGATGTTTGTGCTGGCCTGGCGGGGGAAATGGCGGCAGCACCGGCTTCTTGGGCGGATTACTCTGCCGATCTGGCTCTACGTTTCGGTCACTGGGGTGGTCATCTATCTGATGCTCTACCACCTCTATCCAGCCCCGCCGGAGGCCCTCGCGGGAGGGCTGGTGGGTATAATGGGAGCATGAAGCTTCATCCCATCATCGCCGTTGTCATGGTCTGCCTGTTTGTGCTGCTGGCCGGCGTGGTTGAGGCCTGCCCGACCTGCAAGGAAGGGCTGGCGGCTGCCGACTCGCAGGGGGCGAACATTGCCCGGGGCTACTTCTACAGCATCCTGTTGATGCTGGCGATGCCCTTTACGCTGGCTGGATCGTTTGGGCTTTACGTCTGGCGGGAATTTCGCCGGCAGCAGATCGCTTCGGCTGACCTGCCCCCAACCGAATTTGGTGGAGCCGAACTCGGCTCGAGCGACCTCGGGATGAACCCAGGCTTGCGTCAGAGTTCGCCGTGAGGCCCGCGGCCTGGAGTCATGGTCATTCCGCGGCCGCAGATACGGCCGCCAGCCATTCCACCAGATCGAGTTCAGGAAAACGGCCGATTGGTTGCCGTTTGCTATCGCTGCCCCGTCGCTGGCAGGGACGGGTTTGCGGCATCGTGATGCTGCTGGGCTGCGGGGCCGTCGCCAAGGCGGACGAGCGGTCGCTGCAGGAATACCTCTCCTCTTGGCAGCTTGCCACCGCTGCCCGGGAGGAGGTCTTCGATGTCACTCAATGGGCCAGTCCCACCGAGCCTCCGCTCCCCACGCTGCGGATTTTGGTGCGGCTGCTCGACCGCCTACAGGGGGCGCCGCGTGACTGGCAGCAGGCCTGGCAGGATGAAGCGGTACCTTTTCCTCAGGCTGATCTGGCGGAGTGCCTCAGCGGGAGTCGCCCCGTGCGGCTGAGCGGACGGGCCGTCGAGACCCGGCCGCTGCCATTGCCCGGTGAATTGGCGGTGATCGCCGGCTGTGATGCACTCAGCCTGGTTCGCCTTGAGCAGGCCGCTGGGCCGGATGCCTGGCTGGTGGTCTCCGAGCGGCCGACCGACTGGCCTGTTGCCGGGCGGCTCGATGAACGGGCAGCGAGTGAGGCCCTGCTGGTTTCGCTGCCCGGAGCCGTGGGGCAGGGGGGGGCGGCGCTGCTGGCCGTGTCGCTGCGGCTCTCCTGGTGGCCCGACACACCGCTTGCCGCGGCGGGCATGGACTATGGACTCTTCGCCGCCATTGTCGATGGACGTCCGCTTGCGGCATCGGAGGCAGAGGCCTTCTACCGCTGCCTGGCAGCCGGCAGGACACTGGCCGCCACGGCCGAGATGCAGCCCCTGCCGCCGGCTGAACTGACGCCGCTGCTCAATCCGGCCGCAGACTGGTTTGCGTCCCGCCGGGGCGAAGTGTTGGTGCTGGAGGGGACGGCACGGCGGATCACCAAGATTCCGGTCACGTCAGATCGCTGGCGGACGCTGATCGGCCAGGACCACTATTGGGAGATCTTTCTGTTCGTCTCGACACCGCTGATCGAGATCGGTGGAGAAAAACAGGAGTCCTATCCGATCGTCTGCTGCTGCCTCGACCTGCCGCCGGAACTCCCCACGGGTGACCGGGTCACTGAGCGGCTGCGGCTGGCAGGGTTCGCCTTCAAACGGTACCGCTACGAGACACGGCAGCAGCTGGCCCCGGTCGCGGCAACTGCCCCAGTCCGGGAGTCGCCGTTGCTGCTTGGCGGTTGCCCGCTCTGGCTGCCGGCGGTACTGCCGCCCCGGCTGCCCGGGTGGATGCAGTGGTTGCCGGCCGTCCTGGCCACAGCAGTTGGCGGGCTGCTGCTGCGGCGATTTCTTCGTGGGAGCCGCCGGGCGCCGACCGAATCACTGCCGGACCGCATCGAGTTGCCGCTGCCGGCGGCCGCGGCCCCCACCGCTGAGGTGACCAAAAACCCGGAAATTGGCCGGGGCCCGCTTGTCAATCCTTGAAGAACGGGCAGACTCGGGAGCGGCGGCGTCCTCCGGGTGGACGTTGGCAACGGAGTCAGGCGGCCTGAGCCGCCAGGATTCGAGAGGGCAGCGGCCCTCAGATTTTCTGGAGCCGGATCGGTCTCCACCCACTTCTGATTCACTCACGTTCACACGTTACGGAAAGGCACGGCATGCGACGGGCAAAAATTTCGATCATTGGGGCCGGAAATGTCGGGGCCACCACTGCGCACTGGTGTGCCGCCTCCGAACTCGGCGATGTGGTGTTGCTCGATATTCCCGCGACCGAGGGCATGCCGGCGGGCAAGGCGCTCGACCTGTTCCAGGCCTCACCAATTGTCGGCTTCGACTGCAAGCTGACCGGTACCACCGACTGGGCTGATACGGCCGGCAGTGACGTGGTCGTGGTGACTGCCGGCATCGCCCGCAAGCCGGGCATGAGCCGGGATGACCTGCTCTCGACCAATGCCAAGATCGTCGGTGACGTTGCCGCCCAGATCCGTGATTCAAGCCCTGATGCAACCGTGATCGTCGTCTCCAATCCGCTCGACGCCATGGTCCAACGGACCTTCGAGGTGACCGGCTTTCCGCCGGCCCGGGTGATGGGACAGGCAGGCATCCTCGATACCGCCCGCTACCGTGCCTTTCTGGCCATGGAACTGGGCGTCAGCGTCGAGGACATCGCGGCAATCCTGCTCGGCGGGCATGGTGACACCATGGTGCCGATTCCCAGCTGCACCTGTATCGGAGGGATTCCGGTGACCCAGCTGATCACGGCCGACCGGCTCGAGGCGATCGTCGAGCGGACCCGCAAGGGAGGGGCGGAGATTGTGGGGCTGCTCAAGACCGGCAGCGCCTACTATGCCCCGGCGGCAGCCACGGCCCAGATGGTCGAGGCGGTGGTGCGGGATAAAAAGCGGCTGATTCCCTGTGCGGCCTACTGTGACAAGGAGTACGGCGTGGGGGGCTACTTTGTCGGCGTGCCGGTGATCCTCGGCGGGAGTGGGGTGGAGCGGGTGATCGAGCTTTCCCTCCTGCCCGACGAAAAGGCCGCGCTCGACAAGAGTATCGATGCCGTGCGGGAACTGGTCGCCGCCATGGGGCGGCTGACTGGCTAACCGGCCAGGTCGCCACCAGGCTGCCCGCCTTGCGCTGCTTCGCCAGCGTATGGTGGCCGCCGGTCGCCCCCGATCCTGCCATTGTCTGCCAGCCGGCACTCCGCTAGAAACCGCCCCGCGTCCGCCCATGGAGGCGAGCGCTTGGCCGAGCATGCGGAGGAGCTGACGATGAAGCAGAGTCTCGCAAAATTTGAGGAACGGCCCATGGTCGCCGGCCGCATCGGGCCGGCCCGAGGGCGGGCTGCCGCCCCCCGGCCGCCGGCAGCCAGCCAGCCTGCCGCTGCCACCGAAGCAGACCAGGTCTTTCTGCCGCTCGGGTACGAGCCGGGCTATGACTACCCGCTGCTGGTCTGGCTGCCCGACAGCCGTGACGATCGGTTCGACCTCGGCCGGACGATGTCTCGGTTGAGCCTGCGAAATTATCTGGCCGTCCAGGCCGGCGGGACCACGCCGGAGGCCTGCTGGTCTGCCATCGAGCGGATGGCAGACCGCTACAGCGTCCATCAGCGGCGAATTTATCTCATCGGCGGCGGTGATGGTGGGGCAGCCGCCTTCCGGGTCGCCTGCCGAGAACCTGCGGCTTTTGCCGGAGTGGCCTCGATTGCCGGCCGCTTCCCACTCGATGAAGGCCTCTTCGGCCGCCTCGCCGAGGTTCGCAGCCTGCCGATGCTGCTCTGCTGCACGGCGGAGCCAGCCGGTGAGGCGGCACCGACCACAGTCGATATCGATCGCACCCTTCGGCTGTTTCATGCTGCCGGTGGCCAGCTTGGCCTGCGAATCTATCCCGCGGCGACTGACTCCCGGCGGTGCCTGTCCCGAAGCCGGGCGGTACTACGGGATATCGATCACTGGGTGATGGATGCCCTCAGCCGTGGTTCCCTGGCACTGGCTGCCGCCGGTGTCTGAGTTCTCCTTCCCCAGCCGGAACCCGTGGTCGGGTGCCGGTGCCCACGACGCCATCGAGGTCTTCATGCGACAGATTATTCCCACCCCCGCTGCCCGCCGGTCGGCCGAGGCCATGACCCTCGCATCACTCGTTGGATCCGTCGTTGATGAACTCCAGCGAGAGTCGGCTGATAGTGGTCGGCCCCTGCCGCGGTTGTCGGTCGACGTTGCCGCCGACCATCGGCTACCGGCGGATGCCGCTGCCCTCCGGACGCTGCTGGAACGGGGGATCCGCGAAGCCGTTCGGGTGACCGCCGCCAGTGCGACTATGGCTCGGACAGCCGAAGTGGTCATCACCAGTGTTCAGTACCACGATCGTCTCGAACTTGAAATTGCCGACAGTGGTCCCGCCCGGGCCGAGCGGGAGGCTGCCGGCGGGCTGTTGAGTGGCGGCCTGCAGGCAGCCACAGAGCGGCCGTTGCTCGACCGGCTCGCCGCCGCGGTGAGGCTGGATGACTGCCCTGAAGGGGGTGTCGCCCTGACCCTGTCGATTCCGCTGGCAGCGACGCGACGAGCGGCTGCCTGAGGCGGGATCTTCATGCACGTCCCCATTTTTTTCTGCGGAGGCCCGTGATGGACCCAGACCTCGCCGCCGACGCCGGCCGCCGGTCCGGGCCGACTCCCGTTCAGGTTATCGCCGCTGGCCTTGTGCTGGTGGCCATTGGGGTGGCGGTCTGGGCGGTCCAGGAACGTCCCGCTGTGACGGTCGAGGAGGTTGAACTGTTGGCCGGAACCGTCCTCGGGCCGGCCGACCTGGCGTTAATGGAGGCGGTCTTCGACCGGGCGGAACTCTCCAGCCACCGGGTCGATGGTGGGCGACTTTACGTCGGACGTGGACGGCAGAGCAGCTACCTGCGATCCCTCGTTGACGCCGGCGCCCTGCCACCCGAGTTTGGCGGCAGCCTGCGGCGGGCCGTCGAGAACGACAGCCCATGGCGAAGCCAGGCGAGCCAGGCGGAGCGGCTGCGAATTGCCACCCAGGAAGAGCTCTCACTGGTGATCCGCACCATGCCCGGTATCGAGCAGGCAGCCGTGCTCTACGACCTCGAATCGGGCGGCCAGTTGTTTCGCGAGAGCCGTGAGGCCATTCAGACGGCCAGCGTGAGCGTGCGGACGGAACCGGGAGCCACGCTCGATCCTCACCGGGTGCAGGCAATCAGGGTGCTGGTGGCCTCTTCGATCGCGGGGCTCCGGGCCGACCGCGTGGCGGTCACCGATCTCCGTGGCGGCCAGGTCTTCGACGGTCCATTGATCTCTGACACCGAACTGGTTGCAAGCGATCCTGAGCGGGCCCGGGCGGTTGCCTACGAACGGCATGTGACGGCCAAGATTCGCCAGGCACTCTCATTCATTCCCAACGTGGTGGTCGAGGTCAATGCGTCGCCCGGCCTGGCGGCAGCCGCGGCCCGAGCCGCACAACCATCGCCGCGCCAGCCAGCCCGGGCCGCGGCCAACGCACCGGCTGCCGTTTCAGTTGCAGCCGACCCTGCCAGTCGGGTGCCAGGGGAGCAGCGAACGGTTCAGGTATCGATTGCGATTCCGGAAGGCTGTCTGGTCCGGGTCCGTGAAAAGGTGCAGGCGGCCACTCCAGCGGCCACTGACCGGCCCGTCGACGAACTTGACCGGCTGGAGCGACTGGTCGCCGGCCTGGTACCGATCAGTCCCCCCTGGAGCCAGGCCCGGGTCACCGTCACTTGCTATCCCGGGCAACTGGCCGCAGCGGTGTTACCCGTCGCACCTCTGCAGCCTGCCGATCCGGTCGTCGAGGAGCCGACGGCCATGGCGGCAGCGGGCGAATCGGTCACCGCTCCGCAGCCAGCCTCCTTGGTCAAGCCGATCGACAAGATGCTTGCCGGGTTGGCTTGGTCAGGCGAACGGTCGATCGTGCTGGCGGCCAGCCTCGGGCTGGCCTTGCTCGGTGGCCTCGCACTCCTCCTGGGAGGATCGAAAAGCCAGCCGGAGCGCCCGACCTCAGCTGGCCAGCGGGACGCCATCGACTGGTCGACGCTCCGGCGACCGGGCACCCTCGACACTCACCGGGAGGCTGCATGATTGCCGCTGGCTATCCCCTGCAAGGCCGTCGGCATGCGCCGCCGGTAGACCAACCAGCCGGCCGTGACGTTGGCCGGCTCTGGCTGGTCGTAATCGTCGGCGGCCTCTGCTGGCTTGGACCGGTGTTGGTGCTGGCTGCCGACCCGGCCACCGTTGTGGCGGAGGATCAGCCGGCCGGTGCCCGGCCCGCGAGCATTCCGCTCACGCTCGAGCAGGCGGCTGAAGCGGCCGCACCGGCTGACCGGCAGGACGGGGCGACCGGACTGAGCGGGCTGCCGTTTGACTGGCAGGCCTGGGCGGTTGTGCTGCTGGCGGTCGCCGGGATTCTCGGCCTGCGGTTCGTCGGCCGTCAGAAGACCCAGCCGCTGCCAGCCGATGTGTTCGAGCTGCTCGGTGAGTCGACGCTGGTTGGCCAGCCGGTGCGGATAGTTCGGTTCGGCCCGAAAACTCTGCTGGTGACCACCGGCAGCGGAGGCCCGCGAACGCTGGCAGAGCTTGATGACCCACTGGCGACTGAATGGATTGCTGCGGCCTGCCGCGGTGATCGCACCCTCCGGGCAGTCCATAGAGCGGCGGGACCGGCCCGCAAGCCGGCCGGCCCCCATGCATTGGGTCCGGCCGTCGAGCCGGTTTCACCGGCCGCTCAGCCGCGGTCGCCACATCGTCCACCCGCTGAGGTGGCCTGATGAATTGCCTCCGGTGGGCAGGTCGCTTTGTGGCTCAAACGGCCTGCGGCTGGCTCTTGCTGATTGCCGGGGCGGCTGCCAGCGAGCCCGAGGTGGTGCCGCTGGGTTCGCTGGACGAGCCGAGGCCCGCGGTGAGTCAGCCGGCCGCCGCCACCGGGCTGGTGGCGGCCGCCCTCCCGCCGTCCGGGCAGCCCGCAATTGCAGATTTCGCCGAGTCAACGGCCACCGTGCCAGCGGAACTGGCGGCAGTGCTTGACCGCCGCTGGGTGGACCGGCTGTTGCCGGCAGCCATTACCTTCGGCGTGATGAGTCTCGCTCCGGCGTTGCTGCTGATGACAACCTGCTTCGTGCGGATGTCGGTTGTACTGTCACTCACCCGGCAGGCGATCGGGACCACCAACCTGCCGGCGACCCAGATCATCACCTCGCTGGCACTGTTCCTGTCGGCGCTGGTGATGTGGCCGGTCTGGACCGCGGCCTATGAGGATGGAGTCGTTCCCTATCAGGCCGGGACGGTCTCATGGCAGGAGGGCTTTGAGCAGGGGAGCCTGCCGATCCGCCGCTGGATGGCCGCACAGATCGAGGAGGCTGACAACCGGGACACCATTGCCCTGTTTTTGAGTCGCCATCCCCACGGGCCACGGGAGGTCCGGACCTATGACGACATCCCATTGGAGGTGTTGCTACCTGCCTTTCTGGTCAGTGAGCTTGAGGTCGCCTTCATGATCGGCTTCCGGATCCTGCTGCCATTTCTGGTCCTCGACTGTGTGGTGGCCACGCTGGTGGTGTCGACCGGACTGGTGATGCTGCCGCCGACTCTGGTATCGCTGCCACTGAAACTCCTGGTGTTCGTCATGGCTGATGGCTGGACATTGGTTGTCCGGGGGCTGCTTGACGGTGTGCGGCTGGCCGCCTCCTAAGGGGCCGATCACCTGCGTCCGGAACCGGCTGCGGTGGCAAAGCTGTGGCTAACAGATTTGGAGAACCCCATGGCCGGCATCGATCTTGTGCAGTTTGTGCGAACGACGCTTCTGGAAGGGGGAATCGTTCTGGCCCCGGTGTTGGCGGCGGGCTTTGCCGTGGCCCTCGTCATCGGTCTGCTGCAATCGGCGACCGGTATCCATGAGCCACTCGTCGGCATGGTTCCCCGGTTGGTGGTGATCATGGCGATGGTCTTCGTCATGGGGGGCTGGATGCTTGAGCGGTTTGTCACGCTCTTCCATGTGAGCGTTCTCGGTCCCTGAGACCCTGCCGATGCCACTGCCTCTTCTTGCCGCCGTTCCCTTTCCTCCAGCGCTCGAGGAACCGGCGATGGCCATCATCGTTACGGGACTGGCGCTCCGGGTGGCTGGGCTGCTGCTGGTTGGTGGCCAACGGCTCGCACCGGGTCTGACCCCTCAGCTGCAACTCGGGCTGCTGCTGGTCTTTGCGATGGCGACAGCCCCGGCTGCCGTTGTTGCCACGCGGTCTGCTGGCGGCCCGTTGCCACCGCTCCCGTTCTTACTCGGCTCAGAACTGCTGGTGGGAGCCGGCCTGGGGCTGGCGGTGGCCCTGCTCCTGTCGGCGGTTGCGGCGGCTGGTGGGATCCTGGCGACGACGGCGGGGCTTGATTGGGCAGCCGCCTTCACACCGGGCGGCGGGGATCGCCCCGGAGTTGCCCGGCTCTGCGGCTGGCTCGGATTTGCCGCGTTTGTTGCAGCCGGGGGCCAACGGCTGGTCGTCGGCGGGCTGCTGGAAAGCTGCTGGCGGCTACCGGTCGGCCAGCTGGCGGGTGCCCTTGGCCGGCCGGATCTGCCGCTGGCAGATATGTTGATTCAGCTCCCAGCGGTCGGGCTTGCCCTCGCTTTTTCGCTTGCCCTGCCGGTGCTGGTGGCGGTGCTCACAACCCATGTGACCGCGGCGATCTGCCTCCGGACCGTCTCGTTCACGCCGGGGCCGGGGCTGCTTCAGGGGGTCGCCGCCGTTGTCCTGCTGGGGGGCCTGCTGTTGGGCAGCCGGCAGTGGTCTGAGCAGGTCGGCCGGCTGCTCATGCCGCCATTGGAGGCGACGTTTGCAGCGGCTGCGGCGTCAGGTTCCCAGCATGCTGCCGGGGCTGCGGCGGACTCCGAGGAGGCCGCACCATGACTGCCGGTGGAGATCGCACCATTCCGGCGACCCCCCGTCGCCGTGAGGCTGCCCGGGAGCAGGGCCTCGCCCCGACGGCTGCCACCATCACCTGGCCGCTGCTGGCGGCGCTGGTGCTGGCCGCACTGCCCTGGTGGGCACGGGCCACGGTCACTGCCGCCGTGGCAGCGGTGCAGGCCGCCGCCGCCGGTGAGACTGCCGAGCTTGGCCGCTCCACCGTGGCTTTGATCAGCCCCACGGGAGGGGTGGTGCTGGTCGCGCTTGTCCTGCTTGTCGGTATCCGCCTGGTTGGCGACGGTGCCGGCTGGCGACTCAGCCGCGCTGGTTTGCGGTTCGAACGGATCGATCCGATCGCCGGCCTCCGTCGGCTGACCTCAGCGACCACCTGGCTCCGGGGCCTCCTCGCAACCCTGGGGCTGGCGGGGCTGCTGGGAGTGATCTGGTCCGCCTCGGGGCAATTGCTTGCCGCCGTCCAGGATCCGCAGCCGGCCGTTCCGGGGCAGCAACCACTTTCGCCGGCACCGCTCGCGGCGGCCGAACGCTTCCTCTGGTGGTTCCTTGCGGCGGCGGCGGCGGTGGCCGTCGCCCAGTGGTTTGTCCAGCGGCTTTTGTTCGAGCGTCGCCTCAGGATGACGCCGGCGGAATTCCGTGAGGAGATGCGGAGCCTGCAGGCAGCCCCGAAAATCCGTCGATCATGAACCCGCTGGCAAGACTTACACCCGCAGGTCCCCGGCAGCGGCCCGGGTGGGGCAGGCGGCGAGGGCCACGCAGACCGGGCCTTCGAGAAACTCATCGACCTGCGCGGCAGCCCGTCCCTCAAGGCCTTCAACCGTTACCGCAGCTGCCAGGTCAACGCCGGCAAAGAGCGGATCAGTGGCCAGCCGTTCCACCAGATCGTTGTCGGCCCCCTCTCGGATCCGGGCTGTGGCCGCATGGCTGTGACGGCGGATGGCCTCATGCAGTTCCTGCCGGTCACCACCGGCCGTTGTGGCCGCCATCAGCAGCCGCTCGCTGGCCAGAAAGGGAAGGTGCTGTTCGAGGTTGCGACGAATGCCCCCCGGCAGCACGACGAGTCCGGCCGCGATGTTGGCATAGATGACCAGTTGGGCGTCGGTTGCCAGGAAAGCCTGGGGCAACACCAGCCGGCGGGCTGCCGAGTCGTCGAGTGTCCGCTCATACCACTGAACGGCAGCGGTCTGGCCGGCGGTCGGCTGCAGTCCCATCACGAATCGTCCCAGGCTGCACATCCGCTCCGCCCGCATTGGATTTCGTTTGTAAGGCATGGCAGAGGAGCCGACCTGGTCAGCCTCGAAGGGCTCCTCCAGTTCGTTCCAGGCCGCCGACAGCCGCAGGTCGTTGCCTGCCTTGTGGGTCGATTCGGCGACACCCCCAAGCGCGGCGAGCACCTGGGAGTCGATCTTGCGGGGGTAGGTTTGTCCGGTCACGGCATAGGATCCCGCGAATCCCAGTTTCTTTGAGACCAGTTCGTCAAGCTGCCTGACCTTGGCATGGTCGCCCTGGAAGAGTTCCAGGAAACTCGCCTGGGTGCCGGTTGTGCCTTTGGTGCCCCGGGCCCGCAGCAGCGACCGGCGATGCTGGAGTTCATCAAGATCGAGGAGGAGATCCTGAATCCACAGGCAGATCCGCTTGCCGATCGTCGTCGGCTGAGCCGGCTGCAGGTGAGTGCGTCCGAGGCAGATGATGCCACGGGTCTCGCGGGCTTGTGCTGCCAGCTGTTCAATGACGGTCGCCAGCCGGGCGATCACCAGGTCGAGTGACTCAGCGATCAGGACGAGGTCGGTGTTGTCGGTCACGAAGGCACTGGTTGCCCCCAGATGCAGAATTGGCCGAGCTGATGGGCAGTCGTCACCGAAGGTATGCAGGTGGGCGAAGACATCGTGCCGCGTCTGCTTTTCGTAGGCGGCCGCCTTGGCAAAGTCGATCGTGTCCAGATGCGACCGCATCTCATCGAGCTGGGCGGCGGTGATCGGCAGGCCGAGTTCGGCCTCCGCCTCGGCCAGGGCCAGCCACATTCGCCGCCACCAGCCGTAGCGGCGACCGTCACTCCAGATCGTCGCCATTTCAGCCGAGGCATAGCGAGCCGCCAATGGATTGCTCCAGCGGTTTCGGGGACTGGTGCGGTCGGGAGCAGTGGCCTCGGTCATCGTGATCCTCCGGGAGTGCGGGAGTTGGGGCGGCCGCCAGCGGCTGTGGGTGGACCGGACAATATGCAGAAGAATCGCTCAAGGGCCAGCCGGGCTCGCAGACCCCGCGAAGCCTCGGCCTTGAGCGACCGGTCGACTTCTGCCAGCCAGCCGGGCAGTTCCCGGCAGCGACGGCTACCGAGGTGCCGCAGTGCCCGCTCGGCCTCAGCCAGCGCCTTCGGCCAGGCGGCAACCCCCGCCTCCCGCAAGGCGGCCTCGATGCCTGCTGGCCGGTCGGGACCGGCCAGCAGGCGGGCGGCGGTGGCATACCGGCGAAAGACAGCGGCTGTCTGGGCCGACAGTCCGATCGGGCTCTCGCCCGCCTCCAGCAGGCTGCCCAGCAGCGTGACCGCCTCGGCAGTCTGCCCGGCCGCGGCGGCGTTGAGCATCTCCCAGGCAGTTCGCTGATTGCCGCTGCCTCCCAGGGTGTCGACCGCCTCTGGTGCGATCATCCGTTGTCCCTGAGCCGGTAATGCCGCCGCGAGGCGACCTAGAGCCTGGTCCACCTGGCCCAGATCGTTGCCGAGTCGTTCAAGCAGCAGGCCGGCGGCAGCGGCGGGTAGCTCAGCCTGATGGGTATGTTTCGTCCACTTCCGCAGCCAGCTGCTCAGATTGAAGCGGGCCGGTACGCCGACCTCGATCAACAGCCCGTGCCGGGCGACCGCCTTGGCCAGCCGGGTGCTGCCGGGAAAACTCTTCACCTCGAGGATGACCAGGCCCCGGTTGCCGCGGGGCCGGTCGGCGCTGCGTTCGAGCAGATCCCGGGAGGCCGAGACGAAGCTGTCGGCCTGCCGGACGACGGCCACCCGGGTGGCCGTGGCAAACAGCGGCGCGGTAGCGGCCTCGTCAAGCACATCGCGGGGATCGGGCAGCTCATCACCAGAGAATTCCCGCCACGCCCAGCTGCGATCCTCCTCAGCGGGACAGAAGATGTCGCGGAGCTGATGCAGCAGGTGCCGGCTGATGAACGGGCAGTCACCAGCCAAAACGATCACCGCCGGCGCGGCGGCCGCAGTGATGCCAGTAGCATCGAGCATCAGGTCGAGGCCGCAAAGGCCCGCAGTCTGCTTTGCCATGGGATTTCCTGAGGAGCGGAACTCAGCTATCGCCAGTGTAGCGGAGCTGCTTCCGCAACCGGTCCCCCGCGGGGCCTAGGTTCTGTCTCAAAAGGCTACCGTTGGTCCGAGAGCGAGCTGCTTTGGTCTCTGGCAAGGACGGCAAAGCAGCCAGATTTGCAAATCTGGCGATGGAGCCGGACGCAGCCAGCGGGCAATTGAGCCCCGCGCAGCCAGGTGCTGAGTTTTCAGGCAGAGCCTAAAAGAGCTGACGAGCAGTGGTGAAGAAAGTCGACCGCCGCCCGAGGGGGCTGTCGATCACCCGCATTCACGGGCAAAGACCAGCGATGGCAATCCTGTTCGGCATGAAACGTGCTGCCTCAGATGCCCCTTTTTTTAGAGCTGTTTTTGAGAAGGGAACACCGACATCCAGCGTGGGTCGGGCTGCCCGTGCCCTGACGCCGGACAC
>CBFIHA010000015.1:0-55474 GCA_965662195.1 uncultured Pirellulales bacterium
TCACTGCCCGTCCGCTTCGCTTCGCCATCCTGGCTTCGCTTGCTTCCGGAGCCCGCTCGTGGGCACGGGCATCCCCGCCCTCGTCAACAATGGGTGCTGCAGGAAGCCGGGAACGGAAGTGACCGGACCGGCCGGACGTTTGGTGCCGCGTCCGCGTCCTCCCCCATCACTGCCACCCGGCGACAGGAAGTCGCCAATAAGCACCAGCAGAACGTCACAAACCTTGGCTTTGTGGCGTTCTGCTTAAGGAAAGCCGGGCACGATGCCCGGTCTTTCCGTAAAGCCAGCAGCCGCCAATAAGCACCAGCACAAGCGTGCGAACCTTGGCTTCGCATGCTTGTGCCCAAGGAAAGTCGGGCAGGAGGCCCGAGCTTTCCGTGAAACAAGCAACCCGGCCGCCCCTGCGATCCGCCTGTTCGGCAGGGGTGACCGGGCCTTGCGGAAACGGCTGCGGGCCTGGTCTCAGATAGCGTCGCTGGCCGTCTCGCCAGTGCGAATCCGAACAACTTCGCTGAGGTCGCTGACAAAAATCTTGCCGTCGCCGACCTGACCGGTCCGGGCCACCGTCATGATCTTGTTGATCACGGTTTGGGCCTCACCGTCGTCAACCACCACCTCAAGCTTGACCTTGGGCAGAAAGTCAACCGAGTACTCGGCACCACGGTAGGTCTCGGTATGGCCCCGCTGCCGGCCAAAGCCGCGGACTTCGGTGACGGTCATGCCTTTGACGCCAATCTCGTTGAGGGCGTCTTTCACTTCTTCGAGCTTGAAGTGCCGCAGGATGGCTTCAATCTTTTTCATCGTTCTGTCCTTCTCACATCAGGGAAACAGCCAGTCAAATCGCGTTGCCGGTTCCGCCGCCTGCAGATCGCGGAGCCGGATACCTAACCGGCTCTGCCAATATCCACTGCATCCCGCGTGCCAAATCACCGAGAATTTTACGGCCTGTTTTCCAGCTCTTCTCTGACTCCGACAACCGTTGCGGTGTCACGCCGATGTGACGCCTGGCTGGGCGGCCTCGAGGCTTTGCTCACCTAAATTCACGGTTTGGCCTGCATTCACATTGCTGAGGCGCATTCACAACTGCGCGCCACTTTTCAATCACCTGCTGCCGCCGGCTGCCGGGTCTCGCGTTGGCTGCGAAAGCTCGCGGCATCGAGATCGTGGGATTTTAGCAGTCGGTAGAGCGTTCCCCGCGGCAGTTTGGCCTCTTTGGCAGCCGCCGAGACATCACCGACGTGACGCTCGAGGAGGGCAGTGAGGTACTGCCGCTCGAACTGGGCCACCCGGGCCGCGCGCTCGGTGAAGAATCCGGTGGCCCCATCGGCAGTCCCATTGCTCGCCACGGATGCCGCCTCCTGCCGGCCGGAGGCGGCAACGATTTCGTCCGGCAGATCGTCGACACCGATCAACTCGCAGGTAGCCAGCGCCAACGCCCGGCGAATCACATTCTGCAACTCGCGAACATTCCCTGGCCACCGGTAATGCCGCAGCACCTGATAAGCATCGGTCGACAGCCGGACCGCCTCGCGGCCCATCTCCCGACCGGCACGAAGGGCGAAAAACTCGGCCAGCAGGCCGATGTCATCGCCCCGCTGCCGCAGCGGCGGCAGACCGATGCGGACGACGTTGATCCGGTAAAAAAGATCCCGGCGGAATGTCCCCTGCTCGACCATGGCATCGATATTGCGGGAGGTGGCCGCGACAACCCGGACGTCGACCGGCGTCTCCTTGCGGGCTCCCACCCGACGAACGCGGCGTTCCTGCAGCACCCGCAGCAGTTTGGCCTGCAGGGCCGGCGGCAGTTCGGCCACCTCGTCGAGGAACAGCGTGCCGCCGTCGGCCACTTCAACCAGCCCGATGCGGCGAGCATCGGCCCCGGTGAAGGCGCCCCGCTCGTGGCCGAAGAGTTCACTTTCCAGCAGCGCGTCGGGAATCGCTCCGCAATCGATTGGTACGAACGGGCTATCGGCCCGGCGGCTACGGCGGTGAATGGCCCGGGCCACCAGTTCCTTCCCCGTGCCGGTCTCGCCGGTGATGAGCACATCGACCGAACTAGCAGCTACCCGCTCGATCAGGCTGTAGACCTGCCGCATGGGCGGGCTCTCGCCCAGAAAATCCTCAAAAGTGTAGGGCCGCTCGACAGCCCGCCGCAGGGCCTGTTCGGCCGACCGGCGGCGGGCGGCGGTCAGGGCTTCGACAAGCGAATCTTCAAGGTCGCGGTCGGCGTTGGCCAGCGGCAGATAATCAGCCGCCCCGCGGCGCAGGCAGGCTCGGGCCGCCGCGGCATCTGAACCGGCATCGACCACGACGACCGGCAGGTCCGGGTCAGCCTGCAACATCGCGTCGAGCAGACCGACTGCCGGGACCCCATCCCGCGCTGTCAGCACCGCGATATCGAAACTGTCATTCGCGAGCAATGAGATGCCAGCCTCAGTCGTCACGGCATGCTGTACCTCGAGCGGCTGCAGGCGGGCGACCAACCGGCCGTAGGCCAGGCCGGTGGGGCCAGAGGAATCGATGATCGCGATGCGGGGCTGTCGCATGGCGGCCTGTCGGTGGGGGGAGCGGACGCTCGCAGTTCGCCACTGCCGCCTGACCTGCGTAGCGTCGTCTAGTATCGCCCGGGTACCGGCTCGCATCAACCGGCAACCACCCAGAGTCGATTCCGGCCCCGGACCGGCTCTGGTAAGGTACGGATCCGTACACGTTCAATCGTCTGCACGCCCGGTCCGACCCGGGAAAGGAGCCTCCCACATGCCGCTGGACCCCTACTCTCTCTGCCCCGGTGGAACCGGCAAAAAAATCAAGTTCTGCTGCCACGAACTGCTCGGGGATCTTGAGCAGCTCGACCGGCTCGTTGAGGGCGATCAGATTCAGGCGGCCCTGGAGCAGGTGGTGCGACTCAGCGAGAAGCACCCTGGCAAGGCCTGCCTGCTGGCGACTCGCACCAAGCTGGAATTGGCCGCCAAAAAGTTCAACGACGCCGCCGTTACCAGCCGGGCCTTTCTCGAGGCCTATCCCGAGAACCCACTGGCCCTCGGCCACGCGGCTGTCACCGCCGCCCTCAACGACAACATGCAAGAGGCCGCCAGTCTGTTCGATCGCGGCCGTGAGGCGGCAGGTGCCGAGGTGCCCGATGACCTCACGCGGATCGCCATGACGCTCGTACAGGTGGCCTCGCAGGTGGGCCAATTCGGCCTCGCAGAGTCGACCCTTGAATGGCTCAGCGAAAAGTCACTCGGTTCAGAGGAGGAACGCGGGATATTGGCCGAGACCTTCCTGTCGGCGGGGCCGCCACCGGTCCTACGGATCAGGGTGCCGCTCGCAGGAACTCCGGAGGAATCCCCCTGGCGGTTTGAGTTCGACGCTGCACTGAAGCATGCCGCGGCCTGGAAGCTGTCAAAGGCGCTCAAAACCTTCAACAGCCTGAAGAGCGTGGGGGGTGACAGTCCCGCCGTCTTCACCAACATCGCCCTGCTCTGCGAGCAGCTTGCGCGGCCGCTGGAGGCAGCCGAGGCCTGGCTGAAGGTGGCCGACCTGCGGGCAGCTTCAGGCGATCCCGCCGGCCCTGACGAAGCCGTCGAAGCGACCGGGCGGGCAGTGGCACTCGAGAGCCAGGCCAATCCTGAACGGTCACCGGTGATCCGCTACCAGGTACTGCGGGGCAAGCTCGATGGCGACCTTGACCTACTGGAGGACGCCCTCCGCAAAAACGAACATTTTGAGGCCAGTCCGGTCGACCGTTCCCGCTGGGTCTCGCGGGGGGCGGTGCCGCCCCGATCAAGCTGGCGGGTCTATGGATCTGCCGACAGTGAGGGTGCCGGCCAGCGGCTGCTCGCCTCGATCCTCATCCACGGCAAGCAGACCGACCGGGACGCCACGGTGACGCTGCAGGGCCTCGCGCCCGATGTCACTGAGGCGAAGCCGCTGGTGGAGACATCGCTGCACTGCAGCCTGGAAGAGGCCGAGCAGCCACTCGGCCTGCCCGCAGCGACGCCGATGAACTATCTGGCGGGTGCGCAGTTCAAGATGGTCCCGCCCCCACCGCCAGCCGCACCCCCTGCTGCCGGTGAGGATGCACCGATCGACACCCTGCTGGCCGAGCAACAGGGGCAGGTTGTCCGCCGGTTCGTTTCGCGGTGGCCCGAGACCCCCCTGCCGGAACTGCTCGGCAAGACGCCCCGCGATGCGGTTGCTGCCGGTGGCGAGTCGCGACGGCGGGTTGAGGCGATCGTCAATGATGCCGAGGCGACCGAAATGATTCCGGCCGGCCGTGACATCTGGCCGGAGCTTCGCGACGCGATCGGACTGCCGGCCCCACAGCCGGTTGAATCTGCCACGCCCCTGGGCGAATTGCCGCCGCAGCGGTGGCTGCGGCTGGACCTGGTCAAGGTCGACCTTGACCACCTCCGCGGCCTCCTGTTGGCGGCGGCCGACGTCGGCTACAGCCTCACCGCCGAACGGGTCGCCGAGGCACTGCTCGTCCATGACGGCATCACCGATGCCGATCGCTGGCAGGCCTACGGGGTGCTGGAAGCCCGGGCCCGGACGACGACAAAGCGGCTCGAAATCCTCACGCAGATCCGTGGCCTGGCCAAGGCGATGCAGGCTGACGAGGGCATGCTCGACGTGGCCGAACTACGGATCCAGCTGCAGCGGGGTGACCAGCAGGCCTTCATGCAGGTGATGGAACGAATCCGCCGGCTGCACGGCCAGAACCCCCGGGTGGCCAACGGTGTGGCCCAGGTACTGATGGAGGCCGGCATCGACGTCAATGCGCTGGCAGCTGCGGGGGCCGGTGGCCCGCCGCCAGCAGCGGGCGGGATGCCGGCTGGACCGGGGGTGACGGCAACTTCCCCGGCAGAACAGCCCGGCAAGCTCTGGACACCGGGCAGTGAGCCGGCTGGCGGGGGTGGTGAAAAGCGAGCTATCTGGACGCCGTGAACACCCGCCCCGAGCCCCCGAGCTTCTCGCCGCACGATGCCTCACTCATGCGGCGGGCCCTTGAACTGGCCCGTCGGGGCGAGGGGCTGGTTGAACCCAACCCGATGGTGGGCGCGGTGGTTGCCGACCGCTCGGGCAAGATCCTCGGTGAGGGCTGGCACGAGCAGTTCGGTGGCCCTCATGCCGAGGTCCGGGCGATCGCCGCAGCAGCGGGTACTGCCGGCGCCGCGACGCTCTACGTCACGCTTGAGCCCTGTTGCCACCATGGCAAGACACCCCCCTGCACCGAGGCCATCCTTGCGGCCGGGATCAGCCGCGTGGTGGTAGCCGCAGGCGATCCCAACCCGGCCGTGGCCGGGGGCGGCATTGCGGCCCTGCGGCAGGCGGGCGTGCAGGTCGATTGCGGCCTGCTCGAGACCGACGCGGTCAGGCTGACAGCCCCCTTCCGCAAGCTGATCACCTCGGCAGCGCCCTGGGTGATCGCCAAATGGGCGATGACCCTCGACGGCTGCCTGGCCCTTTCAGCAACGGAAACCGGACCGACAGATCAGCCCACCGGCCACCCCTGGATCTCGTCACCTGCCTCGCGGGAACTCGTGCATGAACTCCGCCGCCGGGTCGATGCCATCCTGGTCGGGGTCGGCACGGCGATGGCCGACGATCCGCTGCTGACCGCCCGGCCGCCTGGCCCGCGGCCGTTGCTGCGGCTGGTGCTGGACCGCACCGCCCGGCTGCCGCTGGCATCACGGCTGGTACGAACCGCCCCGACGGACCCGCTGCTCGTCGCGGTCGGGCCGCAGGCACCACCAGAGCGGATGGCCGGCCTTGAGCAGGCGGGCTGCGAAGTCTGGCAAAGCCCGACGGATGAAGCGAGCGAGATGCTCACCCTGCTGCTGGCCGAACTTGGCCGGCGGCGGTTGACCAACCTTCTGATCGAGGGCGGGGCGGCGGTGCTCCAGGCCTGCTTCTCGGCCGGGGTGATCGATGAGGTTTGGGCCTTCATCGCCCCGCGGCTCGCCGGTAACGAGCCCCAGTCGCTGCCGCGGCTGCCAAGCAGCCTGCCGGAGCTGACGCTTGATACCGTTTGTCAGGTCGGGAATGACATCCTGCTCCGCGGTAGGCCGCGGTCGAGCGGTCTGCTCACCATTTCTCGAACGGCTGCTGCGGATCCGGATTGACCGCCGGCATGATCGCGGCGGTGTCGGTACGGAACTGATTGAGCAGGGTCTGGAGTTCCCGCAGCTTCTCTGGCTGGCTGCTGGCCAGATTGGACTGTTCACCCGGGTCGTCAGCCAGGTTGAAGAGTTCCGGGGCTTTGCCCCAGTACCATTCGATCAGCTTCCAGTCTCCCTGCCGCACCGCCGCGCCGGGAATACCACCCTGGTTGCCCCAGTGCGGATAATGCCAGAAAAGCGGCCGCTCGCCGCTCTCGGAGGCCGAGTCTTTCAGGGCCGCCAGCAACGAGACACCGTCACAATGCTGATCGGGCAGCAACGGCAGACCGGCTGCTTCAAGAATGGTGGGGAAGTAGTCGGTGGAGGTGACCGGCCAGCCCGATGCGCTACCCGGCTTGGTCACTCCCGGCAGCCGCACAATCACTGGCTCGCGAATGCCGCCTTCGTAGAGCCAGCCCTTGCCGGCCCGAAAGGGCAGGTTTGAGGTCGGCGATCCCTCAGAGGTTGAGAGTCCCCCGTTGTCCGACGTGAAGACCACGAGCGTACGGTCGGCGACCCCTTGCTGCTCGAGGGCGTCGAGCACTTTGCCGACAGCGGCATCCATCGCCTCGACCATGCCGGCGTAGACCGCGTGGGCCTGCACCGTACGGTTCTGCCGGGGTGGCTCGGGGGCGAACGTGTCCTGCAAACCGCGGTCACGCTTCCGTTGCTGATACTTGGTCACCAGGTCGTCCGGGGCCATTAACGGAGTGTGCACCGAGTAGAAGGAAAGATAGGCGAGAAATGGCCCGTCCTTGTGCTGCTCAATGAACCGGGCGGTCTCTGTGGCCAGCCGGTCGGGCAGATGCTCTCCCGGTGGACCGTCCGGCAGCCGTGGGTTGCCGTAAGGCGAAAAATACTTCTTGCCACCGTAGGGGCCGCCCCGATCGACCCCCCCTTTATTCACATCGAAGCCGTGATCCTCAGGCCACGAGCCTTGCCTGCCGAGGTGCCACTTGCCGGCAAAGAAGGTGGCGTAGCCATTGGCTTTGAGGGCCTCAGCCAGCGTGGTGTGGGACTCAGCGAGCTGGCCAAGGTATGGGGCCGGCCAGAGCGGACGGTTCTTTTGCCGACCGAACGAGCCGTCTGTGGCCGGGTCGTACCCCGCCGGCAACGCCTGGCCAAAGAACTGGTTTGGCCCACCGAAAAAGTCCGTGTTCCGCGTCCGGGCCGGCCACTGTCCGGTGAGGACGGCTGAGCGGGTCGGGGAACAGACCGGGCAGGCTGCATAGCCATTGGTGAATCGCATGCCGGATTCGGCCAACCGCTGCAGGTTCGGCGTGTCGTAAAAGCAGTCGGGATTGAACGGCGTTGTATCTTCCGCCCCAAGATCGTCGGCAATGATGAACACGACATTCAGCGGTGCGGCGGTCGCGGCAAGCGACCAACCGAAAAGCACCGCAGCAAAACAGGTACGAACCATCAGCAAACACCTTCAACTTGGGATCGCAGCAGGGGACCAACCGGCGTCAGTCGAAAACAACCCAGCTCGCTCGTCAACCGTGTGGCGGCAGAGGAAGCCGGCAGCGGAAGCGACCGGATCAGCAGCACGCTGGACTGAACTGCAAGGAAATCGCACCGGCTCGGGGGCGGCCTCACACGACCTCAGGAACCCCGAATCGCGAGTTTTGATGGTGCGCCTTCGTGTCTCCCAGCAAAAATCCCCATGCTTCAAAGCCCGAAGCGCAAGCTGAGGGAAATCGCGTGGGTGATCCCCGAAACCCCATTCCCTCGGCTCGCGGCTTTTGATGTTGCGCGTTTGCATCAATCACCAGAAAAACCCCGTTCTTCAAAGCCCGAAGCGCAAGCTGAGGGAAATCGCGTGGGTGATCCCCGAAACGCCTTCCCTCGGCCCGTGCCTCGGGCTTCCTGAATATAGATTTGGCTCACCGCACAACCAAAACCTATGCCTCTGGCTTCCGGGGATCTTCAGCACCCCAGCGGCGAAACGATTGTCCCTGCCGAACACAACTGGCACGAGGCCCGAGCTTTCCGTAAACCGCAGCATCGCCTAGCGATCGGAATAGACGTGCGTCATCTCTTCGGCGGTCAGCGGTGTCTTCAGGTCATCGCTCTTCAACATGAACTGCACCCGCTGGTTGCCTGGGCGTCGGCCCCGGACGCGAATTCGGAAGACCGCCTCGTCCGCCGGCGCAAGTGTGGCCAGCGGGTCGAACGAAACCAGCAGGTTCTCGACGCCGAACGGCACCGGCCCCTTGGCATCGATCGGCTCGAGATCGCCCAGCAGATTCGCTGCGAGCTCGACGTTGGTCGCCGCCTTGGTGCCCTGGTTAGTCACCCGCACCACATATTCTGTCAGGCCACCAATTTCGATCGGGTCTTCACTGTCGACCACCTCAAACGAGAGGGCGGCCAGGCCCTCTACCTCGATCGTGTGCGTCAACTGGTCGGCAAGACCGGCCGGATTGCGGGCGGCTGCCACGATTGCCTGGGGGCCGAGCGTGGTCGGCATCACCACCAATTCGACGGTGCCATCCTCACCCGCCGGCAGCTCCTCCAGGCTCCAGAGCACGCGATGTGTCCGCTCGTCGTAATAGCCGGCGTTGTTAGCCCGGACAAACTTCATCCCGGTCGGCAGCTGGGCTGCCAACTCCACCGCCAGGGCCGGGGCTGTGCCGGTGTTGGTCATCTTCAGTTTGCAGGTGGCCGGCCGCTGGAGATAGCGACGGCTGGGAATGTCAGCCGCCAGCTCGAGCATCGGCGCGGTGATTTCAGCGCGGAGCCGCTGGGCCACCTCGATGCCGCCATCGGCGCGGGCCGCCAGACTAATTTCATGGACACCCGGGGTCACCGTTGTCAGCACCAGCGTGATCGACCGGGACGTGCCCGGCTCGAGCCGTCCCACGTCGAACTCCACCTCACGGCCAGCCGGATGCGAAACCGCCTCGGGCAGCTGCCCCTCGACCACGACGCCGGTCGCGGTGCCGGTCCCCGGATTGGAGAGCGTCAGCTCGAGTGTCATCGCCTCACCGATCAGCGTCTTCTGCGGTGGTTCGGCGGTGATCTCAAGCGCCGGCTTGGTCACCCGTGAGCGGACGGTGGCATCGGCCCGGAAGCCGACACTGGCAACGCTGCCGATCTCCCCTTCCAGTCGGGGCATCAGTTCCATCGCCACCCGGGCTTCCTGCCCCGGCTTGAGCTCACCGATGCTCCAGAGCAGGTCGCCAGTCGGATCCCCTTGCCCTGCCGGGCTGGCCGGCGGCATGGTGGCAATCAGGCTGGTGCCGTAGGGGATCGAATCTCGAAGCACGGTGTCGTGCGCGGTTGCCGCCCCGACGTTACGAATGGTCACCTCGAACCGGGCCGGCTTGCCGACCTGCAGATCACGCGGGCCACTTTTTTCGATCGTCAACTGCGGCGTCTGCAGGCCTTCGAGCTGCGGCACACCAGGCCGGCCCTGACCGGTCGCACCTGCGGCTGCGGAGGGGGAACCACTTGGTGGCCGCGTGCCGGTCGCGGGCGGTGGGGAGACCGTGGCCTTTTCGGTCAGCGGCGGTGCCGCGGCGAAGGGAACCGCACCTGCCGTGGTCTGCAAGGCAGCTTCAGGTGGCGCAATGGCGGGCCTGGCAGCCGCCGATGACCGCGGGCGGGCGAAGGGATTTGCTTGAGCCGCGAGAGGGGCCGCGGCAGCATCTGAGGCCAGCGGCTGCGGTGGTAATGCCGGCGCGGGAACCGGCTCTGCAGGCCTGGATCCCGGTGCAGGAACCGACTTCGCTGGCACGGCCTCAACGGCCGACTCTGACATTGCCGTGGCCGCTGCTGAGGCTGGCGGAGCCACCACGGACGGAGTGGGCGTTGCTGCTGGCTCGACCAGTGGTGTGTCGGCTGTCTGCGGAGGAACAACCGGCCCGGCCGCGACCGACTTGACGCCGGCTGGCCTGGTCGTGGCCTTGACAGCCTTGTCCTTCTCGGAAGGGGCCTCATCCGGCTTCGGCTTCGTCTCAGTCTCCGCTGCTAGTTCCAACTCTTTTTTTGGAACCTGGGCCTCAGCCTTCACCGACTCAGCCGTGACCGGCTCGGCCTTCACCGAATCAGCCTTCACCGAATCAGCCTTCACCGAATCAGCCTTCACCGGCTCAGCCTTCACCGGCTCAGCCGTGACCGGCTCGGCCGTCACCGGCTCGCCCTTCTCAGGCTCAGCTTTTGGGGCTGCGGTCTTCCCGGCGTCAGCCGACTTTTCCACGGTCGACTCGGCTTCCACCGTCTCAGGAAAAACCGGCTTTGCCGGCGGCTTTGGCTGATCCGGCGCGGCAGCGGGAGCCGCTCGTGCAGCGTTGGGCATTTCCTTCGCCTGCTGCTCGGGACCGGCATCCGGTGGTGAAATCTGGCGGGCAGAGAATCGCGACAGCCGCCCCGGCGGTGATTTGCCGTCAGCTGCGGGCGGTTCAACCGTGGGCTCATCCCGCTCGCTGGCTGGGCTTTCGGCCCCGGCGGCTGGGTCCAGCGGTGCCTCGAACGAGGCCGGCCGCGTCGGGAACCTGGCGGGACTCGCTGGAAGGGGGGGCCCCGTCGCAGGATCGACGAAGTGGCTCGGTTCGGCGTAGCGATCGACCTGATCGGCCGCGGGGTCCGCTGTTGTCCCGCGAAAGCCGCCAGCAGGCAGGGCTGCAGCCGAAGAGGGTAGGGGGAGGGCCGATTGGGTCACCGGCAGGGTCCGGCCAATCCCTGAAATCCAAACAATGGCAAATCCGACGCAGCCGCAGAGCACGGCTCCGACGATCACCGGCGTTGCCGACCGGCCCCTCGGGGGAACGACAAGGTCCTGGCGTGATGTCCGCTCCTGCATCTGTCAATCCTCCGTCGGTTGCATAAGTGGCCGCGGAAAACGCCCTCCAGGGCCCCTGCCCGCGACAGCGCGCCACCTGGGCAGCGGCCGAAAACGCAGCAGGTTTTCGGGGTTGGCAATCGCCGCATCGTGCGGTGGACGACTTCTCCACCATCCGCGATCCGGAGAGGGGAGTACCAAAGATGACGGACCGGAGAAAGGCGACATTCGCCGCCGGTAGTCCATCACCGGGTCAGCCGACGCGATCTTCGCCGAGTCCGGCTGCCGCCAGCACCTGATGCAGGTGGAAATGAAACTTGCCCAGCTTGCCACCGTAGTTGCCAGCTGAGATTGCTGGGATGTCGTCCGCCACAACCGCCTGCATGGCTGCGGCCATGGCCCGGCTGATCACCGCCTCGTCGGTGCCATCGATCACGATTTCGAGGCTGGCGGCCACCCCGGCTGCCAGTTCCGACTCGACCCGACCCACCAGCCCGGGACAGAAGGCTTCGTTGGTCGAGGCCCGCAGTGCCGCGTACCGGGACCCTACCTTGCTGCCGGAGCGGACGACGCCGCCGGGAAAGGGGGTGATGGTGCCTTCAACGACAGCGACTGCCGCAACCGCCCGGCGGGCGGCGGCCAGGGCCGCGGGAAGCGTGTTGCCCTGCAAAATCAGATTGCCGCCACCAATGCCCTTGGCAATCCCACAGGTTTCCTCGATCAGAAACTCACCGTCCATCACGGGGATCCGCCAGAATCGCCGGCCAGCAAAGACCTTCGTTTTTTCAAAGCCGTCGCCAAAGAACCGAATCTGCTGGCCCAGCTGCGCCCGTTCGTCGCTATCGGGCAGGCCATCAAAGACGGCCGTCGTTGGGCAGGTCAGCAGGCACTGCCCCACCCGGTTGGCCACCGCTTTGGCGAGCGATTCGGCGGCAAACCCGAACGCCAGAATAGACACCCCCGGCCGGCCGTCAGGGCTCTCTTCCGGGGCAAGCTGACGCTCGACGCCAATCTCGGCATCACAGCCGATGACGCTGGTGCCGTAGCCACAGACCGCAGCCGCCGCTGCGGCCACCCAGTGGGCGTCATGGGCAGTCACCTGCAGCCGGGCGAAGCGGAGCCGGAAGGCCTCGGCAAAAGTGTCGGCAATCACAGTTGGGCCAAGGTGCATCGCTGGTCCGATCGGCGGGTCACGGCGGAGGGATAAAAACGGGCTTTCCCAGTTCTCACAGCAGTCGACTTTCGCATAGTCTAAAGGAGCCGCAGTATTCGGTCGCCAGTACCCGCACTCCCAAATCTCCTTTCCGAGGACTTTCACAGATGATTCAGCAGATCGGATCCCTTCAGCGTTTCAGCGACCACCCAACCAGCTCCCCCCGGCGGCGGTTCCAGTCCAGCCTCTGGCTGATGCTGCCCGTGGCTCTGGTGGGGATGCTGCTGCCGACGGTGACAACCGCCGCTGAGCCGGGTCTGGCGATTGTGCCGGCAGACGCCGCGTTCCTCTCCAGCACCCTGCGGGGCCGCGACCAGTACGATCGCTTCGCCGGCAGCAACGCCTTCACCGCCCTCCGTGAACTCCCAGCGGTCAAAAAGGCCCTTGACGAACTGGCCCAGCAGCAGGCCCAGCCGGGCAACCCGCTGACCATCGCAGCGATGTTCCTGCAGATGCCCGAGAACCAGCAGGCCCTCACCCTGCTGCAGGACATGATCGCCACCGACACCTTCGTCTATGGCACACCCTCGTGGGTCAAGCTGGCTGGCCTCTTCAAAAAACTGCAGCAGGCGCAACAGGCCGGGAACATCGCCGCGCTGAGCAAGGGGACAGGGATCGAGTTCAATTCCCAGGAGACGACCCTCCGGCTGATCGTGAAGGCCCTCGCCGAAAACACGGCTGACATCGTCATCCCCGACCTGGTCTGGGGCTTTCAGACCGCGCAGCAGGAGGCGGCAGAGACGCAGCTGAAACGGCTCGAACTGACCCTCAAGATGTTCACCCAGGCCCAGCCCCTGCTGGCCAACGCCGTCAAACGACAGACGATCGGACAGGGTGATTTTGTCACCCTGACCATCCGGCCCGATCCGAACCTGGTCCGCCTGGCGATCGCCGATGCGGTGGAAGATCTTGATGCCCAGGAGGAGGTTGACGCGATCCTGGCCCGGGTCGGTGAGCTTGAATTCGTCATCGCCCTCGGACTGCTGGGGGACCATGTGATTCTCTCGCTTGGCGGTGACACCGACCATCTGGAGAAATTGGGCAGTGACAGCAGCCTGCTGGCTACTGAACCTTTCGCGGTGGTCAGAGCGGCCGAGGGGAAACCGCTGACTGGGATTTCGTACCTCAGTAAGGACCTGGCCGCGGCGGTCATGCAGTCGGCCGACGACTTCAAGCAGGCTGAGGGCCTGATTACCGCCCTGGCAAAGTCGGGCAAGTTGCCGGCCGAAGCCGAGGCTGAGGCGAAGGAGCTGCTGCAGAAGCTGGTGACCGGTTACGCCAGCCGGCTGCCAGTGCCCGGCCCCTGGCTCGCCTATTCACACCTGACCGACACCGGTTACGCCGGAGAGGTCTGGAACTGGGCCCAGAATCTTCCCTTGAACGGCAGCCAGCAGCTCGACCTGCTGGAGTTCGCGGGTGGAAGCCCGTTCGCGGCCCTGGCGTTCCGCACCGAGACAGACCCGGAGGCGTTCGAGGCCCTGGTCGCCTGGCTCGCCTCGGCCCGGGACTTTGCGGTCAAGTACTTCGCCGCGGCGGCGGACGAGGATGCACAAGAGGGCTTTGAAGCCTTTGAAAAACACATCCTGCCGCTGAGTGGCGAGTTGGTCGACACCATCCGCGGCAAGTTCCTGCCGGCTCTCAAGAGCGGCCAGTTCGGCCTCGTGCTCGATGCCGACTCAACCACGACCAAGCTCCAGCAGGCATTGCCGACGTCGGCCGATCCGCTACCGATTGTCGAACCGGCCATCGTGCTGGCGATCGACGATGAAGCGAAGTTCCGCGAGGGGCTCAGCGACCTGTTCGCACTCAGCGACAAGCTGCTTGCAGCGATCAGGAAGATTGATGACGACGCCGTGCCGAGTGAATACAGGATTCCCGATCCAACCGAGACAGAGGTGGACGGTGGCAAACTCTGGACGTTCGCCCTACCCGGGACTGGCCTCGACGAGCAGGTGCAACTGAGCATCGGCATCGGTAAAAAGGTGGCGGTCTTTTCGCTGGTTCCCAACCAGGCCGAGCGGCTGCTGGTGGCTAAGCCGCTGAAGACGGCTGGCAGCCTGTCGGCATTTGACGCAAACCTGGCCGCCGCTGCCGCCCTCGACTGGGTTGGGCTGATCGATGTGATCGAGCCCTGGGCGGTCTACCTGGCCCGCTGTGGCGTGGTGCAGCAGGTGGAGGGTCGGCTCGATCCAGAGGCCATCATCGGCCCCGATGCCGAAACTGAAGAGGCGACCGAGGCACTGGCTCAGGTGTCCACCATCCTGAAGGTGGCCCGCTGCCTGAGGGCCGCAGCCGCCGAAACGAGCGTCGATGGCCGGGCAACTGTCACCCGCTGGCGAAATCGGATTGAGGATCTGCCGGCCGACTGACCCGCGGTTCCCGGGGCTGGCCGCTACAGGTTCGTGCTGCGGGCCGAGTTGTGGGGCCGGGGAAACAAAGTCTCAGTTTCGGTCCCCCAACACCAGCCAGGGCTCGTTCGGTGCAGCCTGTCAGCCGCCAGCGTTACACCAGCGTCTCTAGTAGCAGCCGCATTTTGCGGAGTTCGCCGACCTGATCGATGCCCTCCAGTGGTGGGACATGGACGCAGAGTCCACGCTTGTAGCCAACCCGGCTGAGCTGGGTGACGATGCGGCCGTATTCGACGTTGCCCTGCCCCACCCGCACCTGGAAGGCATCGGGCTTGGTGTCGCGGAGGTGAACATGACAGACGTACTGGAGGATCGAGTCCCAGGAGGCTGGCTTCTTGCGACCGAAGATCGAATGACTGGGGTCGAGCGTCACCCCCAGCCCCGGCACGTTGCGGCAGAGCGAGGCTGTCGTTTCGGCGTCCTGCGTCATCCGTTCAGCCTCGGTCTTGACCCCAACAAGCATGCCGTAGGAAGCGGCAATTGCCACGAACTTCCGGAGCCGCTCAATTTCACCGTTGAAGGGCGTCCCGAGTTCAGACGACTCAACCACCAGCGTCACGATTCCCAGTGACTTGGCGAGGCGACAACAGGCATCGAATTTTTCATAGACCGCGTCATCGGTGGTGGCGGCAAAGGAGAGCGCCACGGGCTTGAGCCGCTGAAGATCGCTGCAGGCCGCCACGGCGGCTGTCGGATCGGCCAGCACAGCGTCGGGGTGGAGATGGCTGCCCCCCTCATGGATATCGATTTCGACGGCGGTATATTCAAGTTCGGCAAGTCGCTCCATCGCCTGAGCGAGGGGCAAGTCGGGAAAACATTCGGTGCTGACGCAGACAAACACAGTGGTTGGCTCCTGGTGACCCGGCGGCCTGAGAGTGGCCCGCCGCTGCCGGCAAGGTAGCGACCCGGCGGGAAAACTGGCAACGCCGAACCGGCCGCAGGACTTGCCCGATCTCGTAGAATGATGAGTCGTGCGGCCGGGCTGCCCGACTTCACCCTCCTCCAGATTCCTTTCCAACCAACGCCTCGGAGCCCCCTCATGGCATTCGACCCCGGCCAGCCTCCCACCCGCGTCATTCTCGAGCAGTCCGGCGGCTGGAGCCGCTGGGGGGGCCGCCTCGCCTGGGTTGTCGCCGGTATTTCAATCCTGGTGGCGATCGTTTCGGCTGGGGCCAACGCCCAGTATTTTCAGACCAACCCCAAGGTGATCGAGCAGTATCACTCGCTGGACCGGACCGCAGCCGACAAGATCGCCATTGTCGAAATCAGCGGGGCGATCATGGGGGGCGACGGCTTTGCCCGGCATCAAATTGACCAGGTTGAAGCCGACGAATCGGTGCGGGCCATCGTGCTGCGAATCGATTCGCCGGGCGGTACGGTCAGCGGCAGTGATGAGTTGCACTATCGGCTTACCCGACTGGCCCGGGAACGGAACCTGCCGGTGGTCGTCAGCATGGGCGGAATCGCTGCTAGCGGTGGCTACTACATCGCCATGGCCAGCGGTGGCCGTGACGAAACGATCTTTGCCGAACCATCGACCATCACCGGATCGATTGGGGTAATCATTCCGCACTTCGATCTCTCGCAGTTCCTCAAGCGATTCGAGATTACCGACGATTCGATCACCAGTGGTCCGCTCAAAGAGATGCTCAGCCTGACCAGGGACCGCTCGCCGGAGCTGGCGGAACGGGAGCGAAAGGTGCTGCAGGGACTGGTGGACGAGATGTTCACCCGGTTCAAGACAATCGTGCAGGAGGGGCGGCCTGAACTCGACGATGAGACGTTGGCCGCGGTCACGACCGGTCAGGTCTTCACTGCCGAGCAGGCCGTCGACTTCGGCCTGGTCGACCGGATCGGCTTTCTCGAGGATGCGGTCAGCCGGGCGGTCGAACTGGCCGGCCTGTCGGCTGAAACAGCCCGGACGGTCCGCTACAAACAGCCGCGGGGCCTGCTCGACGAGGTGCTCGGTGGCGCCGGCCAGGCAGGTGCCACGGCGTCACTGCGAACCCTCGCCGAATGGACCACGCCCCGGGCCTGGTACCTCTGCACCTGGTGGCCAGCAGTCGTCGCCAGCAGATAGCTAGCTGGCCGGGGGCCCCCCGAGCCTCGGCAAACGTGCGACGCGGGAAGCCAGGAGCGGAAGCGACTGGACAAGCAGCCTGGTTGATCACGAGCACGCTCAAGCAGGCGGCCTACCGCGCCGCGAGCGTCAGCTTGCCCAGTGCCGCAACCGCTGCCTGGTCAGCGGCTGTTGGCCGCTTTCCCGTTGCCGCGGCCAGGGCTTCACGGCACCAGCAGCCGGCGGCCAGCACTGTCTGGTCGTCGGCCTGTCGATCGGCCTGATGGACAACTGCCAGGCAGGAGATGAGCCACTGCAGCCGGGTGGAAAGGTCGGCCACCACCAGCTGCCGGTCGGCCAGCCCGCGGCCATACCGCCGCAGGCAGCGGTCAGCCTCAAGGCTCCAGGCCGCCAAGCCCCGGCGGGCCTGGTGGGCCCAGTCACGAAGCTCGCCATCAAGTAGCCGATGATCGTCGTCATCACTGCCCCCTCTCCAGCCGCGGCCCAGCCGCCAGCGGAGCCAGCCAGCGATCCGTCTCCCGCCGGCAGCAGCGGCAACTGGGTGCCGTCTGGCCACCCCCTTGAACAGCGCCAGGCCCAGCAGATCGCTCTCACCCTCGTAGACACCGGCGGCAAAATGATCGTGGAATGAGTCGCCCAACGGATGGCCGACGAGGAAGGCCCGACCACCATGGATGCCCAATGCCTCGACCGCTGCTGTCCGGAGGCAGCGACTCGCCACCACCTTGGCCAGAATTGCCTCGCATTCCCCGGTCCCACCGGCGTCGATTGTCGCCGCGGCCCAGTTCGCCAGGGCCTCACAGGCCAGCCGGGCCGCCGCCATGCGGCCCACCCTGCCCTGCACCAGCTCCCGCCGGGCAATCGGCTCACCCCACGTCTGCCGCTGCCAGGCAAAGTCGACCGCCCGGTCGATGAGCAGGCTGATCGTGCCGGCTGCCTGAGCCGCGAGGGTCACCCGGCCCCGGTTGAGCCCATGCCAGACAATCGCCATGCCGTCGCGGTCCTGGCCAGGGTCCGACTGATCGGCAACCAGGATGTTGTCCGGCGCAACCGGCAGCCGACGGAATTCCAGCGCATTGTTGTGGGCATGCTTCAGCGGATGGAGGGCGTAGCCCCGCAAGGAAAATTCAGCCGTATCGGCCGCCGGCAGTTCGACCAGCACGATGGTCGGCCGGCCGTCGAGCCTGGCCAGAAGCTTCACCACGCGGCCGTACGTCGCCCCAGTGATGAACATCTTGGTGCCCGAGAGCAGCAGCCGGTCGCCGTCGCGTTCAAGCTGGCAGGCAACCCGGCCCAGGTCGCAGCCGGCGTCGGGCTCGGTGGCCGCGAAGACCGACAGCGGCTTTCCAGCTGCCAGCCGGGGCAGCCAGCGTTGCTGTTGCTGCGGGCTGCCAAAGACGGTCACGGCGGTGACGGCACCGATCGTCGAGTGCACCGAGAGCAGGCCGGCAACGGTGGGGCAGCGGGCGGCCAGCCGGGTCACCACGCGAGTAAAGTCACCAAACCGGCAGCCACCGCCGCCGAATTGTTCCGGGACGAGCAGCCCCCAGAGGCCGGTTTCGGCCAGCGTCGCTTCAGCCTGGCGGGTGAGCCTTCCCGTGGGTGGTGGCGGCGGGTCAGCCAGGGGAGCGGTTGGACCGGACGGCAGGTCGGCCGGCTCATAGAGTGTCCCGGCAGCGGCGAGCTCCGCGAGCTGGTGTTCGGCCTGCTTGACCACACCGGTCACGGCAGCGGGCAGCGGCACCGTCCCCGCCGCTGCGGCCTGAGCGAATCCCTGCGGCTTACCCCGGACAACTCCCTGCCAGACAGCGGTTGCCACAGCCGCAGCGGTGATCGCATCGGCAGAATCCTGACCTGAAATCCGTACCTCGACCACCCCGGTTCGCGACGGCAACAGCCCCGCCTGAAGCTGGTCAAGCAGACCAGCAAAATGGTCGGCCACGGCCTGCCGCTTCACCTTGAATGATTCAGTCGCCTCGCCGTGCGCGGCATCGAAGGGATGGGCAACCAGCACGAATCGGCAAACCTGCCAGCCGCGGGGCAGCTGCTGCTGCCGGGCTGCCAGCCGGCGGCTGAACCAGTCGAGCAGCCGCCGGTCGGCGAGCGCCTGCCGGCGGCTCCAGACCCGACTGCGAAGCCGACGCAGTATCCGCCGCACCCAGGTCGGTTCGGGCACGATCAACGCCACCGGCCAGGGCTGACCACTGCCGGTCACGCAGACCTGAGCCACCGCCGGCTCTTCGAGCAACACCGCTTCCACCTCGGCAGCCGGCAGCTTGAGGCCATTGGCAAGCGTCAGGACGTCGTCGAGCCGGCCACTGATCCGCAGCTGGCCGTCGGCATCGAGACTGCCCAGATCGCCGGTCTCCAGCCAGTCGGAGGTGACGATCGGCTGTTCCCCGGCGGGATGTCCTGGATCGATCACGGCCACCGCCCGGCACGGGGTCTTGATCAGCAGCTGTCCGCGGGTGGCGGGCCGGTCGTCAATTTTCAGGTCGATGCCGGCCAGTGGCCGCCCAACGGCGCCGGGGCGATAGTTCCGCGGATTGGAGACGGCGACCACCGGCCCAGCTTCCGCCAGACCGTAGCCCTCCACGAGCGGCACGCCCTCACGACGAAAAAGTGCCACGGTCCGTCGCCGTAGCGGCGCCCCGCCCGAAACGCAGGCCCGTACCCGACCGCCGAGGGCCGGGGCCAATTCGGCGATCCGGCCAGCCTCGACCGCCGCGGCCAGCCGGTCAAAAAACGCCGGCACCCCGAGGATCACCGCCGGCGGCAACAGCCGACAGGCCTCGAGCAGCCGCTGGCGGTCGGCCACAACGCTGAGCGTGCCCCCCCGGACCAGGGCAGTGTAGAGGTCACCCACCCGGGCCAGGGCGTGGCTCATCGGCAGCCACGCCAGCCGGACATCATCCGGCTCGTCGAGAAACTCGGCTGCGGCGGCAATCGCGTTGCCGGCCAGTGCCCGCTGGCTGTGAACAAAGCCAGCCGGCCGGCCGGTGGTGCCAGAGGAGATCAGGATCGTCGCCGGGGCGTCGGGGTCACAGGAGGCGGACCGACGTTCGATGGCGGTGGCAAGCCCGGCCGTGTCCCTGGCCGCCACACCGGAGGCCGCCCAGTCCACCCGGACCTCATACCGAGGGAGTGAAGATGCCCCCGGGGCCGGCAGCGGCCGCGTTCCCGACACGACAACCGACCGCGGCTGAAACAGCTGCAGCTGCTCAGCCTGCTCAGCTAGCGGCGCATCGGCGTGGAGGGCCACCTGAACGAAGCCCCCGAGCAGGCAGGCGACATCGACGATGATCCAATCGGCCCCATGGCCGCCGATATGGACCAGCCGATCACCCGGCTTCAGCCCCGCAGCCTCAAGTCGCTGGGCAGTCACCAGCGACTGGGCCACCAGCTGCCCCCAGGAGAGCCGCCGACTGGCGAGCGGATCAACGATTGCCGGCTGATCACTGCTCTCCCGCACCCGCTGGGCGAGCAGGTCCACCAGGGTGGTGGCAGCACCTGAATCGACCGGCAGCGGGGTCATCTCGGTTGTGCTGGTTGCCATCGCTGGTCTGCTCTGCTTCGTTTGAATGTTGCCGCAGCCGGCCCAAGCTCAACCCACCGCTTCGAACACCACGGCAATCCCCTGGCCCAGGCCGATGCACATGGTGGCCAGCCCACGTGCAGCCTGCCGGTCCCGCATCGCCTGAATCAGCGTCGTGGCAATTCGGGCACCGCTGGCCCCCAGCGGGTGGCCGATCGCCAACGATCCGCCACGGACGTTGACCCGCTCGTGATCGAGGCCGAGGTCATCGAGACAGGCAAGCGTCTGGGCGGCGAAGGCCTCGTTGAGTTCGATCAGGTCGATGTCGGCCAGCGTCAGGCCCGCCCGGGCAAGCACCTTCCGGCTGGCCGGCACTGGGCCGATGCCCATTACGGCCGGCGGCACACCGATCACCGCCGTAGCCAGCACCCGCACCAGCGGCCGAAGCCCCTGCCGCTGGGCTTCGGCCTCACTCATCACCACCAGGGCCGCGGCCCCGTCACTCAAAGGGGCGGACGTTGCGGCGGTCACACTGCCAACTTCGGGCAGAAAGGCCGGCGGCAGGCCGGCCATCGCCTCAAGGCTGGTGTCATCACGAATCGACTGATCGCGTTCGGCAAGGGCCACGACACCTTCGGGATCGAGGGCCTGGACCGGCACGACCTCGGTCCGAAAGTCCCCCGCCAGCGTGGCAGCCGCCGCCCGGCGATGGCTTTCGAGGGCGTATTCCTCCTGGCGTCGCCGGCTGATGCCACGACTGGCGGCCAGATGCTCGGCCGTCATTCCCATCGACAGCACTGCCCGGCTCGAGCCAGCCAATGCCCGCGGGTGAATGTCGATGCTCGAGTCGATCGGCAGGTGGCCCAGATGCTCAACGCCGGCAACCACCTGGACGTTCTCGCTCCCGGCAGTGATGGCATGACAGGCCTGGGCAAGCGTCTGCAGCGACGAACCGCAGAGCCGGTTGACCGTCGTGGCCGCCACCTGCTGCGGCAAGCCGGCCAACAGCCCAACACTGCGGGCGACGTTGCCCCCCAGTTCATCCCGCTGTTGGCTGGCACCAACGAGCAGGTCTTCGATTGTGGCGGGATCGACGCCGCTACGATCGACGGCCGCCGCCACCACCGCTGCGGCCAGTTCATCACCGCGGACGTGACGAAACAGTCCCCGCTGGCCGTCGGCCCGGCCAATTGCTGTCCGGCAGCAGGCGACAATAACCGGAGTGGCCTCAGGTGAGCGGCGAAGGATGGGCATCGGAGTGCAGCGACCGAGAACTGGCGAGGATCCAAACGCCTCCATGGTAGCAGCCCCACTCCGCAGGGCTGCCCCGTGAAAACCGGCCGAGAAGGCGCATCTCGATTCGCCGGCGTGAGTGGCTGGCAGGCCGGGCACTGCGGTGGTCGGAATTCTGGCGAATTCCGCTACGGGCCGACGGGTCGGTGTTTTGATGAATTCCGTGACGGGCCGATGGTGGGCTTTTGCGGTGGTCGGAATTCTGGCGAATTCCGCTACGAGGCGAGCAGGCGTCGCGACCGAGACAGGCTGGCGGGCGGGGTCATCCGCGGCCCGAGATCGGCAAACCGCTCGAGCCGACGGAGGATTTCAGCTGTCCCCAGGCTGTCGCCCCAGGCCAGCAGGCCGCCGCGGAAGGCGGGGAAGCCAAGAGCGTAAATCACCGCCAGGTCAATGTCGCAGGCGTCGCGGACAATCCCCTCATCAAGCACCCGCAGCGCTTCCAACAGCATCGGCAGAAACAGTCGGTCAGTGATCTCCCCGTCCGTAGCGGCTCGATCAGGCAGCCGGTAAGGCTCGAGCGTCATCGCCAGCGCCTCGTCAACCCTCTCCACCCGGGCGTCGTGCCCGACTCCCCGGTACCGATAGAACCCGCGACCGGTCTTCCGGCCCAGCCGGCCCGCTTTGACGAAGGCCGGAATCAACGGCGACGCGTCAATTCGGTCACCGAAGGCCGAGGCCATCACCACGCCGGCATAGAAGGCGGTGTCGAGGCCGACCATGTCGTACAGCTCCAGCGGCCCCAGCGGCATGCCAAAGCGGCGGGAGAGCTTGTCGATTCGGGCCGGATCGATCCCCTCCCGCAACAGTTCCACCGCCTCATGCAGATAGGGCGAGAGCACGCGGTTGACGAGGAAGCCCGGACTGTCCTGAACCACCACAGGCGACTTCCCCAGCCGCTTGGCATGGGCGACGACGGTGGCCACCGTGGCATCACTGGTAGCCGGCCCCCGGACCACCTCGACGAGCATCATCTGCCGGACGGGGTTGAAGAAATGCATGCCGCAGAAGCGGCTGGGGTCGGTCAGCGGCTCTGCGAGAGTGGCGATCGGGTTGGTCGAGGTGTTGGTGCAGATGATGGTTGAGGCCGGCACCGTCGCCTCGATCTCAGCCAGCACCCGCCGCTTCAGATCGGTCCGTTCGATCACACTTTCAATGACCAGATCGGCCGTGGCGGCCGCGGCAAGATTGGTCGCCGGCAGCAGCTGACCGGCCAGCTTCAGGGCGCGTTCCTGATCGGCGGCCCCGCGTTGCCCGTCCCAGGCGGCCTCGTCGAGGATACCGGGAACAGCCCGGGCGAGGGCGTCGGCCTCGATGTCGATCAGCGTCGTGCTGAAGCCCGACCGCAGGTGCCGAGCGACGATGCCAGCCCCCATGATGCCGGCACCGATCACGGCCGGCGCGGCAATGGCCAGCGGTTCAGCCGCCGCTGCTTCAGCGGCGGCCGCCAGGCCACTGTCGCGGCGGTTTCGCTGCCGCAGCCGGAACACCCGCACCAACTGCCGGGCAACCGGAGTGCGGGCCAATCGGGCGAAGGCCTCGCTCTCGATCACCGCAGCCGCGGCCGCAGGCAGCGCACAGCCCCGCAGCATTGTCTCAAGCGCCATGAGTGGCGCCGGATAGTGACCACCGGTGCGGCTGAGGATCAGCGCAGCGGTGGTCGCCTCAAGAAACTCCCGCTCCGCATCGTCCAGCGGCATGGCCGCTGTCTGCCGCTGCCGCCGCTCGTGGTGACGGCCGTCAGCGATTGCCCACTCCAACAGCTGAACCGCCGTTGGGATCGCCTCCAAAGCTGCGACGCAGGCATCGACCAGGCCGAGGGCGAGGGCCCGGGGGCCGGTCACCGGCTCACCGGTCACGATCAGCTCGCTGGCCGGCCCGGGCCCGATCAGCCGTGGCAGCCGTACGGTGCCTCCCCAGCCGGGCAGCAGGCCGAGCTTGACCTCGGGGGCGGCCAGCCTGGTCTCCCGGGCGTCGGTCGCCACCCGCAGGTCACAGGCCAGCGCCAGCTCCAGCCCGCCCCCCACGCAATCGCCGGCAATGACGGCAACGCTCGGCCAGGCAGCCGCCGACAGCCTTGCCAGCAGCTGTCGGCCCCGATCGCAGAGGCCTTTGATGCCTGTTTCCGGCAGTTCCCAGAGCCGGTCGATCCGATCCAGATCGGCACCTGCCAGAAACGAGCCGGGGCGGCCCGATGCCAGCAGCAGCCCCCGCGGGGGATGCCGCTCGAGGCTGTCGAGGAACTGGCCGAGTTCAACGAGAAAGGCCTCGGTCATGACGTTCTGCCGATGGCCGGGGATCGTGATCGTCACCGCGACGAGATCACCGGCCAGCCGCTCCACTGCGAGACTGGCAGGATCGGCGGGGGGGTCAATCATGGCGAATCCGTTCTGCGGGACAAATCTGACGGCGGCCCGGTCAGGCTGGCTGCACGCGGTTCGCTTGCCCCTCGGCTGAAAACCGCTAGTGTATCGGGAGTTTCGCCAGTTGCGGGATGCTCGTTTCACGGGCTTGATCCCGCGGCAGACGGATCATGCAGACCGTGAAAAAAGTCTGCCGTCGCAGGATGCGGCGACCGGCAACACCCGAAAACCCCCGGCGGTTATCGATGTTGTCGAGGTGGAAAAAGGCCTTGGGTGCCTCCTTCCACAAACGGCACAACCATTCAGACGGCAGACAAGCCCCCACGAAAGACGAGCAGGTTGATGGCAAAGCGAATGGATGAGGCGTTCCGGTTCGGTCCCCGGGCGCAGGTGGTCGTCTGGCTGGTGCTGATCGCGGTCGGCATCTGTGGCCGGCTCTGGCAGCCGACCTACAACGTCACGCCGCTGGCAGCCATCGCCCTGGCGGCCGGGACGGTACTCTCCTCCCGGCTGGCCGCGGCAGCGGTGCCCCTGGCCTCGGTTATGCTGAGCAACCTGGCCCTTTCGCCCTACGGTTCGCCGCTGATGGCGGTGATCGTCTACGCGGCTATTGCCTGGCCCGTGGTGCTCGGTGGCCTCATCCGCCGCCAGGGCTGGCTGGCGGTGATCGGCGGCAGCCTCGCCTCGTCGCTGGTCTTTTTTGTGGTGACAAACGCCGCCCACTGGGCACTCAGTTGGCAGTATCCCCATTCGCCCGAGGGCCTGCTGACCTGCTTCACCGCAGCTTTGCCTTTTTACCGCTGGATGCCAGTGGGCGATCTGGCCTGGAGCCTGGCGGTCTTCGGCGGGCTGCTGGCGGCTGGCCGGCTGATCCAGTCGACAGGCCCCACTCGATTGGTCCCGGCCGTAGCTTCCCGCGACCGGCAGCCCAATCCATCGACCCGGTCGCTTGACTGAAGGCCGCAAGAGCCGACAATGCAACGCTCGGCAGATCTGCTGGCATCGTTGTCAACGGGTCCTGTCGGCAACGATATCCGCGGGAATGGCGGAATTGGCAGACGCGCTAGGTTGAGGGCCTAGTGGTAGTAATACCGTGCAGGTTCAAGTCCTGTTTCCCGCATTTTCTTTCTGGGGTGCTGGCCGATGAATGAGACGCCCGAGGGTGGGGCCGACGGGATGGAGGCAGCCGCTGCGGCCACTCCACAAGACGTGGCGGTGAGCGCGGCAGCAGCGGCCGATACCTCTGGCTCGCCAACCAAAACGGAGCCGGCCAGTCCCGAGCAGCCGGCCAGTCCCGAGCAGCCAGTTGGCCGGCGAATCGCCATCGGCACCCAGCGAAACGGGGGGACGGGCAGCGGCATGGCGGCCCGCTACACCTATGTCACCTCGGCTGACCGTCGGGCCGCAGCCCCAGCGGCAGTGGCCCCGGCCGGCGGCGGTGATCAGTCCGGCGAGGCCAGTGTCTCCGCAGCCGCCGCCCCACCGGCATCAGCTCCATCGGCCCCCGGCAGCCGCGATCAGCGGCGCGGCAAGCGAAGGCCCGACCGCGACAACAAGGCAGCGGCCTTCACCGATGCCCTGCCGCCGCAAAAGCGGGTGGCCGTGCCGAACCTGCGGCAGGACCTTGACGCCGATCTTGAGGAAGACTTCGAGGCGGCCCTCGCCGGCATTGAAGTTGACGCACTACTCGACCAAGCCGCTCTCGTCGACCAGCCGATTCCGCCCGGGTCGAAGGTACAGGGCACGGTACTCTCAATCGGCCCTGACACCGCGTTCATCGACCTGGGTAATCAGCGGCAGGGTGCCCTGCAACTCGCCGGCATTTTTGCGGAAGAGGGCGAGCTGCCCGAAGTCGGTGAGGTGCTCGAACTCTCGGTCGGCGGCCGCAATGACGACGACGGGCTCTACGAGGTCGCCCCGGCCAACCGCGGCGTGGTGGTCGAGGACTGGTCGCAGCTGGAAGTTGGCATGATCGTCCAGGCCCGCTGCACGGCGGCCAACAAGGGTGGGCTGGAGTGCGAAGTGGCCGGCCTGCGCGGCTTCATGCCGGCCAGCCTGGTCAGTCCCTGGCGGATCGAAAACTTCGAGGAGATGGTCGGCCAGACGCTCGAGAGCCTGGTCACCGAGATCAACCCCGATGCCCACCGGTTGGTACTTTCGCGGAGGGCAGTCATTGAAAAGCAGGCAGCCGACGCCCGGGCCACGATGCTCGAAACCCTCGAGCCCGGCGAGACCGTCGAGGGGATTGTGCGCAGCGTCCGCGACTTTGGTGCCTTCGTCGACATCGGCCACGGTGTCGAGGGGCTCGTCCACGTCAGCCAGCTATCGTGGGAGCGGGTGGAGAAGCCGGAGGAAATACTCCAGCCCGGCCAGCAGGTTGAAGTGGTTGTCAAAAAGGTCGACCGGGAAACGGGCAAGATTGGCCTCTCGATCCGTGACCTGGTGGAGAATCCCTGGAAGCAGGCCGATGCCAAGTACCCTGTGAGTTCAACTGTCCGGGGCACCGTCAGCCGGATCGCCGACTTCGGCGCGTTTGTAAAGCTTGAACCGGGTATCGAGGGGTTGATCCATGTCTCAGAACTGGCCACCCGGCGAATCCGGGCTGTCGGTGATGTGGTGACCGAAGGCGAGGAGATCGAGTGCCGAGTGCTCTCGGTCGATCCAGCCGAACAGCGGCTATCACTGTCACTGAAGGCATTGGCCAAGGGACCGGAGGATGAGGCCGATGCTGGGGAGCAAGCCGCAGACGCCCCGCCTGAGAAGCCCCGCCAGAAACGGACCGGCCCGCTGAAAGGCGGCGTCAGCGGCCTCAGCGACGGTGCCCGCTTCGGGCTGAAGTGGTAGCCGTCAGCCGCCGATCACCTCTTTCCCCATCCAGGGAACCAGCGGCTCGGGCACCCGCACCGTGCCGTCGGCCTGCTGATGGTTTTCCAGGATGGCAATGATCGCCCGGCTGATCGCGATCGCGGTGCCGTTGAGGGTGTGGACGAACTGGGTTCCCTTCTCACCCGGCTTGCGGAACCGGACCGCCAGCCGCCGGGCCTGGTAGTCGGTGCAGTTGGAGGTGCTGGTCACCTCTCCCCACTGGCCCGCCTCACCCCGGCCGGGCATCCAGGCTTCAAGGTCGTATTTGCGATAGGCGGGGCCGCCGAGGTCGCCGGTGGCGGTGTCGATCACCCGGTAGGGAATGCCCAGGCCGTCAAACAGCCGGCATTCAAGCTGCAGCAACTGCTGATGCATCGCCTCGCTCTGCTCGGGCAGGGTGAAGGCGAACATCTCGACCTTGGTGAACTGGTGCACCCGGTAGAGCCCGCGGGTGGCCCGCCCGTGGGCGCCGGCCTCGGTGCGGAAACAGTGGCTGATGCCACAGAGCTTCAGCGGCAACTCCTCGGCGTCGAAGATCCGCTCATGCATCGCCCCGCCGAGGGTGATCTCGGCGGTCGCCACCAGCGACAGGTCGCTGCCCGTGATCGAATAGATCTGCGTCTCGGGCCCCCGCGGCATGAAGCCGGTGCCCTCGAGAATGCTGTCCCGGGCCAGGTCGGGGGTGGTCATCACCGTGAACCCCTCCCCCAGCAACAGCTCGAGGGCATACCGCTGCAGAGCCAATTCCAGCAGCACCCCGTCACCGGTCAGAAAGTAAAACCCGTGGCCGGCCACCCGACTGCCGGCTTCAAAATCGAACAGCTTCAGGCCTTCCCCCAGATCGACATGGTCTTTCGGCGGAAACGCGAATGACGGCAGCGGCGTGCTGCCCCGGCAGATCTCGACGGCATCAGCCTCGCCGCCGTGAGGGGCGTCGGGATGGCTGAGGTTGGGAATGGCCCGGAGGATCTCATCGGCCGCGGCGATCACCTCAGCCTGTTTCACCTGGAGGGCGGCCCCCTCCTCCCGCAGCCGCCGGCCCTCGGCCTTGAGTGCCTCCCGTTCCTCGGGTGCCGCCTTGCCGATCGATTTGCTCACCCGGCCGGCCTCCTGATTGAGCCGGTCGATATCGGCCTGCAGCTGCCGCCGCAGCAGGTCGAGATCGGCGAACCGGCCCACGTCGGCGTGGGCCCCGCGCTGGCAGCAGTTTTCGGTGATGAGTTCGACGTTTTCAGCGACAAAGCGGCGGTCGAGCACGGAAGTCTCCGGTGCGGGAATAAGTGGCGTGGACGATCACGCAAACTCTATACTCAGCGGCCTTGGTTTTGAACCACAGCCATTCGGCCACCGTGTTGAGGGAGTGATGACCGCCACCACGACCGATCCCGAGATCGCACCGGACAAGCAGGCTGACCGACGACCGGAGCAGGCCCATAAACCAAAACGGCAGCCGCGGTACCATGTCATTCTCTGGAACGACGACGACCATACCTATCAGTATGTGGTCGCGATGCTGCGAAAGCTCTTCGGTCATCCGCCAGCGACCGGCCTGAAGCTGGCGACGAAGGTCGACCGCACCGGCAAAGCGGTCGTTCTGACCACCACGCTTGAACACGCCGAGCTGAAACGGGACCAGATCCACGCCTTCGGCGCTGACCAGTTGCTGGCCCGCTCGAAAGGGGCGATGTCGGCCTCGATCGAGCCGGAAGGGGAATAGGACAGGTCAAGGAGCCCCGGCCTCACGATCGAGGCGACCGGCTGACCAGTACCGGGAATTGCCCAAGGAAGATCACCACGAAGGGGCGAAGGACACGAAGGGGCGTCAGGCACTGGTGGCTCCGGATTGATTTGTCTTGGACCGCAGGAGATGAGGGGCGGGCCCATGCCAATCGAGCGGCGTCGGAAGCTGAGCGGAGCCCGGATGGCGAAGCGAAGTTTCCGTCGAGTGAGTGCAGGGCACCGATGCCCGGAGCGAACGTCCGGCGAGCTGGCATGGGCCCGCCCCGACGCTTGGGAAACGACCTCTGGGAAAGAGCACCGCCCCTTTTCGCTCTTCGTGCTCTTCGTGCCTTCGTGGTGAATGCCCCCAAAAAAAAGCGGCCCGGATCGGTTGATCCGGGCCGCTTCCGTTTCCAGGGGATTGGCCTGGGGGTGGCTCACCACTCCCCTGCCGATCAGTTTTCACAGCCGCAGGTCGGCTCGCAGGGCACTTCCCGCCAGACGGTCTTGGGCACGCAACGGGTCACCGTGTAGGCAACCTTCTTCGGCACCAGCCGGCAGACATCGATGGTCTTGGTGAAGTGCACCGGTCGGGTGACGCAATACGGCACCTTCTTGACACACGTCTCTTTGACCATGGTGCAGACCTTGTAGCACTCCTCCCGGCACCGCTGCTCGCGGACCATCCGGCAGACCTTGTAGCAGCAGGTCTTCACCCGTTGCTCCGGCACCATCTTGCAGACCTGATAGGTCCGCACCCGCTGCTCAGGCACCATCTTGCAGACCTTGTAGCTGCAGGTCCGCACCCGCTGCTCCGGCACCATCTTGCAGACCTGATAGGTCCGCACCCGCTGCTCAGGCACCATCTTGCAGACCTGGTAGGTGCAGGTCCGCACCCGCTGCTCCGGCACCATCTTGCAGACCTGATAGGTCCGTACCCGCTGCTCAGGCACCATCTTGCAGACCTTGTAGGTGCAGGTCCGTACCCGCTGCTCCGGCACCATCTTGCAGACCTGGTAGGTCCGCACCCGCTGCTCGGGCACCATCTTGCAGACCTTGTAGGTGCAGGTCCGCACCCGCTGCTCAGGAACCATCTTGCAGACCTGATAGGTCCGCACCCGCTGCTCAGGAACCATCTTGCAGACCTGATAGCAGCAGGTCTTTACCCGCTGCTCAGGAACCATCCGGCAGACCTGATAGGTCCGTACCCGCTGCTCGGGCACCATTTTGCAGACCTTGTAGCTGCAGGTCCGCACCCGCTGCTCAGGCACCATTTTGCAGACCTTGTAGCACTGCTTCTCGACGATGGTTTCCCGCTCGTAGCGGACGCACTTCACTTCCTTCTCGCAGACCTCGGGTCTCATAGACCGGCTTGCAGACCGTATACGGCATCTCCTTGGTCCGCGTCTCATACACCGGCTTGCAGACCGTGTAGCACTGCTCGCGGGTCTCGTAGACCGGCTTGCAGACCGTATACGGGATCTCCTTGGTCCGGGTCTCATAGACCGGCTTGCAGACCGTGTAGCACTGCTCGCGGGTCTCATAGACCGGCTTGCAGACCGTATACGGGATCTCCTTGGTCCGCGTCTCATAGACCGGCTTGCAGACCGTGTAGCACTGCTCGCGGGTCTCATAGACCGGCTTGCAGACCGTGTAGGGGATCTCCTTGGTCCGGGTCTCGTAGACCGGTTTGCAGACCGTGTAGCACTGCTCGCGGGTCTCATAGACCGGCTTGCAGACCGTGTAGGGGATCTCTTTGGTCCGCGTCTCGTAGACCGGCTTGCAGACCGTATAGCACTGCTCTCGGGTCTCATAGACCGGCTTGCAGACCGTATACGGAATTTCCTTTGTTCGCGTCTCCCACACCGGCTTACAGACCGTGTAAGGGATGCTTCTGGTGCGGGTCTCCCACACCGGCTTGCAGACGGTGTACTCAACCTCGCGGAAACACTGCTCTTTCTCGTAGCGGACGCAGTCGATTTCCTGCTGCTCGACGACCTTCTCGCAGACCGTCTTGTAGCAGGTGTACTGCTTCTGCTCGTAGACGACATCCTTGACCATCCGCGTGCCACAGTCTGTCACTGCAGCACAGGTCGGTTCCGCCTGCTCGCAGCCGGAACACGCCTTCCGGGCCCGGGCAAAGCTGACCGTGGTCAGCTTCGCCGTCCCGTGTTGGTAGCTGGCCAGTCCGCAGTAGGCCGCATCGGCCGTTCGGCCTCCCGCCACCACCGCAGCCATCACCAGCAAGCCACTTACCCAAATCCTGTTCATCGCGCTCTCCCCGAACGTTCACCTGCGTGAAGACTGACCGTGCTCATGGAAACACACCGCCGAACGACAGACCGCTTCTCAGCCAGTGGCTGTCACCCTGCCTTTAAGAATCGCCCACAAACTCTTCCCAGGACGATTGCTTTCCGTAACCGTGCGACTTTTTCCAGGGTCCCAGCGGCCTTACAATCGGCAGAATCGCACCCAGGCCGGGCCAGTTTGCGGTTGCCCCCGGGTGGATAGTAGATTGATGGGGTTCGATACGGGTCTGGTGGATGTTTCATGGCGTCCGACGAATCACAAACGCAGTCTGGCGATTTGCCCTCGGATGCCAGTGTTCCGAAGGTTGTTGTCAGCCGGATCAGCCTCTACCTGCGTGAATTGCAGCGGCTGGAGGCGGCTGGCCGGCTGACCATCTCGTCGGGACAGCTTGGCACGCTGCTCGGCTTCAGCGATGCCCAGGTGCGGAAAGATCTCGGCTTTTTCGGACAGTTCGGCTATCCCGGTGTCGGCTACCGCTGCGAGGAACTGATCCGGGCAATGCGTGACATTCTCGGTACCAATCAGGCCTGGCCCGTGGTGATGGTGGGCGTCGGCAACCTCGGCCAGGCCCTGCTCGGCTACCGGGGGTTTGGGCGGCAGAACTTTGCCATCGAAGCCGCCTTTGACGCTGACCCCGCCAAGGTCGGGCAGATGGTGCAGGGCATTCGCATTCAGCCGCTCGACGAACTGGCGGCCACGGTCGAGGAAAAAGGGACTCGGCTCGGCATGATCGTGGTGCCGGCCAGTCGGGCCCAGGAGGCGGCCAACGCCCTCGTCGCCGCCGGCATTGAGGGCATTGTCAACTTCGCTCCCGTCACGCTTGCGCTACCGGCGGGCGTGCAGCAGGTGGCGGTTGACCTGGCAATCGAGCTGGAGCAACTCTCGTTCGCCGTGACGAGCCGGCTCAGCAGAATGGCCACGTCGGTCAGCGGGTCAGCCGCCGAAGCTTCGGACGTCTCCATGCCCCCGGCGGGCTGAGGCGGGCATGGACCAGACCTCCGATCCGACGGGTCCTGCGATCAGTTTCGGAGGCCTGTCTGAATTTCTCAGCGAGTCCGATGGGGCCGGAAGCGATCCCTGCCGACCGGGTGACCGACTCGGCGATGTCACCCTTCTGAGGATAATCGGTGAGGGGGGGATGGGTCGGGTCTTTGAGGGCCAACAGGATCGGCCCCACCGCATGGTCGCCGTCAAGCTGATCAGGCCGGGCCTGCTCTCACGGTCTGCCGCCAAGCGTTTCGAGCTCGAGGCCCAGATCCTTGGTCGTCTGTCGCACCCGGCGATCGCCCAGATCTATTCCGCAGGAATTGCCCAGCTCGCCAACCAGCCAGTGCCCTACTTTGTGATGGAGTATGTCGAGGAGGGCATACCAATCACCCGCTTTGCCCGGCAGCGGGAACTCTCCACCAGGGATCGGGTGGAACTGATCCGGCAGACGGCTGCCGCGGTCGCCCACGGGCATCAGCGGGGAATCGTTCATCGAGACCTGAAGCCGGGCAACATCCTCGTCGCCGTCGACGGCCGGCCGAAAATCATCGACTTCGGTGTCGCCCGGGGAACCGACGGTGACATCGCCCTGACAACGGTGCACACCGATGCCGGGCAACTGATCGGGACCCTGCAGTACATGAGCCCAGAACAGTTTGCAGGGAACGCCAATGACCTCGACATCCGTGCCGACGTCTACTCGCTGGGTGTCGTGATCTACGAGCTACTCGCCGGCCGGCCGCCCTACGATGTCCGCAATCGCCCGGTGCACGAGGCGGCCAGAATCGTCGCTGAATCAGAGCCCCAGCCACTCTCCTCGGTCAGTCCCCGGCTCCGTGGTGACCTGACCACGATTGTCACCAAGTGCCTCGACAAAGACCGGAATCGCCGGTATGCCAGCGCAGCCGAACTGGAGGCCGACCTGGGACGGTACCTGCGGGGCGAGCCGATCCTCGCCAGCCCGCCGGGGCTGGCCGATTCCCTGCGACGAATCTTTCGTCGGCACCGGACCGTGGCGGTGGCGACGCTGGGGACTGTGGCGGCCCTGATCCTCGGCACGATCGGCACGACGCTCTATGCGATTCGAGCCGAGCGGCAACGGCAGGCGGCCGTCGCCGCCCAGAGCCGAGCCGACGCGGCGGCGAGTCTTGCCACCCGCCGGCTCTACATCGCCAATCTCCGGGCACTCGAGGCGGCGATCGCCAGCAAGAATCTCCGGCAGTCCCGGCGGGTTTTTCAGGAGAACGCCGAACTCGCAGGAACACCACTGCCGCTGGAACTGCGTTGCCTAACGCCAGCCCTCGACGAGGCGGTCGCCGTCCTCACGCCTGGCAGCGGGCCGGTCACCGACTTGGCCTGGAACGGGACGGGAACCCAACTCGCTGTGCGGTCGATCAGGCTGGGCACTTCCCGGCAGTCACAACCGTTGTTAACGCAACGCATGCTGGAACTTCCACCAACGACCCACCACAGCGTCTGGGGAGACTTCGTCCTTTACGACACTGCCGTCGTGCCGCAGCGGTCCGACGATCCGCTGACGGCCGACTGGCTGCGGTCCTGGCGGGCGGCACATGGTGATCCCGCGGCGCTCGCGGAACTCTCTTTCACGGGGTTGCCGGTCGCCATCAGCCGCGATGGCCAGCGGCTGGCGGTGCAGATCTCCGATGGGCGACTTCAGCTCCTCTCCACAGCGACGGGGAAACCCCTGGCCAGCCTCCCAAAGCCGCCGAGCCGCATCCGCAGCATTCGCTTCATTGACGGCCAGAATCGCCTGCTCATTGAGTCGGGCAAGCAGCTCACGCTCTGGGACACCACCACCGGAGCGGAAGTATTCGCGACCACCAGCACCGACACCATCTGGAGTCACAGTGTCAGCCAATCTGGCTCCCATCTGGCCATGGCCCTTTCTTGCAGTACGGCAACTGGGCGGAGGGATCGGTTCGAAGTGGTCGCCACCCGCGGCGGCCAACTGCTGCTGTCCGCTGACCGACATTTCAACGGAAACAGCTCCGAGATAGCGGTCGCCCTGAGCCCGACGGGGCACCGGCTTTATGCCTGTTCCAAAGAACGAACGATTCATGTCTGGGAGACCACGTCGGGACGGCTACTCGGTGATCTCAGCGGGCACCAGGCAAACGTTTCGGCCCTTGCCGCCACCAGCGCCGGCCTTCTTGCCAGTGGGGCCACCAACGGGCATCTGCGGCTCTGGGATGTGGCAACCCAGAAGTGCCTGCGGAACTGGGTCGGCCACTCCGATGACATTCTCACCCTCGCTTTCGACCCTGCCGGCGCTACGCTGGCCAGCGGTTCCCAGGACGGAACGGTCAGGATCTGGAAGCCGGAACTCCCAGTAAGGCTCGCGGCCATCCCCACAGCCACGCCGCCAACTGCGACCGGCCTCAGCCCCGATGGAAACCTGTTGGCCATCGGAACCGCAGGCCAGATCGAACTCTGGGATGCCAGGGGGGCATTTCTGGTCCGGTCAGTGGCTGCGCCCTTCGGCAGCCCGACCATGCTGGCCTTCAGCCCGACTGGCGACCGACTGGCAGCCAGCTTTCAGACCGCCGCGGGTGCGGGCAGGACTGCCGTCTGGAACCTGACCACCCGGTCGGCACCGCTGCTGCTTGGTAATGACACCGAAATGACCGGCGGGCATTGGGCGGTCTGCTTCAGCCCCGACGGGACCACCGTGCTGGCCCCCCATGGGAAGAGCCTGAGGGCCTGGACCGTGGCAGACGGCAACGAGCTGTTTCAGGTGCGGGAACACTCCATGCCGCGGGCGGCCCAGCTCGCTCCCGTCTTCGACTTGGCAGGGACGCGGCTGGCGTACCAACGGGCGGCCTTCTTCGACAGCCGCACCGGCGAGCCGGTAACCGAACTTGCCCCACACGGTCTGGCCACCGCCAATGCCGTCAGCCCGGATGGCCGGCTGCTGGCCCGGGGATTGGCCGTCGGGAGGATTCTGGTCTGTGACTTCGAAACCGCGGCAACGGTGACGGAGACCAGGGCCCACGCCGGGGCTGTGCTCACCCTTGCCATCAGTCCCGACAGCCAGCTTGTGGCCAGCGGGGGGGCCGACGGTATCGCTCAACTCTGGAGTATCGAGCATGACCGTGAGGTCCAGCGATTCCGTGGTCACGAAGGACAGGTGAACAAGCTGCTGTTCACGCCCGATGGCCGGCGGCTGATCACAGCCAGCCACGACGGCACCGTTCGCATCTGGGACATCGGGGACGGGCAGGAATTGCTCGCCCTGCCAGGGAGCGTAGCCGCTCCAGCAACCGTTCTGCTTTCCCCTCAGGGCGATCGGCTGGTGACCGTCACTGCCGAAGATACCGCCAGCCCATGTGTACAAATCTGGGGGCTCTCCAATGCCGAGGCCTTCACGGCCCGGCAGGCACCGCCAGCGGTGGTGGGCGAATCCGGCGATAGGGCTCCTCCAGCGTCCCCAGAAACGCCGCCAGATCGGCCAGCTCCTGCCGGCTGAGGCCAAGTGGCTTGAGGTGCGGCGACTTCGTCGGAAACAGCGGGTCGTTCTGCTGGTAGGCCTGCCGCTTCAGCGTCGGCATGCCAGCGTTGTACATGTTGAGCACCCCAGAAAGCTTGAACAGACCGTTGTGCATCAGCGGCTCGGTCTTGGTCACATCCCGCAACGACGGGGTGCGGAACCGGCCGACATCTGCGGGCTTTCCGGTCACCCGGTAGCGGCCGAGGTCTTCGGTCGGGCGGCCGTAGTAACTAAGTCCAACATCGTGGAACCTACCATCGGAAAAGAGCGGCCCATGGTGACAGTTGAGGCAGCGGGCCTTGCGACGGAACAGGTCGAGGCCCCGGACCTCGGAGTCGCTCAGCAGGTCGTACTCGCCGCCGACAAACCGGTCAAACCGGCTGCGGCCGCCGACAATCGTGCGTTGAAAGCAGGCGACCGCCTGCACAACCCGGTCGAAAGACACCTCGGGGGCAGCGAACGCAGCGGCGAACTGCTCCGGATAGCCGGGCACCGCGGCGACCGCCGCGACGAGCTGTTGCCGGGTGATGTGCATCTCAGCCGGATTCAGCAGCACCTGCTCAACCTGCTGCTCAACCGTGTCGGCCCTGCCGTCCCAGAACAGGCTCCGCTGGAAGGCGATGTTGCGAATCGTGGGCGCGTTTCGCTTCAGCGGCTCACGGTGGTGGCCAAAGCTGACGGTCCGGCCGTCGGCCCAGGCCAGGTCGGGGTCATGGCAGGAGGCGCAGGCGATTTCGCGGCTGCCGGAGAGCCTGGGGTCGAAGAACAGCGTTTTGCCCAGTTCCGCCTTGGCCGGCGAGAAGGGATTTTCCGCCGGGTGCTCAACTTCAGGCAGGCGCCCGAGTTCCTGCCACTGGACGCCGGGGTCGATCTGTGGGGCGGGCCAGCGGTCAGAAGGGGAGCGGTATGAGTCCACTACGGACTGAGCAAGGCCAAGCTGCGGCCCAGCCGCATCGGCGACCATGAGGATTGCGACCGCAATCAGCCACCGATGCCTTCGCACAAAAGCTCCCAGTCGTGGCCTCGACGCCAACTTCACTCAAAAACATTCTTAGCCTAAGGCAGCCTTAGCCTAAGGCAGCGAAATAGCTTCGCCACCGGCAAATGTGCAGGCGGCGGCCACGATATCGGCCGAGCTGGTTTCCGGTAAGAAATTCACAGAACCATCGACCATAACGAAGCCAGCGGCGCCCGGATGAAATCCATAAATGCCGCCTTTATTGGTGCCATTGATCATCTGCGGGCCTGTTTTAAACTGATCTTTTGGAAGCGGCTCGGCGAGGTTGAGCTGAAATCCCTTGATCGATTGGGCATTGATCGTCGGCCAACCAGAGTTACGAACATACATAGCCGTACTACTCATCGTCGCAGCTGTACCAGAGTCGGGTACTTTGCGGCCGAAATACCAGACCTGTGGGCGGCCCGCCATTTCAGCAACAGCTATAGTTTTTGATGTCCCGTCCAAGATGTCTTTGTGCTGGAGCCCCCTCCCGCCCGCGGTTTTAATCCTTTTTGAATTCCCCAAAAAAGTTGCCGTGTTTGATGGCTTCGGGTAACTCAAGTAACCGCCTGAATATACAGAACCTGAAACCATCATAATACCACCGTAGTCGGCCGGATTTGAACCCCAGGAGCCATTTACAAAATACGGGTCGTCTAGGGGCCCCTCTGGATTACTCGGACAAGTCAGGAAATCTAGGCTGTAGCTCACAGCCTCTTGATTGAGCACGTCCTTGTACGACACGGAATAGTCATAAATTTCCGCAAGTGGATTATGCTCCAGATAGGGCAATATTTGCGCAACCCAATAATGCTCGGCATCGCCGACCTTCACCGCAGTGGGAAAATACCGATTCGCCGACTCGAAATTATGGAACCCCAGTCCGATCTGCTTCAGGTTGTTCTGGCAACTCGCCCGGCGGGCCGCCTCGCGGGCCTGCTGGACCGCCGGCAGGAGCATGCCGACGAGGACACCGATGATGGCAATCACCACGAGGAGTTCAATCAGGGTGAAGGCTGGCCGTCGTCTTTGCCTGATGGTTGCTGGCATTTCTGCATCTCCGGGGGGGCTTCCAAGTTCGGCAGGCCGCATTCAAGTGGGCATGAAAACCCTCTCGACCGTGGCCCTTAACGGGAGGGACTCAGTCTCTCCCGCGGCCTGCCTCCGTCAAGGCAACCAGTGAGCCTGCAAACCCCCTAGAAAAGCTACCCCGAACGCCCCTGAGGACTGTTCGACGCTCGGTATTCCACCGGTGATCCCCCGTGCCAGCTGCCACCGGGTGGGCGGAGAGTCACGTCCCGCCAGCATTTGGACTCCATTCACCGAAAATACGTTGCCTGGTGCTGCTGCGGGCCCTAGGCTTTGCCAGATTACCAATCCGCCCCCTGGAGATTTCACGATGTCCGAGCAGCAACCCCTCTCTTGGCCCGACCTGGCCATTGGCCTTTACGACCGGCTCACCGGCCGCAAGGCCGAAATTACGTATGAGTTCGACAACCTCCACATCAAGATTCCGAGTGATACGGGTCCCACGCCGCAGCACGCCGAATGGATTCTCAGCGGCGCACTGAAAATCCGCACGCGGGATGCCGGTGACTCCCCAAACTGATCATGACCGGCAGGCTCACGGGATCGCTCGACGGCCTGCCGGTCGAAATTACAGCAGCCGAGGGCCGAGGGCTGACGGTCCGGCTTGAACGCCTGCGGTCGCTGGCATCGCTCCTTCGGTGTCGCCGGCAGTTTGCGGTGATTGCCCGGCCACTTGCCGCAACCGGCGTGCCAGTCGCGCTTGAATTGGTGGGCCAGATTCGATTGCCAGTATCGCCCCGGCCGCCCTGGCTGGTGCGGTGGCTGATTGGCGGGTAGCCGCTGACGTTGAGGAGGATCACCCGGAGGATGCCCCGTTTGCGACAGCTAAGCACAGCATCCTTCAGGGCGACTCCTACCGTTCGGCTCGGCTATACTCTTTGCCCGTCGGTACCCGGTAGTGTAACGGTAGCACAAGGGATTTTGGTTCCCTTTGTCTAGGTTCGAATCCTAGCCGGGTAGCTTGGTCGCCTCGGCGGCAAGACCGCAGATTTCGGTGCTGCACTCAGCGGAACCGAACTCCTAGAAGCCCGAGGCGCGAGCCGAGGGAATGCGGTTCGTTGGATCAAAAGACGCGGATTCCCTCAGCTTGCGCTGCGGGCTTTGAAGCAAGGGAATTTTTGCTGGGAGGCACGACGGCGCACCATCAAAAGCCGCATCGCGGGGTCACGGCAAATCAGCCTTCGCCACCCACCTCGTCGCCGACTTCGATCGGATCGGTGTCGGCCTGCTGAGGCTGCTCGGCCCCACGGTCCAAACCGACCGGCCGCCGCCGCTGCCGCCGGTCGAGACTGCCCGGCCCCGCCCCGTTGGCGATGATGAAGAGCATCGTGCCGGCGAGCGACATGTTTTTGAGAAACTGAATCATTTCCAGCGGTCGCTGCTCGGGCTCAGCATTCCAGAAGTCGTGGAAGTAGTAGGTAGCTGCCCCAAGGAACACGAGGAGCAGGAAGCCACCGACGCGAGCCTTGTAGCCGGCTGCCACCGACAGACCGCCCAGCAGCAGAAAGACGATCGCCCCGGCCAGCAGAATCTTGTGCAGCGGCAATCCGAGCACCGGCAGCTGCGGCACCCCCTCGGCCGCCATGTAACCGGCGACCTCGTTGAACTTCCAGATTTTGTTGCCGGCGGCACTGACCAGAAAGATGGTGGCGATCATCACCCGGCCAAGACAGGCGAGCAGCCCTTGCAGAAATCCCATCGCGGAGCCTCCAAGCAGAAATGCTACAGGCGGCCAGGCCTGATGGCCCGGCCGTTACTGAGGGACACTGAATCGCCGACAGCGTATCAAAATCACCCCGCTGGCAGGTCAGCCACCGGGGCCGAGCGACCATGGGCCGCCGCCAGCCGATCAATCAATCGCCGCAGGTCGGCGGGCAGCGGGGAGGAGTAGTGCAGCTGTTCACCAGAAACCGGGTGCACGAAGCCCAACTCGGCGGCGTGCAGAGCAACCCGTGGCGCCCCGGACCGATCCACCGCCCCTGATCCCGGTGGCGCGGAATAGACCCGCTCACCGCACACGGGGTGACCGCTTTCAGCAAGCTGAATGCGGATCTGATGGGTTCGCCCCGTTTCCAGCCGACATTCCACGAGCGTGTAAGCATCGCCAAAATGCTCGACAGGCCGCACATGCGTCACCGCTCGCTTGCCCTCACCGTCGTCGCTCGATCCGCGTCGACCGTCTCCGCGATCTCTGATCAGGTTCGAAATGATGGTGCCCTTGCCAACCCGGCCAACCACCACGGTGAGATACCGGCGCTGGGTCGCATGCTGCCGGAACTGCTCGGCCAGAATCCGGCTGGCCGGCACGGTGCGGGCAAAGACGAGCAGGCCGCTGGTCTCACGGTCGATACGGTGGACGGCGCGGACGGGCGGGGACCGCCGGGACTTGGGCGGCTGCCCGGCCTGCCCGGCTGGCCGTTTGGCCTTGCGGTGACGGCTGGCCCGGGCCGCCTGATGGCGGCCGATCACCGCGGGCAGCAGCTCGTCGAGTGTCGGCTGAATCTGCCGGCGACGGGCGGGCCAACCTGCCTCGTCATGATGACGCGTGGTGGTGATACCCGGCGGCTTGTCGACGATGACCACCGCGTCGTCGAGGTGAACGATCCGCACATCCCGCGAGTCGGGCGGGGCCTCAGCGGCCAGGTCGAGCAGTTTGACAACATCGCCGGACTTCAGCCGCCGGGCGGCATCGGTGGAGAGATTGCCGTGGATGGTCACCCGCCGTGCGCGGACCAGCTTCTCCGCCGCCGCCCAGCTGACCGCGAGCTGCTCACGGAGAAAGGCCGCCAGGGTCCGGCCTGCCGCTGTCTCCGCCACATGAAAAAGCTGTCCATCACCGCGGTTGGCCATCGCTCCGCAACTTTCAGTTTTCGGCCGTTTGGCAGCCGCCGAACCGGTCGGCCCGCCAGCGAAAGATCGTAGCGAAACAACCCGGCAGCTCCAGCACGGCAGCCAGGGGCCACGCTTGACCCCCTCATTCCCGGTTTTAGACTCATTTTTCAGGGCAGCGGTTCGGTCACCGCGGCCGTCGAGTGTTTCCCGAGCCGAGAGGGGCAAGCGTGCCCGGAACCTGCGTCATCGGTCTGCAATGGGGTGACGAAGCCAAGGGCAAGCTCGTCGACATCCTCACCGAGCACCACGAGATCGTGGTGCGGTACCAGGGAGGTGCCAATGCTGGGCACACCGTCGTTTCCGGCGGAGAAACCTGGAAGCTCTCGCTGATCCCCAGTGGGATTCTCCGCGACGACGTCAGCTGCGTCGTCACCGGCGGCGTCGTCCTCGATCCAGCCAGCATCATTGGCGAGATCGACATGCTGGAGGGCCGGGGGGTGACCGTCGCCGGAAAACTGCGGCTGAGCGATCGGGCGCATGTCGTCTTTCCCTGGCATATGGCCGAAGATGCGATCCTCAACGGCAGCGTCACAGGCGGTGAGGCGATCGGCACCACCGGACGGGGCATCGGCCCCTGCTATCGCGATAAGGTGGGGCGGTCTCTCGCCCTGCGACTGGGCGATCTCTACCGCCCCGAATTTCGCCAGCAGTTCGACCACGTACTGGCAGCGAAGCAGCAGCTGCTCACCGCTACCCGCCCAGCCGGTGCCCCTCCGGTCGAACTCGACGGTGAGGCCATCTTCAGGCAGTACAGCGGCTATGCCGATCGCCTGCGTGATTGCGTGGGCGACACCACCCAGCTGCTGCTCGACGCCGTCGAGGCGGGCCGGCCGGTGCTGTTCGAAGGGGCCCAAGGCGCCCTGCTCGACATCGACCACGGCACCTTCCCCTACGTGACCAGCAGCAATTCCTCCGGAGTCGGTGTCGCCAGTGGTTCAGGGGTGCCCGGCCGCTGGATCGATCGGGTGATCGGTGTGGTCAAGGCCTACTCGACCCGGGTCGGCGGCGGGCCGCTGCCAACCGAACAGGACAACCCGACCGGTGAACACCTGAGGCAGCGGGGCCGGGAGTACGGTACCGTCACCCAGCGGCCCCGGCGGTGCGGCTGGTTCGATGCCGTCGCTGCCCGCTACACCGCCCGGCTCTCCGGTGTCGATGAGCTGGCAGTGATGCTGCTCGATGTCCTCGGTGGGCTCGATGAACTGCGGATCTGCACGGCTTATGAGATTAATGGTCGGCGGGTCGAGCAGTTTCCCAGTCACATTGACGATCTGCGGCAGGCAGTGCCGATCTACGAGACCCTGCCGGGCTGGCCGGAGGAACTCACCGAGGTGCGGCAGGAGGCCGACCTGCCAGCCGCGGCATGCCGCTATGTCGACCGGATTGGCGAACTACTCGGCCGGCCGGTCACAATCATCTCGGTCGGACCCGACCGCGATCAGACCATTTTCCGGAACAGCCAACCCGCGGCCGCAGCATGCCTTCCAACCAACCAGCAGGAACGGGCGACGGTGTGACCGATTCCACCATTGCCGCAGCGGCCGATCGATCCGTCTGCAGTCCGGCTGCCGATCGAGCGGGGCTGCCGCGACACATCGCCATTATCATGGATGGCAACGGCCGTTGGGCACAGCGTCGCAATCTACCCCGCATTGAGGGACACCGCCAGGGCGTGGCCAGTGTCCGCCGGGTCACTGAGCACGCCGCCCGGCTGGGTATCGAGCAGCTCACGCTCTACTGCCTTTCGAGTGAGAACTGGCGGCGGCCAGAAACCGAACTGCAGTTTCTGATGCTCCTGCTGGAGCAGTACATGATCGAGGAACGCGGGCTGTTGTTGCGGGAGGGGATCCGGCCCGTGATGATCGGTGACCGTACGGGCCTGCCGGCGGCCACGCTGGCGGCCATCGACGAGACCGTCTCGCTCTGCGCGGGGAACACCGGCATGCGGCTGTGTCTCGCGGTAAACTACGGCGGTCGTGGCGAAATTGTCGCTGCTGCCCGGGCGATCGCCCGGCAGGTTGCTGCCGGTCAGCTTGCTGTCGAAGCCATCGACGAAGCGTCATTCGCCTCACAACTCGAAACCGCCGGCATGCCCGATCCAGATCTGCTCATTCGCACCGCCGGAGAGATGCGGATCAGCAACTTCCTGCTCTGGCAGGTCAGCTACGCTGAACTCTGGGTGACCCAGCAGACCTGGCCTGAGTTCACCACCGCTGACCTCGACCAGGCGATCGAGGCCTTTCGCGTCCGGGAACGCCGCTTTGGAGGATTGACGCAACCATGAGCAGCGGCCAGCCCAAACCCTTTGCAAAGCTTGCCTCCCGGGCCGTGGTGTCGGTCGGGCTGATCGCTGCATTCACCGGGCTGGCCTGGGCCGACGCCACGGGCTTCCTCGGCGGGCTGCCAGCATGGTGGCTGCTGCCCATTCTGATCATCCTCGCCATCGGCGGGGTCGATGAATTGGTTGTCCTCTACGCCGGCCGTGGCCTCCGGCTGCCGGGTGGGCTGTTGCGAGCGGGCGTGGTGGCCACCTTTGTCGCGGTGGCCCTCGGCACCCAGGCCTTTGTCGCCGCCTCCGACCAGACCGCACCGGTGGCAGCCCTCAGCTGGGCGGCACTGGCGGCCACCGGCGCAGCCGGGCTGCTATTCGCCCGGGAAATCATCGGTGGCCGCACCACGGGCCGATCCCTCGACCGGCTTGCCGCCGGCGTGCTGGTGTTGACCTACCTTGGCCTGCCGATGGCCTTCATGGTTGGCCTGCGACTGGTCTGTGTCGAAAACCTGGGCCCGGAACAGACCGGCCCCGGACACCTGGGCATCCTGCCACTGCTCAGCCTGATCGCCGTGGTGAAACTTGGCGACGTCTTCGCCTACCTGGTCGGCGCTTCGATCGGCCGCTCGCCGATGGCCCCCCGGCTCAGCCCCGGAAAGACCTGGGAGGGGGCTGCCGGATCACTCGTCGGAGCGCTGCTGGCAGCCTGGTTGCTGCTTGAGCAGCCCTTCTTCGGGACTCCCGTTGGACTGCGGCCGCTGGGCGGCTGGATCGGCTACGGCCTGCTGGTCGGGACCGCCGGCATGGGGGGTGATCTGGCCGAGTCGTTGATCAAGCGGGAACTCGGCGCGAAGGACTCCGGTCACCTGTTGGGCGGACTCGGCGGCGTACTCGATCTGATCGACTCGCTACTGTTCGCCGCGCCGGTAGCCTGGCTGCTCTGGGTCAACGCCGGACCGTAGGGCTTTAAGACTGTCCGAAGCTACCGATACTGCCGGTTTTTCGGCTGAATCATCGAGCCACCCCGAAAATGCTGGGATCGTTGCCTTCGGCACGGTAGGATATGAACGACGGCGGATACCCATATCGCCTCAACAGCCCACCGTGCGGTGGGCGGCCCGCATCCTCGAGACCGTCAGTTGCCAGACTTTTGACGGGCTCTCATGTCTCGCATGACAATCGCGGTCATCGATTCAAAACGCCTGCTGGCGGTTTTCGGACCCCGTGACCAGCATCTGCGCAGAATCAGGTCGGCACTCGGCGTTGGGGTCGCGGCCCGTGATGATGCCATTCATATCGAGGGGGAAGAGGCTGCCGTGCAGCGTGCAGCCGAGGTGTTCGAAGCCCTCGACCAGATTGCCCGCCGTCAGGGCAGCGTCACCGACGCGGATGTCGATCGCCTGCTGGCTGCTCGCGGCCAGGGTGACCAACCGACCAATCATGAGCCGATCGAGGTGCAGCGGCCCGGCGGACATGTCATTCCCCGCTCGGCCGGACAGGCTGCCTACGTCCGGGCCATTCGTGACCATGACGTGGTCTTCTGTGAGGGACCGGCCGGCTGCGGTAAGACCTTTCTGGCCGTGGCGATGGCGGTTTCCGCCCTCCGCAGTGAACAGGTGACGAAACTCGTGTTGGTGCGGCCGGCCGTCGAAGCCGGAGAGAGCCTCGGCTTTTTACCGGGTGACCTCCAGGCCAAGATCAATCCCTACCTGCGGCCGCTGCTTGACGCCCTCCGCGAGATGATGGACTTCGACCTCCTCAAGCGGCTGACGGAGCAGGATGTGATCGAGATGATCCCGCTGGCCTACATGCGAGGCCGGACCCTCAACAACGCCTTTGTCATTCTCGATGAGGCCCAGAACACCACCGCCGCACAAATGAAGATGTTCCTGACCCGTCTCGGCGTTGGCTCGAAGATGGTGATCTCAGGCGACACCACCCAGATTGACCTGCCCCCCAATCGCCGTAGCGGCCTGATCGATGCGATGCATCGACTTGAGGGCGTGCCGGGCTGTCGCAGGATTGGCCTGGGCGGCGCCGACATCGTCCGCCACCCCCTCGTCCAGCGCATCGTCGATGCCTACGAGGAATGATTGATCTCTCACTGCTTCGCATGGACATCGGCCACCGGCCGAGCTTGACGCGATGAGCATCGCCCCATCTTCTTTCCGCCGCCGGATCCGTCGGGCCTCCGCCATGGAGGGGCCGCAGGGTTTCTGGAGCGGACTCCTCGAGACCATTTCGCGGTCAGAGGTACTGGTCCGACTGGGGCTCTGCCTGATCGCTGCCATCGTGCTGCTGATCCTGCTGCAGGGCTGGTCTGAACCGTTCGCCTTCCGGCTCGGCTCGGTTGCACCCCGGGGCGTCGTCGCCCGGGTGGCCTTCGAAAAACCCGACCTCGACCGCACTCGGGCAGCCCAGGAACGGGCCACCTCGCAGGTTCGGGTGGTCTACGCCCAGGATCGCTCACCGCTGGTCCGGATCCGCGACGGGCTGAAGAACCGGGTGGCTGAAATCGCCGCGGCCGAGACGCTCGCCGGTGTTTCCCGCGCCGCCTGGCTGGAATTCGCCCCCGAAACCGCCCCCGTCCTGGAACGGCTCCCCGTTCCCGTCCCGGGCACGAAGGTCGCGCCGGTCGAGCCGCCGATCGCTCCTGAGCCCCCCGACCTGCCGATTCCCGGCACGCCGCCACCGGATGAAGCGGCACCCGCTGCCGCCGGCAGTGCCCCTGCTGCCGCCGACGGGGACGCGGCAGCACCCAAGCAGGTCACTCCCGAGGCCGCCACCCGGGCAGACGCCGGGCTGGCCGATGCGGTTGTCAGGGGCCGCGGCCAGCCCCCACCGGCCGGAGCGGCGCAGACCAAACCGGCAGTAACTGAGTTCGCCCGGCAGAAGCTTGAGGCCGAGCAGGGTTTCACCGCCTTCCGCAACCGAGTGGGCACCAAGGAAAAACTGCAGGAATTCAACAAGGCGATCGATCGGGCCTTCGCCCCGCTGGAGCAGCAGGGGGTGCTCGAGAAAATCCAGCATGGACTCGATGATGGCAGCCAGACCGAAATCGATGTCCACCCGATCGGCAACATCACCGAGATGCTGCGGGTGCCGGTTGCCGAGGTGCTGCTGGGCGAGGCAAAGATTCGGCTGAAGGGACGGCTGGCGGAGGAGCTTGGCAGTGGGCCGTTGACCGACCGGGTTTTCACCTGGATCGACCCCCGGCTGACCGGCTCACTCGAACTCGACAGCGAGGCGACCGCCAAGGCCAAAGCCGAGGCAATCGAAAAAACGCCGAAACAGTTCGTGCGCTACGCCGCCGGTGACCTGCTGGTGCCGGCCGGCAGGGAGATCACGCCGGAGGAACTGAAGCTGCTGAGGCTCGAGCATGATGAGGCGATGCGGCAACAGCCAATCAGCCAGCAACTCGGCCGGGCGATTTCGATGCTGGGGCTGTTCATCGCCATGTTCACTCTCGCTGGTTTCTACCTGCACCTTCATCATCGCCCGGTGCTGCTCGATCTGGGCCATGTTGCCACCCTGCTGGTGCTGGTGGTCGCCACGACCGCGGTCTGCTTCTTCGCCGCCAATGACGCCTGGCGGGCGGAGATTCTGCCGCTCCTCGTCTTCGCGATGACGGTGGCAATTGCCTATGACGAGGATCTTTCACTGCTGCTGGTCGCCCAGGTGGCCCTGGTACTGGTCACCGGGCTGGGCCATGGGCTGGCCGACTACATCACGCTGACGGCAGCTGCAGCGGCAACGATCTTCTGGATGGGCCAGATCCGCAGCCGCAGTAAACTGATCTACGTCGGGCTCTGGGCGGGCGGAGTCGCCATGACCACGCAGATCGGTGCGAATCTGCTCGTAGAACACCCCCTCGACCTCACGCTGCTCTTCGAAGCAGCCCGTACCGGTGTCTGGACACTGCTGGCCGGCTTCCTGATGACCGGCCTGCTGCCCTTCATTGAGAAGACCTTCGGAGTCCTGACCGACCTGAGTCTGCTGGAAATCGGCGATGTCGCCCATCCGCTGCTGCAGGAACTGGTGCGGCGGGCCCCCGGTACCTACAACCACTCAATCAATGTTGCCAGCATCGGTGAGGCGGCTGCCGAGGCGATCGGAGCCCGGGGACTGCTGGTCCGGGTCGGTGGCTACTTTCACGACGTTGGCAAAATGCTCAAACCGGCCTACTACGTCGAAAACCAGAATCGGCAGGAGAATCGCCACGAGACCCTCGTGCCGGCGATGAGCAGCCTGATCATCATCGCGCATGTCAAAGAAGGGGCTGAACTGGCCCGGCAATACAACCTCCCCCAGCCGATCATCGACCTGCTGCTGGAGCACCACGGCACCACACTGGTCGAGTACTTTTATCGGCGGGCCGCCGAGAAGTCGCAGGCTGATCCGAACGGTGGCGGTGTCGATGAGCAGACCTTCCGCTATCCCGGCCCCCGGCCGAGCACGCGGGAGTCGGCGGTGCTGATGCTCTCCGATGCCGTCGAGAGTGCGAGCCGTTCGCTGACCGAACCGACCCCGGCCCGGATCACAAGCCTGGTGCACGATCTGGCAATGAAGCGGCTGCTCGATGGTCAATTCGAGGACTGCGGCCTGACCCTGGAAGAGCTGCGGGCGATCGAGCAGAGTCTCGTGAAGAGCCTGACGGCGGTCTATCACGGGCGGGTGAAGTATCCTGACCAGAGGACGGCCTAGTGGCAGCGGTGAGACGTCGCGCCACCGGGTCCCAACCGGCGACAGATCGGCCCCCAGTCGAGGAACGCTGGCAGATTGCCTGCTGCAACCGCCAACGGCGGCTCCCTGTCCGGCAGGCCGATATCAGGAGACTGTTCACCGCCGCATTGACCACGCTCAAGGCTGCCGAGGCGGATCTCAGTGTGGTGATTGTCAATGACGCCGAAATTGCCCAGCTTCACGACCGCTGGCTCGGAGTCTCCGGGCCCACCGATGTGATCAGTTTTGATCTCAGAACGGCCGCCGGGCCAACCCCACCCGAGCCGGCATCCGGCTTGCGCGTGGCTGGTGAAATCATCGCCAGCGGCGAAACCGCGGTCCGCGAGGCGGCCCGATACCACTGGCGGCCGGAGCATGAATTGGCCTATTACCTACTCCATGGGCTCCTGCATCTCTGTGGTTTCGACGACCTCGACCCTGGACCACGACGGGTGATGCGTCGCCGCGAGCGGCAGCTCATGCAGGCCATCGGCCTGCCCGCCCCCCCACGCCGCGCCGGCAGCGGCGGCCGCCGGTATTCGTCCGCCGCCACGCCCCCCACGCTGAGACACTGATGCAGACGGCATTCGTTCTCCTCCTGCTGGCAATGCTTGCCGCCATCCAGGCCCGGGCCATCCGGGGAACCCGACGGCACCAGTTGCAGGAACTCTGCCGCCGCCGGGGCTGCCCTGAAGCCTACGATGAGATCATGGCGGCCGGGGGCACCATTGCCTTCCTGGCAGCAAGTGTCGTTGTCATCACGGCCGTGCTGGCCACGCTGGTAATCAGCCGTCAGCCGGTAGTGGGGACGGGCACGGCGACCGCCGCCGGCTGGATGCTGCTCTGCTGGGTCATGCTGGTGATCATTCCGAACGCGACCACCCGACTGGCCGGCGGCTGGGTGGTGGCGGCAACCTGGCGACTCTGGCGGCCGCTGGTCGGGCTGGCCGGACCGCTGGTGACTGTCGGACGCTCCGGCTTTCAGCTGGTCAGCCGATTTGTCCCGGGCAGTCGGTTGAGCGATGCCGACGAGTCACAGGATGAGATTCGCCTCGCCATGGAGGAGGCTCATCGCGAGGGGCACCTTGACGAGGAGGCCCGCGAGATGATCGAAGGGGTAATGGAACTCGAAGACGTACAGGTCTCCGAGATCATGACCCCGCGGACCGAAATGGTCGCGATTCCACTGGCCGACGGCTGGACGGCGGCGGTCACGATTGCCATCGACAGCGGCCACTCCCGGCTGCCGGTCTGGCGGGCGTCGCCCGATGACATCGTTGGGGTGCTGCATGCCCGGGAGGTACTGGCAGAACTTGCTCGTGGCCGCACCGCGGCCGACCAGCCGGAACGGGACCCCACCGACCTCACCACGTTGATGCGACCACCTTATTTCATCCCCGAAACCATGAGTGTCCAGTCACTGCTGCGGGAACTTCAGCGGGGCAACTCGCATATGGCGATTGTCACCGATGAGTTCGGTGGTGTCTGCGGGCTGGTCACGATCGAGGACGCCCTCGAGGAGATTGTCGGAGAGATTGCCGACGAGCACGACGAGGCCTTCACAGATGGCATCCTGGTGCTTTCGGAGGATGCCTGTGAGACCCTTGCCAATGTGCCGACCGACGACCTCAACGAGCGGATGCATTTTGGCCTGCCGGAAGAGGCCGACTTCGACACCATCGGCGGGTTTGCCTTTCACGCGTTTGGTCGGATCCCCCAGATCGGTGAACGGATCGAGGCCGACGGGGTTGCCATCGAGGTTCTGGCGGCATCCCGCCGACGCATCACCCGGCTTCGGGTTTCCCGGCTGCCTGCGCCGGCGGAGCCGTCATGACGGCCGCCAAGACGCAGGCCTTGGTCCTGCGGGCGATCCCTTTCGGCGAAACCAGCGCGATTGTCACTCTGCTGACCCGGGAGCATGGCAAGGTACGGGGGCTGGCGAAGGGAGCGTGGCGTCCCAAGAGCAGCTTTGACGCCGCCCTTGACCTGCTTTCGGTCTGTCAGGTACTCGTCCTCCAGCGATCCGCCAGCAGCCTCGATCTGTTGACCGAGGCCTTCCTTGAACAACGATTCCGCGTCGGTGGCTGCCAGGCGGCAGTCGCTGCCGGACTCTACCTTGCCGAACTCATCGATGCCGTCACCGTTGATGCCGACCCACAGCCTTCCCTCTTTGATCTCGCCCGGACGACGATTGGGCTCCTCTCGCAGCCCCGCCCCGGCAGTGATCGAGACCAAGCCGCCAGAATTGCCGGTGACGCCACCGGTATCGCTGCCCTGCTGGTCTATGCCGAATTGGGCATCCTGCGGGAACTCGGCCAGCAGCCGGCCCTGCACCGCTGCGCGGAGTGCGGCAGCCCCCTGGAGGGTGCCCGGATCGCCTTCGGTCTGCTTGCCGGCGGTGGCCTCTGCCCCCGCTGCCGGCGTGGCCAGCGGCCAGTCGTGTCGGTTTCGGCGCCGGCGGTTGGGCTGCTCCGGCAACTCGCCGTCGCACCGCTGGACACCAACCAGGACCATCCCGAGGCTGCCGCCCTGGGGGAGGTCCGTGCCGTCATGAACACCGTGATTACCAACCTGCTGGGACGCCGCCTCAAGACCAGCCGCTGGCTGACGACTTCCCTCGCCTCCTTTCCCGGGAACCACCGATGAAACCCGCGACCATTTTCAGGCCCTGGCTTCCGCCAGCCGTCCGGGGCTGCATGGCGGTACTCGTCATCACCGTGGCCGGGGGCTGTGCCAGCCTGACCAAACCACCCTGGCCCTGGAGCAGCGGCGATACCGCCGCAGACCTCGCCGAGGATGACAGTTCGTCTGTGATCTCCTCCGAGTACGCTGCTGCCGGGGAGGATTTCGGCTGGAATGCCCTCAAGGGCGAGACCATCAATCGGCGATTCAAAAAGCTCGTCGGGCGGGGCCCGAGCGAGTCGGTGGCCAAGCAGGCTTTTGCCGAGGCTGATGACCTGTTCCAGCAGAAAAAGTACGCCAAGGCGCTGAAGCAGTACCGCAGGGTAATCGACCGCTGGCCCGATTCGGCTCTCGAAGAGGATGCCATGTGGCAGGCGGCTGAGTGCATGTTCTTCACCGACCAGTACCCCAAGGCCGAAGACGAGTATGACGGGCTGGTGAAGAAGTATCCCAACACCCGCTACCTTGACCGGATCGCCCAGCGGCAGTTCGTGATCGCCCAGTACTGGCTGGCCCTCGATGAGAAGCGGCATCTGCCGCTGCTGGTGCCAAACCTGCTGGACCGCAGCCGGCCCCTGTTCGACACCCGGGGCAGAGCCCTCAAGGCCTATGAACACGTCCGGCTCAATGATCCCCGCGGACCACTGGCGGACGACAGCCTGATGGCTGAGGCCAACGCCCACTTCCTCAGTCGGGAGTGGCTCGACGCCGACTACTTTTACTCACTCCTGCGGACGGAGTACCCCGACAGTGAGTTTCTGATGCCGGCCCATCTGTTCGCCTTGCAGGCGAAGCTGAAGGCCTATCAGGGCCCTGCCTACGAGGGGGGCATGCTCGACGAAGCCGAGATTCTTGCCGACCAGATCCTGGTGCAGTTCCCCGACCAACTCAGCACCGATGAGGAGCAGCGGGTGGTTCGCAGCCGCGCCGAGATCGCCGCCCAGCAGGCCCTACGGCACTGGAAACGGGCCGAGTTTTATAAGAAGGGGAATCACTACACGTCTGCCCGCATCTACTATGCCCTGATTGCTCGGGACTACCCCAAGACGATGCTGGCGGAGCAGTCCCGCGACCGGCTTGAGGAACTGGCTGGACTTGATGACGTCAGTGACGACCCCTTCCCGGCGCTGACCGCCTTTCTCAACCCCGACTCCCTGAAAGAAGCAGAGCTTGATGCCATGGCCGAGTCCGAAACGGCGATTGCCCGCCAGGACAACTCGGGGGAGAACCCACCGCTGCGATGAGCCACCCCATCTCCGCTCTGCTCGAACGGCGGCATTTTCTCGGTGGGCTGGCCTGCCTGCTACCGGGGCTGATTGGCTGTGCCACCTACCGGTTCGGCAACAGCACACTCTACGCGGCGAACGTCCGGACGATTTATGTGCCGCTGTTTCAATGCGACAGCTTCCGGGTGGTTCCGGCGGTCGATCTGGGTGAGCGGCTGACCGAGGCGGTCTGCAAGGAAATTGAGAAGCGGACCCCGTTCAAGGTGGTCGATAGCCAGGGAGCCGACAGCATCCTGACCGGCCGGGTTGTCGCCGACACCAAGCGGGTCATGGTCGAGAGTCCCAGCGACCAGTCACGGATGGTTGAGATGAACCTGCAGGTGCTCGTCACCTGGGCTGACCGCGGCGGCACGGTGCTGGCGTCAGGGGCCGTCCCGGTGCCGGCGGCCAGCGTCGATGTCGGGCAGTCGGCCGCACTTGTGCCGGAATATGGCCGGTCGGTGATCAGCACCCAGCAGGAGGGCATCGTCAAGATGGCCCAGCAGATCGTCGGCCTGATGGAAGAGCCGTGGTGATGACGCCTGCTTTTCCCCGCCCCAGCAGCTGGCAGCTGCGAACCCGGCAGCTGCAACTGCCCGACTCAGGGCAACCGCCGCTGCTGATGGGCATCGTCAACGTCACGCCCGACAGCTTTTCCGACGGTGGCCGGCATGCCGACATTGAGGCCGCCGTGGCCCACGGGCTGCAGCTGGCTGCCGCCGGGGCCGATATTCTCGACGTCGGGGGGGAGAGCACCCGACCCTTTGCCGACCCGATCGCTGCCGACGACGAGTGGCAACGGGTCGGCGAGGTGGTCCGCCGGCTGACGGAGGAGTCGGGCCGGCCGGTGTCGATCGACACCTCGAAGGCGATCGTGGCGGAACAAGCGATCGCCGCCGGCGCCGAGATCATCAACGATGTCACCGGGCTGGAGGGTGACCCGGCAATGGCCGGGCTGGCCCGCGCCACCAGGGCGGCTATCTGTGCGATGCACATGCAGGGCACGCCGCAGACCATGCAACTCGATCCCCACTATGACGATGTCGTGGCGGAGGTTCACGACTACCTCGCCCACCGCCGCGACGCCCTGCTGGCGGCCGGCATCGCAGCGGAGGCGATCTGCCTCGACCCCGGCATCGGCTTTGGCAAGACCCACGAGCACAATCTCACACTCATGCAGCACGCCGGCCGGTTCCTTGACCTCGGCTGCCCAATCCTGGTGGGCCATTCCCGCAAGGGTTTTCTGGGCAAACTGGTGGAGCAGATCGATGGCCGTGACCCGACCATCGCCGATCGTGACCTTGCCACCGCGGCCACCGCCTGCAGCCTGGCCGCCCAGGGCATTCAGATTATCCGCGTCCATGATGTGGCCACGGTCCGGCTGGCCCTGGTCGCGTTTTCCGCGACGGCCTGAATGCGGAACCTTCACCAGCCAAAGGCACCGCACTGCCCCCCGTGAGTGATTACGATAAGGTGGTGGTGTCCGGCGGCTGCCGACCGGCAACCGCCGGACACCTCATTCCTGCTCCCGGGAAGCTCGGTAATGGCAACGGTCTCTCAATCTCCTCCTCACGCAACACTGGCCGACCACTGCCGGGCAATCGCCCGCCGCAGCCGGACGGCTGCCTTTGAATTGGCCACGATACCGGGCGACCGGCGGGCGGCGGGCCTGCGGGCAGCAGCGGCCCGGATCAGAGCCGATGCGGGGGCAATCCTCGCCGCCAACGCCCAAGACCTTGCGGCTGCCCCTGGCTTCGGGCTGACCGCTGCAGCGACCGATCGGCTCACGCTCGATACCGACCGCATCGAGGGCATCGCTGCCGGCGTCGAGGCGGTGGCCGGCCTCCCCGACCCCGTCGGTGAAGTGATCGAGTCAGTGGTTCGGCCCAATGGGCTTGAGGTCCGCAAGGTCCGCGTGCCGCTGGGGGTTGTCTTCTTCATTTATGAATCACGCCCCAACGTCACCGCCGACGCCGCCGCAGTGGCGATCGCCTCGGGCAATGCCATCATCCTGCGCGGAGGCAAGGAGGCTGCCCACTCCAGCCGCCAGATCGTGGAGAGCATCCGGCAGGCGATCACCACGGCCGGCCTGCCTGCTGACTGTGTCCAGCTGGTCGATGTGGCCGACCGTGAGGCGGTCGGGGCATTTCTTCAGTTTGACGACCTGATCGATCTGGCGATTCCCCGTGGTGGCGAAACACTCATCCGCCGGGTCTGCGCCGAGGCCCGGATGCCGGTCCTCAAGCACTTCAGCGGGAACTGCCACGTGTATGTCGATCAGGCGGCCGACCTTGCCATGGCTGAGGCCGTCATGATTGACGCCAAGTGCCAGCGGATGGGCGTCTGCAATGCCGCTGAGTCGCTGCTGGTTCATGCCGACGTTGCGAGCGACTTTCTGCCCCGGGTGGCTACCAGCCTGCAGGCCCGGGGGGTCGAACTGGTCGGCGACGCGGCGTCCCGAGCCATCCTGCCGGTGATCGGGCCGGCAACCGACGAGGACTTCGCCAGTGAATTCCTCGGACCGAAGCTCTCCATCGCCATTGTCGATTCGCTTGCCGAGGCGGTTGATCACATCAATCGCTTCGGCTCCCGTCACACCGACGCGATTGTGACCGCCGATGCCGCAAGAGCCGACCGCTTCGCCGCTGGGGTCGACACGGCCGTGGTCATGGTCAACGCCAGCACCCGGTTCAACGACGGCAGTGAACTTGGCCTTGGGGCGGAAATTGGCATCTCAACCGACAAGCTGCATGCCCGAGGCCCCTGCGGTCCCCGTGAGCTGACCACCTACAAATACGTTGTCACCGGCAGCGGGCAGACCAAGGGCTGACGCAACGCCGCGTCAGCATCAGTCAAGGACGGCCGGGTGCCGAACAGCTTTGGCGCGGTGCCGATTTTTGTGGCGGTATCGAGTGGTATGCTGCTGGTGGCAGGGGCGTTGCCCCCGACAGGCTTGCATTCCGTTCAGGAGATCCCCCCAGTGGCTGAAGCGGCACTCGCGCTTGAGGACGGCACGGTCTATTTCGGTGAGGCGTTCGGGCATCGGGGCACGGTGACCGGTGAAGTCTGCTTCAACACGTCGATGACCGGCTATCAGGAGATTCTCACCGACCCGAGCTACCGGGGCCAGATTCTGACGATGACCACCCCGCAGATCGGCAACTACGGGGTGAATCCCACCGACGTTGAAAGCGGTCGGCTGCAGATGGCGGGCTTTGTCGTCCGCGAGGTGAGCCGGAAGGCGAGCAACTTCACCGCGACCGGTACGCTCGGCGACTATCTCGACGCCGCCGGCGTAGTCGGTATCAGTGGCATCGACACCCGGGCGTTGGTTCGCCGGATTCGGACCCACGGGGCGATGACCGGCGTGCTCTCGAGTGAAATCTTGGACGCCGACCGGCTGGTGACGCTGGCCCGTGAGGCCCCGAAACTCACCGGCCGCGACCTCGTTCGTGACGTCATGCCCGAGGCCGCCAGCGACTGGTCCGAGCCACTCGCGGCAGACGCCGCACCAATGCCGCAGCCGCGGGAAGGGGGCGAAATGCCCGAGCCTCTGCCGCGGACCGGCACCAAGCATGTCGTTGCCCTCGACTACGGCATGAAGTGGAACATCGCCCGGCACCTCACCTCTCAGGGCTGCCGGGTGACAGTGCTGCCCGGCCGGGCCACTGCCGAAGAGGTGCTGGCCCTGCAGCCTGACGGTGTCTTCCTGAGCAACGGCCCAGGTGATCCCGAAATGGTCGACTACGGGGTGGCGACTGTTCGCAATCTGGTCGGCAAGCTGCCGATTTTCGGCATTTGTCTCGGCCATCAGCTGCTCGCCCAGGCCTGTGGTGCCAAGACCTTCAAATTGAAGTTCGGCCACCGTGGTGCCAACCAGCCGGTGCTCGATCTGGCGACCGGCAAAGTGGAGATCACCTCGCAGAACCATGGCTTTGCCGTGGATGAGGAGACGCTGCCCGACTGCCTCGAGGTGACCCACCGCAACCTCAATGACGGCACGATCGAGGGCCTGCGGCACCGCACCGCTTCGGCGGCGAGTGTGCAGTACCATCCCGAGGCCGCCGCTGGTCCCCATGACTCGGCCTATCTGTTCGACCGCTTCCGGCAGATGCTGGGCTGACTGTCCGTGGACAAAGCCCTCCCCGGCAATGCTGTTCGGCACGAAACGTGCTGCCTCAGATGACCGGTATTTTAGAGCTGTTTTTGAGAGGGGATCGCCGACGTCCAGCTTGGGTCGAACTGCCCTGCGGTAGCCCACCATCAACACTCACGGCTTTTGAGCTTCACATTCGCGCCGAGCAGCAAAAAACCCCCTGCCTCG
>CBFIHA010000016.1:0-54770 GCA_965662195.1 uncultured Pirellulales bacterium
TTCGCGCCGGGTGTAGTCGGTTGAATTCCGGCGTCGGGTGCGGTCAGTTGCTGAATGACTTCCTTTTTTGTAGCGGAATTCGCCAGAATTCCGAAAAACCGCTCGGGTTACCGATCCTCTCAGCCACTCAATCTGAGTAATCTCCTGGCGGCATGCCAAAGAACTCAACGGCGTTGCCCAAGCAGATGTCACGCACCAGATTTTCCAGCAGCGGCATGTCAGCTGGTAGCAGGCCCTGCTCGACGTCGTCACCAAGCATCTGGCAGAGCAGCCGGCGGAAATATTCATGCCGGGGGTAGGACAGAAAACTCCGCGAGTCGGTCAGCATGCCGACGAAGGTTGAGAGCAGGCCGATTTGGGAGAGCGTGTCGATCTGCATCCGCATGCCGTCGAGCTGATCGAGGAACCACCAGCCGCTGCCGAACTGAATCTTGCCGCGGATGCCGTCCCCCTGGAAGTTGCCGCAGGTCGCCGCCACACCATAGTTGTCGGCCGGGTTGAGGTTGTAGAGCACCATCTTGGGCAGCTTGCCACGGCTGTCGAGCTCATCGAGATAAGCCACCAGCGGCCGCACCTGGGGAAAGTCACCGATCGAGTCATAGCCCGCGTCTGGGCCAAGGGCGGCAAAGCCACGGCTATTGGTGTTCCGCAGGGCCCCGACATGCAGCTGCTTGACCCAGCCCCGTTCGGCATCGAGTTCACCAAAGAACACCATCAGGTAGCCGCGGTAGGCCTCAAGGGCGGCCGGCTCAATCGGTTCGCCGCGACGGGCAGCGTCATAGACGGCGGCGGCCTCTTCTTGCGTGCCACCTCGGCCAAAGCAGTGGTTGAGCCCATGGTCAGACAGCCGGCTGCCAAGCCGATGAAAAAACTCATGCCGGCTGGCGATCGCGGTCAGAAAACCGTCAAAGCTGCTGCAGTCAACATCGGCTGCAGCAGACAGCCGCTCGACCCAGGGCCCAAACACCTCCGGCTGATCGACCGCCAGGGCCTTGTCAGGCCGGAAGGCGGGATAGACCCGCGTGGGCAGGTCGCCTGCGGCAATTGCTTGATGCTGGGCGAGGGTATCGCAGGGGTCGTCGGTGGTGCCGATCACCGCCACCCGAAACTGGGCCAGCAGGGAATGGGCTGAGATTGCCTGCAATCGCTCGTTAGCCACCTGCCAGATCTCTTCGGCGGTCTGCTCACTGAGCACCTCATCGATGCCAAAGACTCGGGAGAGTTCGAGGTGCGTCCAGTGCCAGAGCGGGTTTCGCAGCAGCCTCGGCATGGTGGCAGCATAGGCCTGGAACTTGTCACGTGGCGAGGCGTCACCGGTGATGTGGCTTTCTGGCACGCCGGCTGCCCGCAGGGCACGCCACTTGTAGTGATCGCCACCCAGCCAGACCTCCGTGAGGTTGTCCCAGCATTTGTTCTCAGCAATTTCTTGCGGGGAAAGGTGGCAGTGATAGTCATAGATCGGCTGCTCCGCCGCCGCTGCATAGAGCTGCCGGGCAGCATCGGTCGTCAGCAGAAAGTCAGGATTGGTGACAGGGTTTTTGTGTCGCATGAATGTGGTTTCGTCGCTGGGTGAATGATTCAGGAGTTGTCATTGCGGCCAACCGGACGGTTTTCGGTGCCGCTGGTGCCAGTAAGGCTGTCACCCAGGGCCTCTCGATAGCGGTTAGCAATCGCTGTCAGGCGTGTGACCACCTCTGGGTGCTCGGCGGCGACGTCAGTGGTTTCGCCCCGGTCTGTTTCCAGATCAAACAGCGACAGGGGTAGTTCCCGCACGACATAGCCGTGTCGGCTGGCAATGCCACTGATGCCGCTGTTGGTGATCGATTGCGGGGCCAGCCGTCCGTACCCAGCCGGCTTGCCATCGGTGCGGGTTTCGCCGTTGACCACCAGATAGCGATGGGGGAAGTGGAGCTTCCAGCGGCCGATACGAATCGCCTGCAGTTCGCTGCCGGCATAAAAGACGAGTCCGTCGCGGTCGGCCTTGGCGTCTGCCTCACCCAGTAAGACTGGGCCTACATCCAAGCCGTCGATTTTTTTTACAGGCAGCTGGGCGTCTGCGAGCTTGCAGAACGTGGGCAGCAGGTCGATCGACATCACGGGGGTGTCACAGTCCCGGCCAGCCGGGACTTTCCCGGGCCAGCGGGCGACCATCGGAACCCGCACGCCCCCCTCGAACGTCGTGAGCTTGCCGCCACGGAGCTCACCGGAACTGCCGGCATGGCTGCCGTAGCTGAGGAACGGGCCGTTGTCGTTGGTGAAGATCACCAGCGTGTTCTCTGCCAGCCCCAGCCGGTCGACGGCGTTGACGATCTCCCCGACCGACCAGTCGATCTCCTCGATGACGTCACCGTAGAGCCCCTTGGCCGACCGCCCCTGAAATCGATCAGAGGCAAAGATCGGTACGTGCGGCATCACATGGGGAACATAAAGAAAGAAGGGCCGCTTCTGGTTCTTTTCGATGAACTGTACTGCTCGCTCGGTGAACCGACGGGTGAACAGCTTTTGATCAGGGTCGGTCTCGATCACCTCGTCGCCGTCAAACAGGGGTAGGGGGGGCATCGAGTCGGCCAGCACCGGGTGGTACTTGGTGTTGTCATTGGAGTAGGGAATACCCAGCCACTCATCGAAGCCGTTCTTGGAAGGAGCGAAGAACGGGGGCAGCCCGAGGTGCCACTTGCCGAACATCGCCGTGGCATAGCCCTGCTGGCTGAGCAGTTCTGGCAGCAGTTCCTCGTCGGGGCTGATGCCCGTCGGACTCGTGTGATTCAGTGCCCCCTCGAGGCCGACCCGGTTGGCATAGCAGCCGGTCATCAGGGCTGCCCGGGAAGCGGTGCAGACGGCCTGGACCACATAGAAGTCGGTGAACCGCGTGCCCTCCTCGATCAACCGGTTGATGTTGGGCGTCTTGATTGGCGAGTCGGGCGTGAAGCCGGGCAGATCGCCCCAGCCCATGTCATCGGTGAAGATCAGCACGATGTTGGGCGGGGCGGCGGTGGCCGTGAGCGGCTTGCCAACAGCTGCAAAGACCGCCAATAGAAGGACCGCCACGAACAAGCGACTCAATTTGCGTTGTTCGCCTGGCTGCGGGCCGCAAACCAGGACCCGACACACAAACGGCAGCATGATCTCCCTCCCATTGTGATCGTCGGCCGACAGCCCAGTGTGGTCTGCGGCAATACCACGTTCTACCCCATTGCCACGACCGTTTCGAGTGGTTCACCGCGGGTGAAGTGCTGCAGGTTGCGAACCGTCTGGCTGGCGATCGCCTCGAGGGCATCGCGGGTGAAGAAGGCCTGGTGGGCGGTGACCACGACGTTCGGGAAGGTGAGCAGCCGCATGAAGAGATCGTCCTGAATTACCGTGCCGCTCTTGTCGTCGAAAAAGAGGTCGGCCTCCTCTTCGTAGACGTCGAGGCCAAGGCTGCCGATCTGGCCCTGCTTGAGCCCCTCAATCACCGCGCCGGTGTCGACCAGCCCGCCCCGGCTGGTGTTGATCAGCATCGCCCCTGGCTGCATCAGGTTGATTCGCTCGGCGTTGATCAGATGGTAGGTGGCCGGCAGCAACGGGCAGTGGAGGCTGACGATGCGGCTCTGCTGCAGGAGTTCATCGAGCGGCAGATAGACAACACCCCGGTCGACGAGTTTGTTGTCGGCATGCAGATCATGGGCGAGCACCCGGCAGCCGAAGCCGAGCAGAATCTCAGCGACGCAGCGGCCGATCTTGCCGGTACCAATCACCCCGGCGGTGCGGCCATGCAGGTCGAAGCCGAGCAGGCCCTCGAGGGCGAAGTTGCCCTCACGAACCCGGTTATAGGCCTTGTGCAGCCTGCGGTTGAGCATCAGCACAAGGCCGACTGTGTGCTCTGCCACAGCGTGGGGTGAATACTCGGGCACCCGGACCACCGGGATGCCGTGGGCCTCGGTCGCCTGCAGATCGACCTGATTAAAGCCGGCACACCGCAGGCAGATCAGCTTCACGCCAATGGTTGCCAGCGTTTCGATGCAGGCGGCATCGAGTGTGTCGTTGACAAAGCAGCAGACGGCGGTCGCCCCTTCGGCCAGCCGAGCGGTCTCGGCCCGCAACGGCTCGGAGAACCACCGCCACTCGACTGACGCACCGGCAGTCTCGGCCGCGGCTTCGAGAAACTGTTGGTCGTATGGTTTCACCGAAAAGGCGGCGACGATCATCGGGCGTTCTCCAGGGTGCGATGGCAGTGGTGTGGATGCTTCGGTTGGATCACTTGTCAAACGAGATCGGTTCGACCTGGCGGGCGACCGGCCAGCTGGCTCGGCGGGGATCGTCATAGAGCCCCATCCGGTCGAAAGCCAGCGGCTCAAAGCCGATCTGGCTTGCCGCCGACGGGTCTTTGAAGAGCACTCCCGTCGGCCGGCCTTCGCCGTCGGTCTGCAGGCGGGCCCAGTTGGGATCGTCGTCGAAGACCAGGTTGTCCTCGACTGTCTGGTAGCTGCGGGTGCCCTTATGCAGGTCATCCCAGCGGCCGCCAACACTGATGTTTCGCAGCAAGGCGTTCCGCTTGGGGATGTTCGGCTCATCCTCCAGCGTGCCGGCCAGGGTGGGGTATCGCTGCTTCCAGAGTTCGCTGCCGACTGGCATCGCCGCAAACCGGGTGCGGAGTGTGCCCTGGGGATCATCCGTGGCCGCCTTCTGCCAGCCCATGCCCCGGTTGTCGATGTGGACCGACGGGTGGCAGTCGAGAAAGAGATTGTTGGCGACCAGATTGTCGTCACCGCCACCGATGAAGACCGCCCGGGAGCACCGCTGGAACAGGTTGCCCTCGATGGTGTGGCCACAGTGCTGGTCGTCGAGATAGATCGTCATGCCACCGTGGCCGGTCGCACCGACGATGTCATGCCAATAGTTCCCTCGCAGCACGTTGCCCCGCTGCGTCCAGTCGCGGCCGACGTAATAGGCCCCGGCGTCGCCGCTCTCGGCGACAACATTGTGGACTTCATTACCCGCCACAAGGTGCTCGTTGCCACCCGCTGATATGGCCAGATGGGGACCGTGGTGAATCAGGTTGCGGACGATCTTGTTGCCGACACCCGAGACCGAGATACCGGCCCGATAGGTCCGCGCCCGCCGCGAGTAGCGAAAGACGTGGTTGTTTCCGGCAGTGTGGCTCGCTGAGGTCAGGGTCTTGCGGTCGCCCCCGGCCATGCCGATGCCGCCGGTACCGCAGTCGTGGATGTCGCAGCCATAGACGGTGTGCCGCTGGCCACCCGAGACCGATACGGCAGAGTGCCCGATGTTCCGAATGGTGCAGCCGACAAGCTGGCAGTTGTTGCCGCCGGTGATTCGCACGGCCGTGCCCCGGCAGGCTTCGAGGGTGAAGCCTTGAAACCGGACATGGCTGACGTCGGCTGCCCGCAGCACCCCCTCGCCCATCGAGAGCACCGTCGTCGCCAAGTCGGCCGAAGCACCACCCGGCGGCCAGAAGTAGAGCCGGCCGGCTTTGCGGTCGAGGTAGTACTCGCCGGGTGCGTCGAGCTCACAGAGCAAGTTGGCGGCATACCAGCGGGCCCGGTTGGCGGTGATACCGTACTGCGGCTTGACCGTTTCAGATCGCAACAAGGCTCCGGTCTCGGCTGCGATGCCCGTGAGCGGTTCAAAGAGTTCTGCCCAGTCGTGATGCCAATAGGCGAACACCCAGGGGTCGGCCTCGTTCTGCCACTGTTTCGTGCGGTCGGTATCTGGGAGGAGCGTGGTGGCGTTGATGACTTTTTTCAGCCCACGAAAACCTTCATTCGGCCAGCGGGCCAGGCTCATCGGCCGATTCTGAAAGAACAGTTCCGCCACCGCCGGCGGGTTTGGCCCAGCGAAGCCGTGGACTTTCAGCGTGCCATAGTCGCCAATGCCCTGGCCTCTCAGGTCAGCCACCCGGACCGCCTGCCTGGCGACCTCAGGCAGCCGGGCGAGGACTTGCTGATCGGTAACCGGCTGCCAGCCGGTCACGGTGCGGCCGGCGGTGAAATGCACCGGCTGGCCGGCAGCTGCCATGTAGGTGACCGGTCCCGCCTCGCTGCCGGAATCTTGTTTGGAGAAAGAGACTGGGCTGTTGAAAAAGTAGGTTCCCCTGCCAAAAGCGACCATCACTGGGCCGGTGATGCCTTCACCGCGGAGCTGCCGAATCCGGTCGCGGGCACCGGCCAGGCTGGCCAGGGGGGCCTCGCGGCTGCCTGCGGCGGCGTCGTCTCCTGAGGGCAGGACAAAGAGCCGGGTTTCAGCAGCCGGAAGTGACAGTGAACCGCAGCACAGCAGGACCGCGAGAAACAGACCGAGTGAACGCATGGAGGCACCGAGTGAATGAGGCAGGGGTTGTCGGCCGAAGTGTATCAGCCATGCCACGAGGGCTGGTGTTTGAAAGGTGTGGGTTCGATCTGCGATGCTTCGCCCATGTCGTCGCTGCCGCCACTGATCGAGAGCCTGCTGGACTCCGCTGCCTATCCTCACCCGACCGGTCCGATCAAGCTGGTTGAGACGCACATCTCGTGGGTGTTTTTAACTGGCGACTATGCCTACAAGCTGAAGAAGCCGGTAAGCCTGGGGTTTCTTGATTTCTCAACGCTCCAGGCACGGCGGGCCTGCTGTGAGGAAGAATTGCGGCTGAACGGTCGGTTTGCACCAGAACTCTATCTTGCCAGCGTGCCGATCACCGGGCCGGCTGGGCGGCCGCAGGTTGAGGGTGCAGGCGAGCCAATTGAATGGGCCGTCAAACTGCGGCAGTTCAATGAGGCTGACCAGCTTGATCGCCTGCTGGAGGCAGGGAAGCTGTCGGCAGCCGACTGTGAACAGCTGGCAGGTGAAATCGCCGGCGTCGCAGAGCGACTGGCCGTGGCTGACCCTCAGCAGCCGTGGGGCAGCCCGCAGCTTTTCCTGTCGACCGTTGAACTCAATCTCGGGCAGTTGGTCTCAGCCCGCCCCGAAACTGCTGGGCGGGCTGAGCGGCTGCGAGGCTGGCTGGCTGCTGAATTGGCTGTCAGGGCAGGCCTGCTGGAAGACCGCCGTCAGGCTGGCAAGGTCCGCGAGTGCCATGGTGATCTGCATCTGGCCAACATTGTGATGCACGAGGGCAAGCCGGTTGCCTTTGACGGCATTGAGTTCAACGAGTCACTCCGGTGGATCGACGTGGCGAGCGACGTTGCCTTCTTGGTGATGGATCTGCATGCCCGAGGCCGGCCCGATCTGGCGGCTCGCGTCACCAGCGGCTGGCTGGAGGCGGCAGACGACCATGCGGCGGCCGCCGTCATGCCGCTGTTCACGGTCTATCGGGCCATCGTGCGGGCCGCAGTGGCGGCTATTCGGCGGAAACAGGCCAGTGAAGTAGGAAACCAAACAGTTGTCGTGAAGATGGATCACGAAAGTGATCGCTACCTCGACCTCGCTGACCACTTGGCCAGACCCAGGCAGCCCGCACTCTTTGTGACCAGCGGCATTTCTGGGTCTGGCAAGACCACGGTGGCGGGGCAGGTCATCGAGCGTTGTGGTGCTATTCGCATTCGCAGTGATGTGGAACGCAAGCGGCTGGCTGGGCTGCGTCCGACGGAGCGGCCAGCTGATGATGCGGCAGCGGCGCGGCTTTATTCCGCCGCGATGACCGGGCGGGTCTATCGGCGACTCGCCGAGCTTGCCAGCCTGCTGCTGGACGCGGGCCAGAGCGTAGTCGTTGATGCCACCTGCCTGCGGCGGGCCCAGCGGATGGTATTCGCAGAGCTGGCCATCAAAAAGCAGGTGCCGCTGACGTGGCTCGTCTGCGCGCTGCCGCCGACGGAGGCCAAGCGGCGCATCGTGGATCGGCAGGCGGCGGGGAATGACGCGTCGGACGCCTCAGTGGTGGTCGTCCGTAATCAGCTGGCAGCCTGTGAGCCGATCGACCCCTCGGAGTATGCGGGGGAGGCTCAATCCCGGGTCATTCAGGTCAATGACATCACGAAACCCATCGACGATCTGTTGGATGAGTGCTGAGAAGTTTGCCTCGGTCTGCTGCCTCAGGTGTTACCGCACAGCTTCACCCGCATTTGCGGGTAAAGGATTATGGATGGCTTTTTTCCCGGGCAGCTAGACTGGCCCGCCTTCGAAAGATTTTGCCGGGGGAAGGGTGATCCCGAAATCCTCCGCCAAGTTGTCTGTCTCGGCCACCAGCTGGAGTAGCAGCGTGAATGAATTTGAAGCAATTGTTCAGGGCATTGGTTCCCCGGGGGTGGGCTTGCTTGGGTTCACGGCCCCGGCTGAGCCAGGGAGCCTGCCGGCAGGTCCGCTGATGGCCCTGCTTGTGTTTGGGATTGGCTTCCTGCTGGTGCTGATTCTGCGGCTCAAGCTGCAGGCATTTCTTGCGCTCTTGTTGGTGTCGGTGGTCGTTGCGTCCTCAAGCCGATTGGTCAACCCGGAGGCAGTCCCGCTCACACAAGTCGCCAGCACGATCATTGACAGTATGGGCGGTGCCCTCGGCTTCATTGCCACCATCATTGGCATCGGGGCAATTTTTGGGGCAATCCTCGAGCACAGTGGGGGCACGCAGTCGCTCGCCCGGCAACTCGTCCGGATCTTCGGGCCGGAGCGGGCCTCGTGGGCCATGCTGCTGACGGGCTTTGTGATTTCGATTCCGGTGTTTCTGGACGTGGCCCTGGTCATTCTGGCGCCACTCTTGTTTGCCCTGGCGAGAGACACCAAGCGTCCTTACCTCACCTTTGGGCTGCCGCTTGTCACTGGGCTGGCCGTGACCCACGCCTTTGTGCCGCCGACGCCTGGCCCGGTAGCAGTGGCCTATCTGCTGGGGGTGAATCTTGGCTGGGTGATTCTCTTTGGCGTTCTGGTGGGGCTGCCAACGGCGGTAATCTGCGGCCCTTGGCTCTGTGGCTGGCTGGCTAATCAGATCGATGTGCCGCCGATTGCGGAGATTGAGATCGGGGCTGACGCGAGCACGGAAGATTTGCCGACGCTGGGCCAGGTACTTTTTTTCATTGGCCTGCCGATCAGCATGATTCTGGCCAACACGGTGGTGGAGCAGGGGGTGGCGGCAACCCTGCCCGAGGGGCTGACTGGTGCAGAGCGGTCAACGCAGTTGACTGCTGCACTGGCCCAGGCAAATCCTTGGATACAGACCGTGACGTTTCTTGGGCACCCGGTGATTGCGCTTTTGACAACCACTCTGGCAGCCCTCTATTTCCTTGGGACAAGACGTGGGGTTGATCGGGAAACCCTGCTGCAAATCTCGACGAAGGCGCTTGGGCCCGCTGGCATCATTATCCTGATCACCGGTGCCGGCGGTGTCTTCAAAGGGGTTTTGCAGTCAACCGGAATCACGGACGCCCTTATGGTGGTCTTTGCCGACTCGGGAATTCCAGTCCTTGCCCTCGCCTGGGGATTTGCCACGCTGATTCGAATTGCCCAGGGGTCTGCGACGGTGGCCATGCTGACGGCGGCCGGACTCATGGGCAACTTTGTCACCGGCCTGAACCAGCCACAACTGGCCTTGGTCACCATTGCCATTGCCGCGGGGGCAACCGGCTTTTCGCATGTGAACGACTCAGGCTTTTGGATGATCTCTCGCTATCTCCGCATGACCGAGGGGCAGACACTGCGAACCTGGGGGGTGATTTCCGTGATGATCTCCCTGATTGGCTTCAGCCTGACCCTTCTCCTGTGGCAGTTTTTCGCCTGAGCGTCGACGAGCCCGGCCGCTGCTGACTACGGCCTCGATGTGCCTCCGCCAAGAAACCCGGTGGCCCCCCACGGTCTCTCCAAGTTTCCTGACCCGGATAAACCCACTGCTGGAGGCCGCAAGGCTTCTCTCGCAGGCATCTTGAAGGAAGAACCGTACGGATTGTCCGGGTGATGCCGAAGCAGACAATTCAAAGGAAGATGACACTTTCCGTGGTCGATCCATAAGTGCGGGGTGCTGAATTTCCCTGCAGGGCAACACCGCGTTGATTTTTTGGAGCAGCAGTCGGGAGGGGCATTCGATGCGCAATCAGCGATTGAAAACAGTGATGAATGGGGGCTGGCGGAGACGTGGCGTTTCGGCTGCCATTGTTGTCTCAGCGGTGCTGGGCTGCTCGCCGGCAGTGAGTCGGGCGGAGGACTCCTACGACTCGTTCATGGCCCGGCTCGACCAGAGCGGCAGTTGCCGACAGTTCTATCTCAGCGGCATTGTTGGGGCTGCATTTGCCACCCTTGATAAGGTGCCGGGCAGTCCGACCACGGTTCCTAATCAGTCGATTTTCACGGCCGGTGGTACCGCAGGTGTGCGGTTCCTGCGGGACAACGGCGGCCTCCGGCTGGAATTCGAGGGCCGCGGTCGTGACCAGGCCAGCGTTACCGACGGCGACTCCTTGGGAGACAGTCTCACCACGCGGATGACCGACGGCTGGTCGGCCATGGTCAATCTCTGGCGAGACTACAAGCCCTACGAGAGTCTTGGGCTTTACGCCGGTGGCGGGATCGGTGGCGGTGGCTACCGTTCGACCATCAGTGGCACCGGCCTGGGAAGCTTGGTGACTGCGAACGACCGGGTCTCCAATTTTGCCTGGCAGGCTGGTGGCGGAGTGTTTTACGAGATCTCACCGCGGGCCACCCTCGACCTCGGATACCGGTTTTTCGCGATTGATCAGTCGACGGCAACGGCTGATTTCATCGGGGTGCCGTTCGACTACCCGACGAACTTCGCCGCCAGTGAACTGCTGCTGCAGGTGCGAATCTACGAGCCGTTCCGGGGTTGGCGGCGGTAACAAAAAACCCGCAGTGTTTGCAGCCCTACGGGCTTTGGTTGAGCGGAAAAGTAGCGGCGGCCGGACTTGAACCGGCGACACCAGGCTTATGAAGCCTGTGCTCTAACCAACTGAGCTACGCCGCCACACAGGCCAACGGCATCACTCTCAATTGCTGCACGCTGACCGACTTCTGAAATATACCCGATTGCCGCGGTGCTGCATCTGGGGTCAAAAAAACGGCCAATCCTTCAGGGGTCTCGCGTTATGAAACGAAAACGGCCCGGGATCGGTGGCGATCCCGGGCCGCTCGTAAATCAATCGTCACTACAGCAGCGTCAGCAGGTGGCAGACGCTCACTCAACCAGGCTGCAGGATGCCTCAACGATCGCACCGATCGTGTCGCCGTTGAGTTCGCCTTTCTTAAGGGCGTGGCTGGCCATCACCTTGCCGCCCTTGTAGCAGACCACAGTCAGGTCAGCCTCGGGGGCGATATTGAGGTTGCCAGGACCGTTCTCGGCATCCTCCGGGACAACAAAGGCGAACCGCTCGATGCCGTTGTCCTTCACGAACTTGGCAGCGGCGACCTTCAGGCTTTCCGCGTCCGCGCCAATCATGTTGACGAAGCCGGTTAGTTTGTCGGCCTCATGTTCTTTAAGCTCTTCCTCAAGTTCGTTGATGAGCTTCGCCAGCGACCCATCGGCCGTTCGGGCAAAGATCATCACGACCGGACGGTTCCCCATCTTGCAGCGGTAGCAGAGACTCTTGCCTTCAGCAACACCATCGTTCGCGTTTCCGGCGACCTTGGTCACCGTGAAGGCACCGACCCGGTCGCCGGGCTGCGGGCCACTCACCAAATCGGCTGAAGCAAGGCTAGCCGACACCAAGATGGCAGCAGCAGCCAGAACGGCCGAATAACGTCGCAATTCTTTCAGAAACACCATTGAACACTCCTCACTCGTTGACCGATGGCTGCCGGCCGGGCATCCGGACAACGGGCCATCGCTGACAGGATTGCACACATGTGCCGCCACCGCAGACCACGTCGGCCCGATGGCATCCTTTTGCTGCAGAGATCGTATCCCGGGTAGGATGCTGGGATCAAATCGGCTTGGCACGTGGGACCAATTCTACCCGGTCAGAGCCGCTTTTCAGCAAGGAATCCAGTCATGTCCACCGCCACCATGCCCCCGGGGAAAGCCGCGGTCCCCCAGATTCGTCAGACCCAGCTGCTGATCGACGGGCAGTGGGTTCCCGCCCGCAGCGGCAAAACATTTGAAACCATCAACCCTGCCACTGAGGAACCGATTGCCCAGGTGGCCGAGGCCGATGCTGCCGATGTCGACGCGGCCGTGCGGGCCGCCCGGCGGGCCTTTGATGTGGGGCCATGGCCCCGGCTCGATGCCCGTGAGCGGGGCCGGATCATGCACCGGCTCTGCGACCTGATCGAGGCGGAGATCGACGAACTGGCCGCCCTCGAGGCCCTCGATAACGGCAAGCCGGTGAAGGACGCCCGGCATGGCGACATCCCGCAAGCGCTCGACTGCCTGCGGTACTACGCCGGCTGGGCCGACAAGATCCAGGGCAACACCATCCCGATCAACGGCGACTATCTCTGCTACACCCGCCGCGAGCCGGTCGGCGTGGCCGGCCAGATCATCCCCTGGAATTTTCCGATGCTGATGACGGCCTGGAAGTGGGGCCCAGCTCTTGCCGCCGGCTGCACGATCGTGATGAAGCCGGCCGAGCAGACGCCGCTGACCTGTCTGCGGCTGGCCCGGCTGGCCCAAAAGGCGGGCGTGCCCGACGGTGTGATCAACGTGCTGCCCGGCTTCGGGCCGACTGCCGGGGCGGCGATCGTCAAGCATCCGGGCATCGACAAAGTGGCCTTCACCGGATCGGGCGAAACCGCGCAGGTGATCATGCGGCAGGCAGCCGACACCATGAAGCGGCTGACCTTGGAACTGGGTGGCAAGAGCCCCAACATCGTCTTCGCCGACGCCGACCTCGAGGCAGCCGCCCTCGGGGCACACGTGGCGATTCATCTCAACCAAGGGCAGTGCTGCTGTGCTGGCTCACGGCTGTTTGTCGAGGACTCCATTCACGATGCCTTTGTCGAAAAGGTGGTGGCCCTCTCGAAAAGCCGGAAGGTTGGTGACCCGTTCGATCCAGCCACCGATCAGGGGCCCCAGGTCGACCGGGCCCAGTTCGACAAGATCATGGGCTACATCGCCAAGGGCCGTGAGGAGGGGGCGACCTGTGCCACCGGTGGAGCGCGGGTGGGTGACCGGGGCTTTTTTATCGAGCCGACCGTCTTCACCGACGTCAGCGACGAGATGGCGATCGCCCGCGATGAAATTTTTGGGCCGGTGCTTTCGGTCTTGCGGTTCTCCGATGTCGATGAGCTGGTGCGGCGAGCCAACGCCACCAATTTCGGCTTGGCGGCTGCCGTCTGGACCCGTGATGTTGGCCGGGCCCATGCCATTGCCCGGCGGCTGCGGGCCGGCACGGTCTGGGTCAACTGCTACGACGTCCTCGATGCCGCGGCCCCATTCGGGGGTTTCAAGCAGTCGGGCTTCGGTCGGGAGCTTGGCGAGCGCGGCCTTGATGCATACTTGGAAGACAAGACGGTGACCGTCAGCCTGGGCTGACCGGGCCTGGATCGGAATCGAGAACACGAAGGAAAGCGAGCAAGGCATGGGACGGGTACGAACCGGCGGTGGCTGGCGGGCGATCCGCTACACCTTCAAGAAGGCCCGTGAGGCCGGCGGCCTCTGGACCCTCTGGAAGGCGATGCGGACGCGGAACACCTGCAAGACCTGCGCCCTCGGCATGGGCGGGCAGGCGGGCGGCATGGTCAACGAAGCCGGCCACTTCCCCGAGGTCTGCAAAAAGTCGTTCCAGGCAATGGTGGCCGACATGCAGGGGGCGGTTCCCGACAGCTTCTTTGAAACCTACACCGTTGCCCAACTGCAGAAGTTCACGCCCTATCAAATGGAACATGCTGGCCGGCTGGTGAAGCCGCTGCTGCTCGAAAAGGGCAGCCAGCACTACCGGCCGATCAGCTGGAGTGAGGCGATGGAGCGAATCGCCGACAAGCTCCGCCAGACTCAGCCGCAGGAGAGCTTCTGGTATTTCTCCGGTCGCTCGAGCAACGAGGCGGGCTTTTTGCTGCAGCTTTTTGCCCGGCTCTACGGCACCAACCACGTCAACAACTGTAGCTACTACTGCCATCAGGCCAGCGGGGTCGGCCTGGCCAGTGTGATCGGCACCGGGGCCGGCACCATCAAGCTCGACGATCTGGAGAAGAGTGACTTCGTCATGCTGATCGGCGGCAACCCCGCCAGCAACCATCCCCGGATGATGCGGTCGCTGATGATGGTCCGCCGCCGCGGCGGCAAGGTGGTGGTGCTCAACCCGATCGTCGAAACCGGCCTGGTCAATTTCTCAGTGCCGAGCGATGCGGTCAGCCTGCTGTTCGGCACCCAGATCGCCAGCAGCTACGTGCAGCCCCACGCCGGCGGTGATCTCGCTGTTGTCTACGGCCTGATGAAGCGGCTGCGGGAGATGCACGCAGCCGGTGAAACCGGCAACGGTGAACCGGTGGTGCACGAGGACTTCCTCCACGAACACACCCATGGCTGGCCGGAACTGGCCGCCCGGCTCGATGCCCTCTCCTGGGATGAGATCGTTGCCAAGTCGGGGACCAGCCATGAGCAGATCGATGACATGGCCCGGCAATATGCCCAGTCAAAGCGGGCGGTCTTTGCCTGGACGATGGGAGTGACCCACCATCTGCACGGGGCGGCGACGGTGCAGGCCATTGCGGAGCTTGCCCTGATGCGGGGAATGATCGGCCGGCCCGGGGCTGGGCTGCAGCCGATTCGCGGTCATTCAAACATCCAGGGCATGGGCACGGTCGGGGTGACACCGAAGCTGAAGGATGCGGTATTCGATCGATTGCAGAACGACCTCGGCGTGGAGTTGCCAACCTTCAAGGGCTTCGACACGCTTGAATGCCTCGACGCCGCTGATGCGGGCACGATGCGGTTTGCCTGCTGCCTTGGCGGCAATCTCTACGGAGCCAGCCCTGCTGCCGGCTTTGCCCAGCAGGCCCTCGCCAAGACCGACATGGTGGTCTATCTGAACACCTCGCTGAACACCGGCCACGCCTGCGGTCTCGGCGGCGAGCAGACCATCATCCTGCCGGTGCTGGCCCGTGACGAAGAGCCCGAACCCTCCACGCAGGAGAGCATGTTCAGCTTCATCAGGCTCTCCGACGGCGGCAAGCCGCGGCACCAGACGGGTCCCGAGGCGGGCCCACGGAGTGAAGTCGAAATCATCTCGGAGCTCGGCTGCCGGGTGCTCGGCACCTCCGGCCCGGTCAACTGGCTGGAGATGGCCCACACCAGCACCATTCGCAAGGCGATCAGTCGGATCGTGCCAGGGCTTGAACCGATCGCCACGATCGACCGCGATAAAAAAGAGTTCTCGATTCCTGGCCGGGCCCTCGACACGCCGAAGTTTCCAACCGCTGACGGCAAAGCGAGCCTCTTTGTCCACGACCTGCCCGACATCCCGGAGGGGCTGCAGCTGATGACGATCCGCAGCGAGGGGCAGTTCAATACGGTTGTCTATGAAGAAGAAGACCTCTACCGCAACCAGACCCGCCGCGACATCGTGCTGATGCATCCCGACGATATTGCGAGGTACGGGCTCACAGCTGGTGGCCGCTGCCGGATCGTGAGCACGGCCGGGGAAATGCGCGGGCAGATCGTCTCGGCCTTTCCAGAGATTCGGCCTGGCTGTGTGGCGATGTACTATCCTGAGAGCAACGTGCTGGTGCCCAAAGCGGCCGACCCACTCTCGCGCACGCCGGCCTACAAACGGGTGGCGGTGACCGTCACTGTCGATGAGCCGAACGCCGCCGTCGCCCGGCTGGAGCCAGAACTGGTCGGGGCCGGCACGCCCCGCGACAGGATGAACCAGTGCGGCTAATCAGCCGACTGCCTACGGCGTCAGCACCACCTTGACCAGCCCCGGCTCGCGGTTGTGCAGCCGGCTGAACCAGGCGGGCCCTTCGGCCAGGGGCGCGACGCGGCTGATGAACCTCGCCAGATCGACCTTGCCTTCAGCAGCCAACCTGATCGCTTCAGGGTAGCAGCCGGCTGAGGCGCAGGAGCCCTGCAGCCGAATCTGCCGCGTCACCACCCGCTGCAGCGGCAAGTCGATCATCGGCGCGATGTTGCCCACCAGCACCACCGTGCCGCCGCGGGTGACCGCGTCGATCGCCGTACCCACAGCTGCGGTATTGCCGACCGCCTCGATCACCAGATCGGCCCCGTCGACATCGGCTGAACTGGTTCCCCAGGCAGCGGCCCGCGTTCCGGCGTTGGCCTCACGGCCATTGAAGGTTTCGACTGCCCCGTGGGTCCGGGCCTCGGCGAGCCGGTCAACATCGATGTCGATTGCCGCGATCCGCGGAACGCCCCGGGCGGCAAGCGCTGCGACCGTCGCCAGGCCAATCATGCCGCAGCCAACCACGACGGCCGAGCGGGGTCTGCCCTGCTGGCAGCCCAGGTTCACCGCGTGCAGGCTGATGGTGAGCGGCTCAAGCAGGGCTGCCACCGTGAAGCCGAGGCTGTCGGGAATCGGATAGCAGACCCTGGCCGGCACGATGGCATACTCCGCGAAGCAGCCGTGGCGGCGGTAGTCGCCGCAGGAGACGCCGAGCACCTCCCGGTGGCTGCAGAGGTTTTCACTGCCGCTTTGACACTGCTCACAGCTGCCGCAAAAGACGGTCGAATCGAGTGCCACCCGCTGACCGACGGTCAGGCTGGTCACACCCGCACCGACCGCATCGATCGTGCCGGCTGCCTCGTGGCCCATCACCAGTGGTGGAATCCGCCGGCCGCTTTCACCGGTGTAGCCGTGGACATCACTGCCGCAGATGCCGCAGGCGGCAACCCGCAGCCTGATTTCATCCGGGCCGGGTTGGGGCAGTGGCAGGTCGGTCAGGGTGATCTGGCCAGGTTCTGTCAGTAACAGGGCGTTCATGATGCGTTGTGGGAAAAGTGAAAAGAGGTTGGAAGGTGCTTATGGCTGGCGGCAGCGTCCTTGGAACGCAACCGATCACTCAAAAAGGAGTGGCTGGTCGTGGGGGGTGGTCTGCCTTCGCCGCTGCCGGCTGCCCGATTGGCCGCCGCCGGTTTCGTAGAGGAGCAGCAGGTCGCGGGCCCGGTCGACAACCTCCACCGGTACCCCGGCCAGCCGGGCCACATGCACACCCCAGCTCTTGTCGGCAGCACCTCCGGTCACCTGATGCAGGAAGACCAGTTGCCCCTCGTGCTGCTCGACCAGTACCTGAACATTGGCGACGCCCGGCAGCCGTTCAAGCGCAGCCAGCTGCAGGTAGTGGGTGGCAAACAGGGTCCGGCAGCCAACCTGGCCGTGCAGGTGCTCAACCACGGCCTGGGCCAGTGCCAGACCGTCAAACGTGCTGGTGCCGCGGCCGACCTCGTCGAGGATGACGAGGCTGTTCGCAGTGGCACGATTGAGAATCCGCGCAGTTTGCGCCATCTCGACCAGGAAGGTGCTCGCCCCGCTGGCCAGATCATCGCCCGCCCCGATCCGGGCGAAGAGCCGGTCGACGATGCCGAGGCGGGCGGACCGGGCCGGCACGAACGAGCCAGCCTGGGCCAGCACCGCCAGCAGGGCAGCCTGGCGGATGAAGGTGCTCTTGCCCCCCATGTTTGGCCCGGTCACCAGCAGGATGGCCGGGACGCCGCCGGTATCGGTGCGGTCGCCACCGGTCAGTGCCAGGTCATTGGGAACCAGCGTGCCCGCCGGCAGCAGCGTCTCCAATACCGGATGGCGGCCTTGGTCGATCGAGACCGTCTGGTCGGTGCAGATCTCGGGCCGCACCCACCGTCGCGACCGGGCCACCTCGGCGAAGGCCAGCAGTACGTCGAGCGTGGCCAGCTGCTCGGCCACCCGATCGAGCCGGTCCCGGTGGACGGCGACGAAGGCCCGCAGGTCGTCGAGCAGTTCAACCTCGCGGCGGACCGCCTCTTCTTCCGCTCCCAGGACCTGCCGCTGACGTTCATCGAGTTCGGGCGTGGTGTACCGCTCGGCATTCTTGACGGTCTGCTTGCGGACATATTCCGGCGGCACCTTGTCGGCATGGCCGCGGCCGACCTCGAGAAAGAAGCCGAAGACCCGATTGAAGCCGACCTTGAGCGCAGAGATGCCGGTCCGCTCGCTCTCTCGGGCCTGGTAGGCGGTGATCCAGGCCTTGCCACCGGAGGCCAGTTCGGTCAGTTCGTCATAGCGGGCATCGAACCCCGGCCGGATGAAACCTCCTTCGCGGGCGAAGGTCGGGCAGCCCTCCCGCAGGGTGCCGCCAATCCGTGCGGCCAGGTCGTCGCAGGGGTCGAGTTCCTCGCGGAGGGCTGCCAGCAGCATCGAGCCGTTGGTCGCCTCGGCCGACGTCAGTCCGGCCGCCTCATCGAGCCCGCGGAGCAGATCGGGAATGACGGCAGTGGCCCGGCCGATGCGTTCAAGATCCCGCGGGCCGGCCCGGCCGGACATCACCCGGCCGGTCAGCCGCTCAATGTCTCCGATGCCCTGAAGCGCGGCGGCCAGCCGGTCGGCCACCGGCGGGTGCGCGGCCAGGATGGCAACGGCATCAAGCCGGCTGTCGATTGCCTCCTTGTCGAGGAGCGGAGCGGCCAGCCACTCGGCCAGCAGCCGGCTGCCCATTGCCGAACGGGTGGTGTCGAGCACGCCGGCAAGCGACCCGTCCCGCCGCCGTCCGCCGCCGGTTGCCCGCAGCAGTTCAAGGCTGCGGCGGGTCGCCTCGTCGATTTCCATCCGCAGCCCCGGCCGCCAGGCGGCCAGGCTTTTGATGCGGCCGATCGCTGCCGGTTCGTTCTCCTCGAGATAGGCCACGATGCCGCCGCCGGCGGTGATTGCAAGCCGTTCATCCGGCAGGTCGAAGCCAAGGCCCCCCAGGCGAACGCCCCCGAGGGCCGCGTTCAGCTTGTTCTCAGCGGTGGCGTCATCGAACCACCAGGCGGGCCGCACCGTTACCGCTGTTTGCAGGCCCGCCTCGGCCAGTACCGTTGCCAGCAGATCGCGGTCGGTGTCGCTGCAGAGCAGTTCCGAGGCGTCGAGCCTGAGCAGCTGATCGGCCAGATCGTCGCGATCGACCACGGCGGCGGTGAACCGACCGGCAGCGACGTCGATCCAGGCCAGGCCGACCGCAACGCCGCCGGTCACCCGCCCGCCTCGGGCCGCGACTGCCCGCGGCACCACCGCCACGAGATGGTTGGGCCGGGCCGGGTCGAGCAGCGACTCATCGGCGGCGATGCCGGGGGTGACGATCCGGGTCACCTCGCGCCGGAGCAGCCCCTTGGTCGTCTTGGGGTCGTCGATCTGTTCGCAGATGGCCACCCGTGCGCCCGCCGTGACCAGTCGGGCCAGTTGCGGATCGAGCTGGTGGTGGGGGAAGCCGGCCATTGGCACGGCGTCGGGCCCCTTGTCGCGGCTGGTGAGGGTGAGGTCGAGCAGGTCAGCTGCCCGGCGGGCATCCTCACCGAAGAGCTCATAGAAGTCCCCCATCCGGAAGAGCACGAGGGCCCCCGGGCAGCGGGCCTTGGCGGCCTCAAACTGTTGCATCATCGGGCTTGCCATGGCTGGAATGTAGCAGCCTTTGACCAAAGGGCGACTGCCGCGTACAACCAGTGTGAGCGAACGCCGATGAGGGGCCCCTGCGATGGAGGCCTGTGAATCTGGTCAGGGCTTAACCGCAGCAGCCATAAGCAGTCGTCTCTTTGTGCGGTGGGCCTCTCATCGGCGTCCGCTGCCGCCTTCCGGTTCGTCACGGCAGGCAGGTATTGCTTTCCTCCCGTCCGCCCGATGCTGTCCATTTGCCATGGCTCAACCGGCCGCCTACCAGGTCGTCGCCCGCCGGTACCGGCCGCAGCGGTTCGCTGATCTGGTTGGGCAGGAGCACGTGGCCCGCGGGCTCGCCGGGGCGATCGAATCGGGCCGGATCGGCCACGCCTATCTCTTCACCGGGGCCCGCGGAGTTGGCAAGACCAGCGCGGCCCGGATCTATGCCAAGGCCCTGGAGTGCGGCAACCGGCAGGATGGTGAGCCCTGCAACGCCTGCCCCACCTGCGAAGCGATCTCAGCGGGGCACGATGTCGATGTCGTCGAAGTCGATGCCGCCAGCAACCGGGGGATCGACGAGATCCGCCAGCTGCGTCAAAACGTGGCGGTGCGGCCGGCGCGAGGGCACTACAAGACCTACATCATCGATGAGGTCCACATGCTCACCCGCGAGGCCTTCAATGCCCTGCTCAAGACGCTTGAAGAACCCCCGCCACATGTCAAGTTCGTCCTCTGCACAACCGAACCGGAAAAGCTGCCGATCACCATCCTTTCGCGGTGTCAACGATTCGACTTCCAGGCGGTGAGTGCCGGGGCGATCACCCGTCGGCTGGCCCAGATCGTCGAGGCTGAGGGGGTGCAGGTGGCCTCTGAGGCGCTCGGGCTGATTGCCCGTCGCGCAGCCGGCAGCATGCGGGACAGCCAGTCGCTGCTCGAGCAGTTGCTGGGAATCGCCTCCGGTGATGGGCACGAAATCGGTGTCGAGGAGGTCCAGTCGCTAATCGGCATTGGAAGTGAAGAGAAGATTGGCCGGCTGTTGCGGACAATCGCCGCCCGTGATGCCGCCGCTGCCCTCGCCGCCCTCGACGAGGCCCTTGCCGGTGGTGCAGATGCCGGCGGGGTGCTGGAACAGCTGCTGGCTGTGCTGCGGGACTGCCTCGTGGCCAGCGTTGGCTGCGGCCCCGAGACGCTGCTGGCTGGTGACGGTTGCGGTGTCGATCTTGCCGCCCTGGGCCGTGAGACCGGCACCGAAACCCTGCTCGCGATGCTGCAGATTGTTGACCAAGCCCTGGCGCGGATGCGGCAGAGCACCCACGCCACGGTACTGGCCGAGATGGCGGTGGTCCGGCTGGCCGGCCTGGAGGACCTCGATAGTCTCACCGAGGTGATCGACCGGGTCGCTGCGGGAGAGCCGTCCCCCGCTTCCCCAGCCGAAAAAAAAAAGCCCCCAGCCGTAGCGGTGACACCCAGGGCCGCCGCTGAGGAGGCGGTGCTGCAGTCGCCGCCGCCTGTCCCGTCCGCATCGAGCCAGTCTGCGGAGGCAACACGCCTGGTGGAAGCACCCGTGATTGAAACCCCCGTGGCGGAGCCGCCCGTGGTCGCTGCCGATGAGGGGGCCGGGGCCGCACCGCTGCCCGACCCGCTGCCGGCCTGGAATCAGGCGGCCGCCGCGGTCGGTGGTATTGCCCAAGACTTCGCTGCCATGGCGACCGCCGCCGTCTGGGAGGGGAGTAGCCTGCGGATCGAACTGCCCGCCTCTGGGGCCTCGGCGGCAGCCTTCTTGAGCCGGCCGGAAATCGTTGGCCAGTTTCAGCAGGCGGTCGCCGAACTCACCGGCCGTCCCTGCCGCTATGCTGTTGCCTGCCGGCCTGCCGAACCGGCCGCTTCGGCCGCGGGCGAGCGGCCTGAGACGGTGGCTGAGGGCACACGAACTGAGCCTGCGGCCGACCGCGGCCCTGGCCGCGGTGTTTCGTCGGCAGCACTGCTACGGGAGACCATGGAGCATCCACTCATCAGCCATGCCCGGACCATTTTTGATGCCGCCATTCGCAAGGTTGAGCCTCCGCGGCGGCCGCCACCACCGGCGGTGGCACCGGCTGCCGATGCGGCTGACCCGCCCGCTGCTGAGCCGGAGGCGACCTGATGCCTGAGGAGACCTCGGCGATCGGCCGGCTGATCGAGGCCTTTGCCAGCCTGCCGAGCATCGGCCGCAAGAGTGCCGAACGGCTGGCCTACCATGTGCTGAAGATGCCCCATGAGGAGGCGATCGCCTTTGCCGAAAGCATCCGAGCGGTGAAGGAGAACCTGCGGCCCTGCCGGGTCTGTTTCAACCTGTCCGAGTCCGATCAATGCGAGATCTGCTCCGACAGCCGCCGCGACGGCAGTCTGCTCTGCGTGGTCGAGCAGGTGCGAGATCTGCTGGCCATCGAACAGGCCGGCAGCTACCGCGGGCGGTACCATGTGCTGCAGGGAAGGCTTGCACCGCTGGAGGGAGTTGGCCCGGAAAAGCTCTCGATCAATGCCCTCGTCAAGCGAATCGAGCAGGGGGGGATCCGCGAGGTGATCATGGGTACCACGCCCAACGTCGAAGGGGATGGTACCGCCCTGGCAGTCGCCGCACGGCTGGCGGGACTGCCGGTCCAGATCACCCGACTGGCCCGCGGCCTGACGGTGGGGGCCTCGCTGGAGCAGGCCAATCGGGACATGCTCGCCGACGCCATTGCCGGACGCCAGCCGTTTTAGGTCGGCGGGCGACTCCCGTCGTCCCGTTTACCGGCTGTCGCAGGATGAGAATGGTATGCTTGCGGTTCAGCCGGATGCTCCGGGGCATGCGGCGGTGACTGACGGTTCCGAAAAACGGATGCGGTCCAATGTCGATGCGGATGTCCTTCGGGCAGGAAATGCGGATGGCGCAAAAGCAGGTGCTTGCGCCCCGCATGATTCAGTCGATGGAGATCCTCCAGTTGCCGCTCATGGCCCTCGAGGAACGGATCGAGCAGGAAATCCAGAACAACGAGACACTGGAACTGGTCGAGCCCGAAGCCGATCCCGACGCCGGTGGCCAGGACGAGCCGGAAGCCCCGGCGTCCCCCCAGACGACCGCCGAGCAGCCGTTGGTGGTTGACCAGGAACATGCCAATCAGGCTGACTTCGAGCGGTCATACGACTGGTCCAATGAATACCCCGACATGGACGAGGATCGGCGGCGGCCGTCGGCTGGCCGCATCGACGAGGCCTCCGATCGCTACCTCGACGCCATGGCCAACATGGAGGACCGGCCCGAGACGCTCTTCAACCACCTTCACGATCAGCTGGCCAACTACGATCTCGTTCCCGAGGTCGAGCAGGCCGCCGACAAGGTGATCTTCAACCTTGACGCCAATGGCTACCTGCCGATGCCGCTGGAAGAGCTGATCGATCCGCTACCGGCCGACGCGGCCGGCCAGCCGACGGTGGCCGATCCGGAGGCATTTCGAGCGGCCCAGCTGGCCGCCCTCGAGGAAGGTCTGGCGGTGGTGCAAAGCATGGACCCGCCCGGCGTTGGGGCCCGTGACCTGAAGGAATGCCTGCTGCTACAGCTCGATGGCAGTCAGCCACACGCCGCTCAGTTGCGGCAGCTGATCCGTGACCATCTTGAAAACCTTGCCGCCAACCGGTTGCCGCTGATCGAGCGGAAGACAGGCCTGTCGATTGAGCAGATCGAAGCGTTGCGAGAGGCGCTACACGGGCTGCAGCCGAAGCCGGGGGCGATCTTCAGCATGCCCTTCGTGCCGCCGGTCAAACCCGATGTCTATGTCGATCAGCAGCCCGACGGCAGTTGGAAGGTGCGGCTGGAGGAGATCGATCTGCCCAGCCTGCGGATCAGCCCGACCTACCGCGGCATGCTACAGGCGGCAGATACCGCCCCCGAAACCCGCGAATACATCAAGCGGAAGATCAACTCGGCCCAGTGGCTGATCGAGGCGATTGAGCAGCGGCGGAGCACCCTGTTGAAGACGACCCAGGCGATCGTCGATCATCAGACTCGGTTTTTCAGCGAGGGTCCCGAGGCGATTGAGCCGTTGAAGATGCAGCAGATCGCCGACCGAATCGGCATGCATGTCACCACCGTCAGCCGGGCGGTCGACGACAAGTGGCTGCAGACCCCGCGAGGGCTCTTTCCCCTGCGCCGGTTCTTCGTCGGTGGCACGGTCAGTGCCGACGGTGGCGAGGTGGCCTGGGATGCCGTTCGGATGAAGCTGCAGGAGATCGTCCAGGAAGAGCCCAAGGACAAGCCCTTCAGCGATGATGAACTGGTTGAGGAGCTTGCCAAGCGGGGCATCACGGTCGCCCGTCGGACCGTGACCAAGTACCGGAAGGGCATGAACATTCCGAGTTCGCGTCAGCGACGGGACTGGAAGCTGGCCCGCCAGCCCCAGCCGGCCGACGGTGTTGTTGACGGGCCGGCCCCCCTGCCACCCACCTGACCCACTCGCTTCACTCCAGCCCCGCGGAACCGCCATGCGTTGCCCCTTCTGTCGCGTTGACAATGATCGGGTGATCGATTCCCGGGCCGGGGATGACGGGGCGAGCATCCGTCGCCGCCGCGAGTGCCTCGGCTGCCGGCGGCGGTTCACCACCTACGAGCGAGCCGAGCGGCAGTTTCTGTCGGTCGTCAAGAAGGATGGTGAGCGGGAGCCCTTCGATCGGGACAAGCTCAAGCGGGGGCTGGCCAAGGCCTGCTGGAAGCGGCCGGTCACCGAAGAAGACATCGAGGGGATCATCGCGACACTCGAAACAGAACTCTACGGCGGCTTCGAGAGCGAGGTGCCCAGCGGTGTTCTCGGCGCACGGCTGATGGAACTGCTACGCGGCGTCGATCAGGTGGCCTACGTCCGCTTCGCCAGCGTCTACCGTGAGTTCAAAGACGTGAAGGATTTTGTCGAGGAACTTGAGCCGATCCTGGCCGAGGCCCGCCGCACGGCCGTCACCCCGGAGCAGGCGTGATGGCTCCGCTGGAATTGCAAGCTCAGCGGTGGTAATCCCCGCGGCTGCCGCCGGTCTTGGTCTCCAGCCGCACCGCTTCGATCGTCATGCCGCGGTCGCGCGACTTGGTCATGTCGTAGACGGTGAGGGCCGCGGCCGTCACCGCTGCCAGGGCCTCCATCTCGACGCCGGTGCGGGCGGTCGCCCGGACGGTTGCCTCGATTGCCACAGCCGCGCTGCCGGACTCACCGGCATCGACCAGCCGCAAGGCGACATCGACCCCGTCCAGCGGCAGCGGGTGGCACAGCGGCACGAGGTCCGCGGTTCGCTTGGCCGCCATGATGCCCGCCAGCCGCGCCGTGGCGATCGGGTCGCCCTTGACCAGCTGACCGTCCCGGATCGCGGCCAGCGTAGCCGGCTGCATCGAAAGCCGCCCGCTGGCGGTCGCCGTTCGGAGCGTGACCGGCTTGCCGCCGACGTCAATCATCTGAATGGGGTGCAGGGGCGTTTCCATGTGGGAGAGCATACGCCGGCTTACGGAGCCCGGGCAGCCCCTCCCTGAAGAATACACGGGGGCCGATGTGCCTTGTGGCACACCGGCCCCCGGCATGGAGTCGCTGGAAAGCCCGTCTCACGCCGCACGATGCGGCGTACGGCAATCCCGAAACTGTTGGCGTTTTCGGGGTTGCCCAAAGGGACTCTTTGTCGCCCGCATTCACGGGCAAGGGCCATGGCTGGCTTTTTCCACGTCCGGTCAGACGAGTTCTTTGCGTGAACCGATCAGCGTCCGGAGCCGTTCGGCCAGCAAGGCCACGTCGAAGGGCTTCTTGAAGCTCTCGTTGACGTGGGCCCGATCGACCGTGATCTGCGAGCCGTCGTCCGGCAGCAGGGCAATCACGATGGTGTCTGCATACTCGGAGTTCCGCCGCAGATTCTGGCAGATCTGCTGGGCGTCGATCCGGCCGATGGCATAGTCGACGACGATGCAGTCGGGATGGAAGCTCTCGGCCTGGATGCCCGCCTCAAAGCCACTGGCGGCCACCTGGATTTTGAAAGACTGCTCAGCCGGCAGGTGCCGCTTCAGATTTTCAATCAGCAGCTGGTCCTGTCCCACCATTAGCACCTTGGCCATGGCCTCGTCCTCGAGGTCGCCCAGCGGCATGCCGTGCTCCTTGAGAAACTTGATCAAATACTCCCGCGGAATGCGGCGATCCTGTGACCCGGGGATGCGATATCCCTTGAGCCTGCCCGAGTCGAACCATTTGCTGACGGTCCGCGGGGCAACCTTGCAGATCTTCGCGACCTGACCCGTTGTAAACACCTTCATTACATGGACTCCATTGGATCTTCGTGTCCGGACTCATCTTTGGCCAGCCCGCACTCGCGATGAGTGTCGAGACACGGCCCCCCCGACGCGGTGAACACCATCGGGAAGGCCGCGTCACCAGCTTCCGACGGGGCGGCTGTACGCAGTGGGGGCCGTGAGAAAGGCAGTCCGCACGCCCGACCGGTGACCATTTGGCCGACCGGTCTGGCGAATGCCGAGACCCGCAGGATCCCCCCCTGCGTCATGTGTTCCTTTGCCCCTGGCCTGAACCAGGACACTCAGGAAACATGACCGTCCAAGAGGGTAGATCGAAAGATCACGTCGTGAGACTTGAGCCGTTCTTCCGGAAGAATCTGGTCACGCCGCTGATCAGGCTGCTGCCGACCGTACCGAGGCCTCTTTCGGCTCGAATCGGACCGCCACCCGCTTGGACACCCCGGACTCTTCCATGGTGACGCCGTAGAGGGTCGTGGCGGTGGCCATCGTCTTCTTGGAATGGGTGACGACGATGAACTGCGTTGCGGAGAGAAAATCCCGGAGCACCCCGACAAAACGGTCGACGTTGGCCTCGTCGAGTGCGGCATCGACCTCATCGAGGACGCAGAAGGGGCTGGGCCGCGACCGGAAGATGGCCAGCAACAGGGCCACGCATGTCATTGTCTTTTCACCACCGGACAGCAGCGAGATGTTGCGGGGCTCCTTGCCGGGTGGCCGGGCCACGATTTCGACGGTTGTCTCGAGCAGATCCATGTCGGGATCGAGCACGATGTCGGCCTGGCCGCCGCCGAAGAGCCGCTCGAACAGCTCCCGGAATTCCCCCCGGACCCGCTCGATGGTGTCAGCAAGCAGCCGCCGGCTTTCCTCATTGATCCGTTCGATCAGTTTCTCCACCGCCTGTTTGGCCTCGGTGACGTCGGCCAGCTGCCCCTCCAGTTCAGCCAGCCGGCCGGCGAGGGCCTCGGCCTCGGCGAGGGCTTCGAGGTTGACTGAGCCGATTGAGCCGAGTTTGCGGCGAACCTCCTCGATCGCGGCATCGAGTTCGTCACGAACAGCCGGAACTTCAATCGGCTCCCCCTCGAAGTCGGTCGTCGCTGGGGCCGGCAGGGGGGCAGCGGGGTCGATCTGATAGTCGTCCTGGAGTCGCTCGAGGATCCGGCTGCGTTGGTGGCTGGCCGTCTCCCGTTCAAGGGCTGCGGCATGGGACCGCTCAGCCGCGGTCTGGATCGTCTGCCGGGACGTCTCCAGCATGGCTGTTGCAAGCTGCTTCGCGGACTGGATGGAGGCCTGGCGATCGGTGAAGTCCTGCAGCCGGCGGGCGGACCGTTCAGCCGCCAGGCAGGCTTCGGCAAACCGGTCGCCGGCTGCCAGCCGTTCGAGATCGACCACAGCCAGTCGCTGGTCGATTGCCTGTTTGCGTTCCCGGGCAGCGGCGAGTTCGTTCCGCCTTGTCTCAGCGGTGGCCAGCCGGGCGGTGAGCGTGGCCTCGATCGCTGCTGCCCGTTCACGGCAGTCGCCGTGGTCACGCCGGAGCTGGGCGACGGCAGCCAAGACCTGTTCCCGGGACTGGTCGATTGCCGCGAGGCTGGCTTCGGCCGCTTCGATCTGTTGCATGGTTTCAGCCAGCCGGGCTTCCAGTTCGGTCCGTTCGGCGGCGGCTCTCCGGACCGCATCGGCGGTGGTTACCGCCTGCGTCTCAGCCTCATGGAGCTGCTGCTGCGTGCGGGCGACGGTCTCGCGGCAGCCGGCCAGTTCCCGGTTGAGGCGGTCGCGGTCAGCCCGCTGGGCGGCCCGCTCGGCAGCGAGCTCCTGCTGTCGGTTGGCAAGCTGTTGCTGCTCGGTGCGGCTCGCTTCCAACAGCCGCTGGGTGGTTTTGAGCCTTTCGGTCGCGGCCTCCGTTTCAGCTTCCAGCAGCCGCTGGCGGGCCTCGAGATCTCGGCGTTCGCTCTGCCGGCTGACCAGGCCCGTACCGGTTCCTCGGGAGCCGGTCTCAAAGCCACCGTCGGCAGACAGCCAGCTGCCATCCTCGGCCAGCAGCAGCGTGCCTGCCGGGACAAACGGCAGCAGCCGCCGTGCCGTCGGCATTGCGTCGACCACCCAGACCCGCCCCAGCAGGCAGCGGCGCAGCCGCGACGTCTCAGGGCCGCCCGGGATCTCCTCCGCCAGATCGGTCGGGGCGGGAGGGCCGATCAAGGTCGGGTCGTTCCCGGGAAAATCGGCGGCAATCAGCTGATCAAGTCGGCCGATCAGGCCCCCGGTGTCGACCGGCTGGCTTGCCGGCTCGAAGGCGGGAGGTTCCTGAAGGCTGTCAAGTGAAATGAAACCGACGCGGCCACCCGACTGGGCGACCGCAGCTGCGGCGGCGGAAGATGTCCAGCAACCGTGCCAGTCGAGCAATTCTGACAATGCGGTGACAACCAGACGTTCGCCAAGGACACCGATGGCAATATCGACAAGGCTGGCCCAGCGGGCCGTGGCCACGATCAGGTCGGCCGGCAGGCCGAGCAGACCGGGGATTTCCTGCTCCGACTGTTCCAGCAGGCTGCGGGTCGCCGCGGAGAGGCCCTCACGGCTGCTGATCAGCTCGGCCAGAAACTGCCGCCGGTCACGGGTCGCTTCGAGGCGAGCCTTGTGATCGGTGAGAACCTGCCAGGCGGCGTCGACCGCCGCTGCCGCCTCTTGCCTGGTAGTTTCGAGCTGCCGCTGGCGGGCTGCCAACTCGGCCGCCCGATGATCAAGGGCCGCGAGCGTGCCATCGGCCGCAGCGATCAGTTCCTCAAGCCGCTGGACCTGTGTCCAGGCTGCCTCGAGGTCATCCCGGCAGGTTTCGACCCGGGCCAGCGCAGCGGCAGCAGCCTCCCGGCGCTGGCCGGTAATCAGTTCAGCCTGCTGCTGATCAAACTGTTGCCGATCGAGTTGCCGGCGCACTGCGGCCAGCTCTCCTTCGATGGTGGTGGCATCCTGATGCGACCCGGCCGCCTGCTGCTCCTGCCGCTGGAGGGCTGCGATGAGCTGGGCGGCTTCCGCCGCTGCCCCTGTCTGCTCATCCCGGGCTGCGGTGATCGCTGCCGTGGCGGTTCGCAACTGGTCGGCAGCCTCAGCGACGGCCCGGCTCGTGGCCACCACCTCTGCCTCGAGTTCGTCGCGGCGGCCGCGGAGTGAGTCACAGCGGGTCTCGGCGGCGGCTGTTCGTTCACGATCGATCGTCAGCTGGTGCCGGGCCGCAGCCAGGTCCGGGTCGAGTTGTCGCTCGTCGTGGCCGAGCTGTTCGAGCCGCTCGGCGGCGGTGGCCTGCTGCTGCTCCGCCGTGTGCAGCTGCTCTTCGGCTTCGGTGACGGTAGTGGCGACCCGCTCGAGCGTGGCAGTGACCTCCACCAGATCGGCCGCCGCAGCGGTGAACCGGAGGGCCTGAAGCCGGTCGCTGAGTCGCCGCCAGCGGCGGGCCCGCGAGGCCTGGGCCTTGACCGTCTCAAGCCGGCCGGCGACTTCACCGACGATGTCGGCCAGCCGTTGCCGGTTCTGTTCGGTGCGGTCGAGCCGGCGGACGGCCTCGGCCCGCCGAGAGCGGAACTTGGTGATGCCGGCCGCCTCCTCAAAGACAGCCCGGCGCTCCTTGCCGGAGGCGACCAGCAGGGCGTCGACCCGACCCTGCTCGATCACGCTGTAGGAGTCGGTGGCGGCTCCGGTGCCGCTGAGAATTTCCCGGATATCCTTGAGCCGGCTGATGCCGCCGTTGACCAGATATTCGCTCTCGCCACTGCGGTAAACCCGCCGCATGATCCGCACTTCGTCGGCCTCGACCGGTAGTTCGCGGGTGCTGTTGTCGAAGACCAGCGAGACCTCGGCCGCATTGAGGGCCTTGCGGGCCGTCGAGCCGGCGAAGATGACGTCGGTCGCCTCCCGGCCCCGGAGGCTCCGGACCGACTGTTCACCCAGGACCCACTTAATCGCATCGACGACGTTCGATTTGCCAGAGCCATTGGGGCCGACAACGACCGTGATGCCGGCCGGAAAATCGAACCGGGTCCGATCAGCAAAGCTTTTGAAGCCGAAGAGTTCCAGCGCCTTGAGCGTGATCATGAACCAGGTTCCAGCCGCGCGGTGTCGAACAACGCCGGCCAGCGTCCCGCCGGCTGGTCGTTCAGATCGTCCTCCGCGTCCGTGGTTTCGTCGGGCTCGATCTCCCGTTCTTGCTCGGCGACCTCTTCATGAACGCTGAGCCGGCCGTCGAACTCGGTCGGAATGGCATCGAAAGCGAGCCGGCTGTCAAGTTTTCGTTGGGCCTTGGCCTGCTGCAGGAACTGCACGAGATCGGGATAGCCGCCACCGAACTCCACAATCGACCGTAGGATCGGCTCAACCCGCGGGGCAACCGTTTGCTGTTGGTCCGGCTCCCCCGGCCGGAAGCAGCTGACGGTCGCTTCGGCGCCGGTGACCACCACGACAATGGCCGGCCCGGCCTCGACCCGGAGGTTGTCCTTGACCGGGTGGGAGGTCCCGAACAGCACAATCTCGGCCCGGGCGGCCCGGGTGGCGTGGATCAGCGGCTCGCCAGGGACGTCGAGCACATGGAACTGGCAAACATCCTCGAGCGGTTCGCCACGAATGTCGGGTAGCCGGGGGTCGATCATCGCCAGACCGCGGAAGGCACCGTAGCGGGTCTCGGCACTGCGGCTGCCCAGCAGTGAACGCAGGGCGTCGATCCCGTTGGCATCATCGATGATGGCCAGGGCCGCCAGGGCTTTTGGCCGGGCACTGCGAAGATCACTTGCCGCCTCAGCCAGGCTGGCGGCGGCGAGCGACTCACCGAGATAGGCCAGCGCCTCGGCGGCAACGAAGCGAACCTCGGCATCCTTCGAATCCAGACCTTCCCGCAGTACACCGATGCCTTCCTTGCCGATTGCCTCCAGCCGCAGCGCTGCCCGTGGAGCCGTCACCGGGTCGGCCAGCTGGCGAGCCAGGAGTTCCAGCCGGGCGTGACGGTTGCCCGCCGGTTCGGCAATCGGCAGCGAGCGAACCACGCTGATGTAGCGGGCCAGGTTGTTGCGGTAGACATCCGGGATTTCCAGTTCGATGAACCGGTCGGTCTTGGGGGTGGCGACGCCTCGCTTCACGCCGCGGAGCAGCGCGTGGAAGCGGCGGTTGATGCAGTCACCGATCCGCTTTGACAGTCCGACCGAGCGGTGCTCAGGATTGATCGACAACCCAATCGGCCGGGAGGTCAGCGCGACCCCACCGCCCGGTACCCGCCCGCGGAGCGTGGCAACCGAATCTTGTGTGCCGCTGGAGACCGGATCGACCAGCAGGGAGCCCTCGGCCATGCCGAGGGTGTGCCCGTCGCGAATCCTGTTGCCGAGTACGGCCATCTCGACGAGCCGGGTCTCCATCAGGTAACCACCAGCCAGGCTGGCGGTGTCATGGCTGGGGGGAACCTCAACCATGACATCAAAGCGATCACCCTTGCGAATGCCGGGATGCAGATTGCCTCTCACCCAGACCAGAGCCGTCGACCGTGACGCCAGTAGCCGGTTGGGCTCAATCACGCCGCGGGCTTGCATCTCTTCCAGCAGCATCTGGCGGCGGGGATCGGGGGGCGGGTCACTGCCGCTGTCGGCCAGCCCGGTGACGAGGGCGGCCCGCTCGATCCGCTGGTTGCCGAGGCCCCAAGGAGAGGTGTAGTCGCCCACCAGTTGCGTGGCTGACTCAACTTCGGCAAGCGCTTCGAGCTCGGGGCTCTGGCTGCGGATGGCAGGTCCGGCACAGCCGCAGGCGACGCCGGCCAGTGCCAGACTGATCAAAACCGAACCAAGCCGGTGCCCGAGGAGACCGTGGAGCAGATCTTCCCTCACTGGTTGCGGCGGCAGTGCGTCCCGGCAGCCCCGGTTTTTTTCGGGGGCCGCCGGCGTGGGGAAAGGCCACCTGTGGCGTGCTCCACGCTCAGCTGCTGGGCCGGGGCAGATTGTTGGTGATGCGACAGGCATGCGTTCGTCCGGTTGCGGGCCAGCCAGAACCGGCCAGGGGGTGAATCGGGGCGCGGTGGGAAAATAGGAGTCGGCGGCAGACCGGTCAAGGCAGTTTGCGGTCTGGATCTTCCCGCGGTGCAAGGCCGGAGCGGGCTTGGTCGGACCCTGCGAACCTGCTAGCGTCCGCCACCTCAAGGGTCCCCGCGGCTGGTTTCGCGGGTTCCCGCATCGATCTGCTTTTTAGCTGGAGAAATCTTGTGAAGACGTCCCGCGGCCGCCGCCTGCCGACCCCTGACCAGCTGCAGATTCGCTGGATGATCCGCCGCGACATGGCAGAGATTCTCTGCATCGAGGAAGAGTCGTTCGAGTTCCCCTGGGCCGATGCCGACTTCACCCGCTGCCTCCGGCAGCGAAACTGCATCGGCATGGTGGCCGAGATGGGGGGAGGGGTGGTTGGCTTCATGCTCTACGAATTGCACCGGGCGAAGGTCCATGTGCTGAACTTCGCCGTCGCCCGATCGCATCGGCGGTTTGGTGTTGGAACCGGCATGATGACCAAGCTGATCGCCAAGCTCACGCCGCAGCGGCGGGACCAGATCGTGCTCGAGGTTCGGGAGACCAACCTGCCAGCCCAGCTTTTCTTCCGCTCGCTCGGGTTCCGGGCGACCGACGTCCTGCGCGACTTCTATCAGGACAGCACCGAAGACGCTTACCTGATGCAGTTCCTGGCACTGCCCGATGAGTCGGAACTGCCCCGACGGCTTGCCGGTTGAGCCCAACCGCCACTGCAGTGAGCCGTCCCCAGCAGGGGCTTGAGGGCCCGGACCCGGCGCCGGAGCCGCAGGACCGCGGCTGCTGGGGTGACTGCCGCTGCGAAGACTGTCAGGATCGGCCGACCGGCTTCGATCCGGTCACCGATGACGGGACAATCGGCGAGCAGGGGCCGATCGGCTTCCAGGGAAGACCGCATTCGGGTGGCTGCGCTGCCGAGCTGCCGATCGAGTTCGGCGGTGATCGTCACCGGTGCTGCGGCGAAGAGAATCGCCTTGGCCCAGACACTCCGACCGGTTGGTGTCGCGGCGGGGGGCTGCGGGCTGGGCCAGCCGTAGGCTGCCAGGTGGGCGGCGGCCAGGTTCACTCCCGTCCGCCGCTCGATTAGCTCCATGGTGGCGGTCGGCCGGGGGTTGATCTCGATGAGGACCGAGCGGAGTGCCGATCTGCCAGCCGTTTGCTGAACAATGAAGTCGACGCCGACGAGGCCCAGCAGGCGGCCATGGCTGGTCAGGGTTTCCACCAGCTGCTGCAGGAGGCGGCCCAGTGGATCCTCTGGACCGGGCAGCGGAAGTTCAACACCGCCGCAGCAGCCGAACCGAGGACCGTGGCACCAGGGCAGGCCGACAAACTGCCGGCAGACGCCAAGCAGTTCTGTCCGGCCGGGGAGCATCAGGAGGCTGGCTGAAAATGGCGGTCCCGCGACGAACCGTTGCCAGCACGATGCCGGAAGCGGCAGCTGCTCCGCGGTCCACCGGACAATGCCCTGACCGCCAGCACTGGCTGTTGGCTTCCGCAGGAACGAGCCGTCGGCCGGCAGCCCGGCAGGATCGCAGAACGTCTCGGGAAACAACCAACCGGCGTCCGCGGCCAGGGCAGCCAGATCAGCCGGCTGCCGCACCAGCGCCAGATCCGCCGGATTATTTCCCACCAGGGGCCGGTCGGCGGCCAGCGTGGCGAGTACCTGGGGATGATTCTCGAGGCCGCCGCCGTAGACGGCAGGCCCCGGTGGCAGCCGCCTTGCCCGGTTCGGAATCGCCGTCGGATACTCCGCAGGGGTGAGCTTGATGACCTGACGACAGACCCGGCTGAGATCCCGATCACTGAACAGGTCGATTGCTGCAACCTCCCAGCCAGCCCGGGCGGCCGACTCGGCAAAGTATCGGGCGCTAGCACCGATCACCAATAAATTTGTACGCATGGTGCATGGCTGGTCTGGCTGCCGGAGAGCGGTCTTGCGCCGTTCCGCACTGCGGCATCGATTCATTGTCGGTCCTCCCATGATCGGCTACCTTTGCGACCGTCAGGACTGGAAGGTTTTCCGGCCTGCAGCAAAGCTGAACGATTCAAACTCATCCGAGGAGAAACAGAGCATGTCGATGTTCATTGGTGAAGCCCTGGCCGGTGATGGTAATGAAGTGGCCCATATCGATCTTTTGATCGGCAGCAAGGACGGGCCCGTCGGCGTCGCCTTTGCCAATGCTCTGGCTCGGCAGAGCGAGGGTCATTCAAACCTATTGGCGGTGCTCTCGCCCAATCTGGCGGTGAAGCCCGCCACTGTGATGATCACCAAGGTGACCATCAAGGGGGCCAAGCAGGCAGTTCAGATGTTCGGCCCAGCGCAGGCCGCGGTAGCCAAGGCGGTTGCCGACAGCGTCGAGGGCGGGGTGATTCCGAAGGATCAGGCCGAAGACTTGGTCATTGTCTGTGGCGTGTTCATCCACTGGTTGGCCGAAGACGACAAGAAGATCTACGACAATAACTACAAGGCTACGATTGACTCGATCGTCAACGCGATGCAAAACAAACCGAGTGCCGACGAAATGCTGGCTGGCAAGGACGCGGCGGCGCATCCGTTTCGGGGATTTTAGCTTTAAGGCGGCGGGGCCATCCATGGCCCCCGCCGCCTTGGCCGGTTGCAGCCCAGGCAGCCGCCGGTGTGAGTTTTGATATTGCGTCTTCGCGTCTACGAGCAATAAGCCCTGCTTAGAAGCCCGAAGCGCAAGCTGAGGGAAACCGCGTTATTTGATCCCCGAACCGTATTCCCTCGGCTCCCGCCTCGGGCTTCCTGGAGCTCGCTTCCGCTCAACGCACCATCAAAAAAATCCTCCTCCAACTCGATGTCGATCCGCAGCCCTGTCCCTTCGACGCCATCGTCGCCGTCGATGCCGGGGCCGAGGTGCTGCTGCGGCACGCTGGAGTGACACCCTCAGGCGTCACCCCATTGGTGCATGGGGCGATGTTTACCCGGGGCGGCACCGACCTCGCCGCCACCGCCATCTTTCTCGGTGGCTCAAACGTGCCGGAGGTCGAGGCGGTGGCCAACCAGGTGGCCAAGACCTTCTTCGGGCCGGTGCGGGTCAGCGTGATGGTCGATCCGGCCGGTGCCAACACCACCGCAGCGGCCGCCGTCGTGGCTGCTGCCCGGCACCTGCCACTGGCCGACCCAGTAGCGGCCGCCAAGCTGCGGGCCATCGTGCTCGGGGGCACCGGGCCGGTTGGTCAGCGGGCCGGTCGGCTGTTGGCCGGCAAGGGCGTTCAGGTCACTCTCGTCTCACGGTCACAAGAGCGAGCGGCCGCCTGTTGTGCGTCCATCATCGCCCGGCAGCCGGCTGCCACTGTGACCGCTGCGAACACCGCTGCGGTCGAACCACTGCTCGACTCGGCCGATTTGATCATCGCCGCCGGTGCTGCCGGCGTCGAGCTGCTCTCAGCGAAGCTCATCGACAAGGCGACCGCCTGCCGGGTCTGCATCGACCTCAACGCGGTGCCGCCCGCCGGTGTGGCCGGGATCGGGCCGGCCGACAAGGCACGCGGCGTTGGTGGCATGACCGTCTACGGCGCGATCGGCGTCGGGGGCACCAAGATGAAAATCCACCGCGCTGCCGTCGGGCGGTTGTTCACCGCCAACGACCATTGGCTCGATGCCGAAGAACTACTCACGATCGGTGAGGCGCTCGACGCTTCCGCCTGACCGTCCAGTCGATCATTGCCGGACAGAGTCGGGCCAGCCCGGCAAAGGCCTTGGCTCGCCAGCCTGGATGAATCGTGGGTCGACCGGCCGCGAGGGCCCGAGTGATCGCAGCGGCTGTCGCCTCGGCTGAAAGTGGTCGCCCGCTGGACCACGCCGGCCGCTGGCCGGTGAGCAGGTTGTCCCAGAATTCTGATTCGGTCGGGCCGAGGATCGTCACGAGCAGATCAATGTCGTGGTTGGCCAACTCCGGGCGGATTGCTATGGCCAGACTCTGCAAAGCGGCCTTGGCGGCGGAGTACTCGGCATGTAGCGGTAATGGATGGATTCCGAGGATCGATCCAACCAATACTACGGCGGGGGTGTGGCCCGTTGCCAGTGCCGGCACCGCGAGCCGCAGCAGTTCAGCCGGCGCGAAGAAGTCGACCTCGAAAATATCCCGCAAGACCTGCGGCGAAGCCTCGGTGAACGGGCCGATCGCACCCGAGCCAGCAGCCGCCACGAGCAGGTCGAGGCCGCCCAGTTCGGCGGTGGCATGATCCACCAGCCGCTGGCGGAAGTCGGCGGCGGTGATATCGCCGGCCAACGGCACCAGCCGCCCGGGGCAGCCAGTCACCGACTCGGCAACCGCCTGCAGCCGTGGTCTACGGCGGCCGCTGATCACGAGGTCGACCCCCGCCCGGGCGAGCGCAACAGCAAGGGCACGTCCGACTCCCGAAGAGCCACCCGTCAGGATGCCCCGGAGGCCGGAGAGCTGACGTCGACGGGATCGCGGCACGTTAGGAGACTTCCGTCAGCGGAGAGACTGGCGTTGGGACCGCAGCCGGGGTGTCGGCAGACCCAGCCGGCAACGACTCGGCAGTGCGGTCGCGAACGATTGCCTCGGTGGGATCGATCCTGCCCAGCACCGACTTCGGCACCCGGCAGTGGATTGTCATCCGGTCTTCCCCGAATTGCCGAGAAAGAATCTCTCCATGGGCGGCCAGCCAGGCCAGCAGCCGGCCATTGCCGGCGTCTGTTTCGACATCGACGTCACGGAAACTGCGGCCCAGGGCAGCGCTGGCGGCTTCTGCGAGTGAGTCGAGTCCGGCGCCCGATCTGGCTGAGATGCAGATGGCGTGGGGATGGCGGGAGAGCAGCCGTTGGCGGCTCACCCGGTCGGGCACCGCGTCGACCTTGTTGAGCACGAGGATGGTGTCCTTCATGTCGACACCGAGTTCCTCCAGCACTCCATTGACCGCCGCGATCTGTTGCTCGACCAATGGGCTCGAGGCATCGGCCACGTGCAGCAGCAGATCTGCCTGCCGGGTCTCCTCGAGCGTCGCTTTGAAGCTGGCGATCAGCCGGTGGGGCAGGTCGCGGATGAAGCCGACGGTGTCGCTGAGCAGCACCGGCCCCCAGCTGGGCAGTTTCCAGCGCCGGGTGCGGGTGTCGAGCGTGGCGAAGAGTTTGTCCTCGGCCAGGACGCCAGCGGCGGTGAGAGCGTTGAGTAGCGTACTCTTGCCGGCATTGGTGTAGCCGACCAGCGAGACCGTCATCTGCTCATGCCGGGCGGCGACCTGTCGCTCGCGGCGGGCATGGATGACGCCGAGTTCCTGTTTCAGGTCGTGGATTCGTTTCTCAACGAGCCGGCGGTCAACCTCCAGCTGTTTCTCACCCGGTCCCCGCATCCCGATGCCCATCTTCAGCCGTGAGAGATGGGTCCACATTCGTTTCAGCCGGGGCAGGGAATATTCCAGTTGTGCCAGCTCAACGGCCAGTCGGGCATCGTGGGTGTGGGCCCGGGCGGCAAAGATGTCCAGAATCACCTCTGACCGGTCAAGGACCTTGCAGCCTAGTTCGCGCTCAAGATTGCGGGTCTGTGCCGGCGAAAGGTCGTTGTCGAACATCACCACGTCAGCCTCGTGGTGCTCAACAAGAGCGGCCAGTTCGAGCAGCTTCCCCCGCCCCAGATAGGTTCGCTGATCGGGTTCGTGACGCCGCTGGATCAGTTCCGCGACGACGTTCGCCCCGGCCGTCGTGGCGAGGCCGGTGAGTTCGGCCAGGGGGTTGGCAGGGTCGGCCGGTGGGCTCAGGTAAACACCGACCAGGACAGTCGGCTCGGCGGCGACCCCGGTGGTTCGCTCTGGCAGGCTCATCCGACGGCATCCTCCGCTCCGGCGGTGAGGTGGCCGCAGCTTTCCCAGCGACGGGTGTCGAGCAGGCCGTCGGCGACCGCATCCTTGACTGCGCAGTCCGACTCGTGGGTGTGACTGCAGTCAGGAAAGCGGCAGTGATTGGCCAACGGCCGCAGATCCCGGAACGCCGCCGGCACCTCGGCGGGCACCGTCTCCCACAGCTGGAACTGTCGCACCCCCGGCGTATCGACAAAGCTGCCGCCGAACGAGTGGGGCAGCAGGCGGGCCACGGTGGTGGTGTGGCGACCTTTTTCATTGTCGCGGCTCACGCCACCCACCGGCAGGGCCAGTTGCGGCTCAAGCCAATTCAGGAGCGACGACTTCCCCACGCCACTCTGGCCGATCACGGCAGTCACCCGGTCCACCAGTTCAGCCCGCAGCCGTTGCATGCCCAGGCCGGTCTGGGTCGAGCAGAGCACGGTCGGATAGCCCATCCGGGAGTAGACGCCGGCCAGCGGAATGAGGCTGGCCGGGTCGATCAGGTCAACCTTGTTGATACAGATCACCGGCCGGATGTTGGCGGCCTCGGCGGCGACGATCAGCCGGTCGATCAGCCCCGGCTTGAGGTCGGGTTCAGCAGCGCTGCCAACGATGAACACCTGGTCGACATTGGCGACGATTGTGTGCCGCCGCCCCCTGCTGGCGCGGCTCAATGCGGTCCGCCGCGGCTCGATGAATTGAATGTTCGCCGTTTCGCCACGTCCCTGCACCCGCACCCAGTCCCCCGCCAGAACCGGATGCCGTTGATCGGTGGCCAGATCACGCAGTACCTGCCGAATGGTGCACCGTTCAATCCGGCCCTCGGCGTCCCGGACAAAGCTCTCCAGCCCGTGGGCGTGAAGCACCTGACCCAGCCAGCAGCCTGCCGCTACGGCATTGGATTCTGGCAGTTCGTCGGCCAACCGTACGGTCCGCTTCCGGGTCAGTTCACCCTTGCCCGAAAGCCGCTCGCTCCGCACCAGACGGTCGTCGGCCTCGTCATCGACCAGCATGCGGGTAACGTCAGTCCGCCTTCGCTTGGCGTGGCGATTTTTCCGAAAGTCGACCCGGGACGTCCGCGGTTGCGTCATGCCTCCATGATACCCATTGGCCGACTGCGGCGGCGACTCCAGCGCGGGGGCAGCCGATTTTTACGATCCATCAGCGGGAGACGCGTCGCGAATCCTGCCGCTGGCCGCGTGACTCAAGGCCCGATGCCTGGAGCAGGCTGCGGCTGAACACGTCTGGCTCAACCAGTCGGCTCCGGGCCTCGTCGGTCGCCCCGAGTTCGGTCGGGTCGTACAGGAATTCGAAATCGTGCTTGGCGACCGACAGGGTGTCGCCCGGCTTCACATGCTGTTCGCTGACCCGGACGCCATTAACCTTGGTGCCGTTACTGCTGCCGAGGTCCTTGACCATCCAGAGTCCCTCCTCGACGGCGAGTTCACAGTGGGCCCCGGAAACAGTCGGAAACCGCAGCACGATGTCTGAAGACTCGCGTCGACCGACGACAAGGAATTTTTTGAGGAGCGGAATTGGATCACCCCCTCCTAGCGGCTGTAGTTCTCCAAACATCATAAAATGAGTTCCGTTTTCGCTTGGTGTCAGTTCATGAAGTGATTTGCGGTCGGGCCGGCTTTGGCTCTCTCATCGAAACCGAATATCTAAACCATACGATGCCAGGCAGTGTCGCGTTCGAAAAGTCGCTTTCCGGGGGGAATCTGGCAGCCGCTTGCCAGCAGGCAGCCGCCGTGCAACGATTTTTGTGAAGATCTGAGCGGGCCGGGCGGTCGCCGGTTGGTTTTGAGAGGGCACATTCTGTGCCATTTCGATGGCAACGGGAGGAAAGTCCGGGCTCCACAGGGTGTGATGGTGGGTAACGCCCACCGGCCGGAAGGCTAGGGAAAGTGCCACAGAAAACAGACCGCCGTCGACTCTGGTCGGCGGTAAGGGTGAAACGGTGAGGTAAGAGCTCACCAGCAGGCCGGGCGACCGGTCTGGCTCGGTAAACCCCATCAGGAGCAAGGCCGAACAGGGGGGAGTTCGCCGTTCGCGGCGGCCCGGGGCGACCCGCTCCGGCTTCCCTTCGGGTGGGCCGCTGGAGGCGGCGGGCAACCGTCGTCCTAGACAAATGATCGTCCCGCCACGGCGTTGGCCGCGGCGGACAGAACCCGGCTTATAGGCCCGCTCAGATTCTTCACTGGCTCGGACAGGGCTGGCCGGGGCGTTAATTGGCCTTCAATTCCCGCTGGGTCTCCTCATCGATCAGCTTGAGCAGCTTTGAAATGCAGAGCGTGTTGATGCTGACTTTCATCTGTTGGGCCTCTGCCTTCAGCGTTTCGTGCAGCGACCGCGGCATCCGTACCGTGACCACTCGCTGGCTCTCCCGGTCGGCTGGCTGATCCTGCTGGCGCTGCCGGAGTTCATCGAGCATCTCTCGAATCCGCGCGTATTCCGGTGAGCACTCGAACCGCATCAGCGACTCGGAATTCTGAAATGTCCGCCGCACAATCCCCTCAAGCCCCATGATTTCCCGGAAAAACACCAGCCATTCCGGACTGGTGGCAAACAACTGCTCGGCGACCTCGAGGACCGCCTGCGGTCCATGTTCCTGCCTGATTGTCAGCGATTCGTTGGGTGCAGCATCGGTTCGTATGGCCATGCGAAAACTCCTCAATGGAACAGCGGCGGAAAGACCGCTGTGACTCCGGCACGTTCGGGCGGCAGCCAGCCATCCGTTCGTCAGAAGCTTTCGCATGCAGTCAAGCTGCGAATGCAAGTCGTTTGATAGCAATGGTTTGCGCTCACTTCAGGGGCGCTGCCGCAAGCCGCGGCACGACTGCCTGCTTGGTGGGCAGTGGTGTTGCTGCTTAGGAACTGCGCAGCAGTCCGGTTTCGCAAATGCCAACTGTCCGGTTTGTGCGAATCGCCGACGGCGAGGATTCCGCGGTGCTGGCGGACCGATTTTGGCACGATTCCTCGTGAATCGCTGGCCTGCCTGGACACTCCTGCCGGTATCGCCGTTGGCGGCAGAATGACTGGCAGATTCAGCCGCGGCCGATTGCCAGTTCGAGGACCGCCACGGCAATGTCCTCCGAGGTGACCCGTTGCAGGGCCTGCCAGCCGGGCACCGCGTTGACCTCGAGCAGCCAGAGTGAGCCGTCCGCTGCCGGCAGCAGATCGACCCCGGCAAGTTCGGCTCCGACCGTCTTTGCCGCCCGGCGGGCAAGGTCGAGCCATTCGGGCGGAGGCGAGAATGCCTGCGGTTGGCCTCCGAGGGCGATATTCGTCCGCCACTCGCCGGCGGCGGCGACCCGCTTCATCGCGAAGGTCCGGTCCCCCACCACCAGGATGCGGGCATCCCAGCCTTCGTGCGGGATCTGACGCTGGACGAGGATGGCCCCCTGGCTGTCAAGCAATTCCGGGCTGGCCGCCGCCGGATCGACCCGACAGAGGCCGCGACCGTTCGATCCGAACAGCGGTTTGGCAATGAGGCTGCCTCCAAGCTCCTCCCGGACACGCTTCAGATCGGCCGCCGACTGCACCAGGGCCGAGGGGACAACCGGCAGGCCCGCCGCCGCCAGTCGCGCGGTGGACAGATATTTGTCGATCGCGATCTCAAGGGCTGCTGGCGGGTTGAGGACCCGTCGTCCGCAGGCCGCGAGCCGGCCCAGGATGTCCATCCGGCCGATTACCTGCTCGAGCGTGCCCACCGGCATCCCCCGGACGAGCAGGCTGTCCGCCGCATCAATCGCGGCCGGACGAAACCGTTCCTGGCCGCCGCTGACGAGGGCGGAGAGTTCCGGCCAGGTCACAAGCTGGCTGTCGGCCCGCTGGTGGCACCGCCGGAGCAGTTCACCGACATGCCAACTGCCGGCGTTCCCAATCAGCGCGATCCGCGGCCGGTCAGCCATGGTCGGTCAGCCAGGTGTTGTGAACGATTGTTCAACCACCCCGGCCTCAATTCGCCCGAAGCGGCGGCAGCGGCCGGTGTCGCGGTTAGTGAATTCCACCACCGCCGGAGCAAACAGGGCCGGATCGAGGGCATAAAAATCGCCGCCGGCCTGCTTGAACAGTTCGCTGAAGGGACGCCCGTGGGCGGGGGAGTGGCAGCTGACGATCTGGGGGCCGATCAGGTCGATGCTGGCATCGTCCCCGACGACCTCAAGTTGCACGAAGCCCCCGTAGAGAATCGCATCATTGGTGCGGCCGATTGCCGCCAGATCATTGGCGGCAGCCGGGGGGAGAGGGGCGGCTGCCCGTCCTGCGACGATCCGGCTGAGATCGAAACGCCGTTCGTGCAGCTGGTGCAGGGCAGTCTCCAGCGAGCGGGCCACGACCTGCAGGGTGCCGGCCGGGCTCGATGTGGCGGCCACCAGCAGAATCAACGCCTCCGGGCTCACGCCGGCCCCATCAGCAAGACTGCGGCAGACCTGTTCCGGTGGCAGTTGGGCTGCCTCGAGGAGGCCGACAGCCAGGGCTGGTCGTTCCCGCCTTCCAATCGTTTCAAAGAGGGGCTCCTTGCCGATCGCGGCCCGGAGTGGACCACTGGCTAGGGCGAAGTACCCCCCCTCGTCCACCTTCCAGCCGGCGTACTGGGCAGCCAGGCAGGCTGCCACCGGATCGACTGAAACAACTTCCACGACCGGCCAGGGGCATTCCGGCCAGGCCTGTTCAAGCGGCGTGCCGGCGACGCCGGTGTGCAGCCTGACCCCGCCGCGTCCCCCAAGGGCGGCCCGGGCCAGTAGCAGCCCCAGTTGGTCGCTCCCGGCGGCGGAAACACCGCAATCGACCACCCGGCTACTGCCCCGGTAATGCACCTCCGCCGCGAATGCGGCTGGGTTTTCCAGCAGCTCGGCGAGCAGGGAACCGGCGGCTTCATTCAGCGAGGCCGCCGCCTGCTGAACGGCAGGGCCAATGTCGGTGGGGGAATTCAAGGCTGCAATGTTTCTGAGGAGGCGGCGCTGCGGACCGTGAGCCGGCTGCTGCGGCAAAGACCAGTGGCCCCGGCAGCCACGGAAACCCCGAAACCGGTATCTTTATCGGTGTCCGGTAAATTGGCAACCGCCTTGGCCGTGGTGGCTGCCACCGGTGCCCTTCCCCGGGGCCAAGCCCGAAGTGCCTGCAAGGCGGACGAATGCCAAGCCTCACCGTCGAAAATTACGTCAAGGCGATCTACCAGATCTCGGCGACCCAAGGTCACCAGCCGGTCAGCACCGGGCAACTGGCCGGTGCCCTGGGGGTGGCGCCGGGAACGGTCACGAGCATGCTCAAAACCCTCGATGCCGCCCGACTGGCGGCCCATACGCCATATGAAGGGGTGGCTCTGTCAGACACCGGCCGGGCACTCGCCCTCCGGGTGATTCGCCGTCACCGGCTGATTGAGCAGTTCCTGGTGCAGACGCTCGAGATGACCTGGGATGAGGTCCACGAAGAGGCCGAGCACATGGAGCATGCGGTCAGCGATCGGCTGGTTGATCGCATCGATACCTACCTGGGAAGGCCCGATGTCGACCCACACGGTGATCCGATTCCCCGGGGTGACTCCGACCGGATCGCGGAGGTCGCCGACACTGGCCGCCCGCTGTCGGCAACAGCCGCCGGCGAGCGGTTCCGGGTCACCCGTGTACTCGATCAGTCACCGCCGTTTCTTCGCTATCTGGCCGACAGTGGGCTGGTGCTCGATGCCGTCGGTCGCGTCGAGCGTGGTGTCGACGATGCCGGCGTGGTTCAGGTTCGGATTGGCGGGGGATCAGTCGCGCTGCCACACGCGGCCGCTGCCAGCCTGATTGTCACTCCGCTCCCGTAGTGGAGTCGGGCAGTTGCTCCCAGATCGCCGCCTGGCCGAGGCATTCATCGACCTCCACCCGCAGGCCGGCGGCGAGCGGCTGGCCCGCCCGGGCGAAGGCATCGAGCAGTTCCCGGCCAATCCAGCGGCTGAGCCACTCGGCCGTGGTGTTGGCCAGGGGGAGCAGGCGGCATTCGTCCGCCGGGAAGACCCAACGGCGGCTCCCATTGCGGACCTCCACCTCGGGCTGGCCGCCAACAGTCTGCTGGCTGACCGTGAGCAGCCGATTCTCGGTTGGTAGCAGCATGGCATGGTCGAGCTGCGTGACGATGGTTGCCAGGGTGTCACGAAGCCGGATGAAATCGACCACCATGCCGTGTCTGTCGGGGGGGCCGAAAACCTCACAGGCGACGGTCCAGTTGTGTCCATGAATCGGCTCACAGAGTTCGTCGTTGAGCGTGATGAAGTGGCCGGCGGAAAAGACGTGAACGGCCTTTCGCATCGTTACCCGGTATTGTTCCGTCATCGAGATGGCTCCGAGGGAGTCGTGCTTGCAAACCAGTGAGTGACGGGGAACGGGTCTCCGCGTTGCTGGATCGTCCACCAGCCACGCCAGTTTTCTAGCAGCTTTGCGGAACCGGATGGTTTGCCTGCCAGAGAAAGATGTAAAGGGCGGCGGTGATGAGGTCGGCGGTGGTGCCGGGGTTGAGCCGGCGGGGTTCGCGGAGGCTGCGGTCGAAGGTGGCGACGGCTGCCGTCCAAGCCGGCCCGGTGAGGGCGTCGATTTCGGCGGCCTGCCGTGAAACGCCTGCGGCTACCTGGTGGCCATGGCGGCGGGCGATGAGCGAGTCGGGAGTGCGGGCCAACTGCCTCACCGCTGCCCGCACGATTGTCTCCTCCCAGCCACAGCCGGCGGCATCTAGTCCTGCCAGGTCGGCGACCGCCCCCTCCCAGAGTGATGCATAACCGTGGGCCCACAGGGCCGCAATGCTGTCGGCAGGAACCGCATCGGCCGCTTCCCGCATGGCCATTTGAATGGATGCCGGAGCCGGTCCGGTAACGTCATTACGGGACCGCCGCCCGAGCCCACCGGCACCAGCCTCACGAATTGCCGCGTAGATCGCCGCCGCGTCGGCCTCATTGAGTGTGGTCAGTACCTGCCGCACTGCAGCCGGCGAGAGGGTGTTTTCGGAGGCAGCGGTTGCCGCCAGCGGGGCGATGGCAAGCACGATTCCGAGATTGGCGTTGGACTGACTGACAGCCCGCGCCGCGGTGACGGCCGACCTGATCACCTGGCCGAGCGGCTGCCGGCCGGCCAGATCGAGTGGCGGGCCGATGGCCCGGGCGGCGGCGCGGAAGTCGGCATAGCAGAGGTCAGTGAAGGCCGCCCCCGGGTGGACGTTGCCCGGTTTGCGGGCCGTGGCTTCCAGGAGCCCGGCAGCGGTGGCGGTCCAGCCCGGGCTTTTCGGGGCGGAACCCGCCGTCCACCCGCCGGTCAGTGCGTCGGCTGCCGCGTGGAGCGACCAGTCGCCCGGCGGGAAATATGAGTTCTCGATGTCAGGCATCACATCAGCAGGCATGGTATGAGACACTCCGGTGGCAGGCGGCAGGCCGGCCGACTCGTACCGGTGGTTGTGGCGGTGGCTGCCGGGCGGCTGCCGCACCGTCCGCCTGCACTACCGCACTGCCATCGGAAAGGAACCCCATCATGCCACAGAAGCCCAGCACACCGATCGGAACCGATGCCTTCATCAACCGCGAACTGAGCTGGCTGGAGTTCAATCTGCGGGTGCTCGAAGAGGCGGAAAACCCCGAAAACCCGCTCCTGGAACGGATGAAGTTCCTGGCGATCTTCAGCTCGAACCTGGACGAGTTTTTCATGGTTCGGGTGGCGGGGCTGCGGGAGCAGGCCTTTGGGGACAGCGCGCCGCAGGACTTTGCCGCCGACGGGATGACGGCGATCCAGCAGTTGCGGGCGATCGGGGCCCGGACCCAGGAACTGGTCGCCCGGCAGTACCGTTGCCTGCGGGAGAGCATCGGACCGGCCATGGTGGAGGCTGGCTTCAGCGTGATGAAATATGCTGGCCTCGATACTGAGCAGCGGGAGTATGTCGACGCCTTCTTCCGTGAGCGGGCCCTACCGATCCTGACCCCAATGGCCTGCGACCCCGCTCATCCCTCACCTCGCTATCACAACCGGGGGCTCTATCTCGGCGCGATGCTCGAGCATGAGGCGGGCCTTGGCCCGAAGCAGCTCTTTGCCGTCGTGCAGGTGCCGCAGGTGCTGCCCCGGATTGTTGTCCTGCCGGGGAGCGGCAGTGGAAAAGCGGCCTTCGTCCTGCTGGAGGAGCTGGTCGCCGCCAGGCTCCCGGAACTCTTTGGGGGGTTTTCGGTGAAGTCCTGGACGACCTTCCGGATCACCCGCGACTGTGACCTGGAACTGCTCGAGCAGGAGTCTGACGATATGCTCCGGCTGATCGAGGAGCGGCTCAAGGCCCGGCAGCGGGGGCAGGCGGTGCGGATCGAAATTGCCGCCAAGGCCGACGCGGCGATTGCCCGGCGGATCATCGATGACGAGGACCTGCACAGCGGCAGTGAAGACCCCGGCGATGCCGGCTACGACGAGGTCTACCGCATCGACGGCCCGCTCGACCTGACCGGGCTCTGGGAGCTCTACAAACTGCCGGGCTTCGAGCAGTTTCACGATGCCCCATTCACGCCCCGGATGCCCCCCGCCTTTCGGCAGCGGCGGGATATCTTCGCGGCGATCGCCCGTGAGGACATCCTCGTCCACCATCCCTATGAGTCGTTCGATCCCGTGGTCGAATTCGTCACGTCGTCGGCCAAGGATCCACGGGTGCTGGCCATCAAGCAGACCCTCTACCGCACCAGCGGCAATTCCCCGATCACTCGGGCGCTGATGGAGGCGGCCGAGGCGGGCAAGCATGTGACGGCCCTGGTCGAACTCAAGGCCCGATTCGACGAGGCCAACAACGTCAGCTGGGCCCGCCAACTCGAGCGGGCCGGTGTGCATGTCGTCTTCGGCTTCCTCGACCTCAAGACCCATTGCAAGGTCTCGCTGGTGGTGCGGAATGAACGCGACGGGCTGAAGCGGTATGTCCATCTCGGGACCGGGAACTACAACCCAGCCACCGCGACGACCTACACTGACCTCGGGTTGTTCACGGCCGATGAGGCGATTGCGGAGGATGCCACGGCCTTGTTCAATCTGCTGACCGGTTACTCACAGGGCCACGTCTGGCAGCAACTGATTGTTGCCCCGAACGACCTGCACCGTCGGACCCTGGAGTTGATCGACGGCCAGTCCGCCCGCGCGGCGGCTGGCAAGCCGGCCCGGATCTTCGCCAAGGTCAATTCACTCGTCGACCACCAGGTGGTCGAGGCCCTTTACCGGGCCAGCCAGGCAGGTGTGCCGATCGACATTCTCTCACGGGGTATCTGTTCCCTGCGGCCCGGTGTGCCGGGGTTGAGCGAAAACATCAAGGTTCGCAGCATCGTCGACCGGTTCCTCGAGCACAGCCGGATCTACATCTTCGGTGAGGGAGACGAGGCCGAGGTCTATCTCTCCAGCGCAGACTGGATGCCTCGAAACTTCTTCCGGCGGGTGGAGGTGATGTTTCCGGTGCTGGCCGAGCCGCTGCGTCGGCGGATGCTTGAATCGATCATTCCGACCTATCTGGCTGATAACACCCGCACCCGGATCATGCAGCCCGACGGGAGTTTTAAACTCCTCCATCCAGCCGCCGGTGAAGATCCCGTTCGCAGCCAGGTGCGGTTCATGGAAGAGTCGGCCAAGCCCGCCGCCACCGTAACCAAGCTCCCGAGCCTGGACGGAGAAACCACCGACCAACCGCTGGCCGAGGGCAAGCCCCGGGCCGCCAGCCCGCGGCAGCGTCAGGCCGGGTTGAAGGGGCGGAAGGCCCGCTCGTAAACTCAAGAGCTTCTGTTCGGCAGCCCGGGAAGGTCCGTGGCCTGGCCGATCTGGGCATTGGCACGGGTGCAAGCGGACTCTATGACGGACGATCATTACCAGGTTCTTGGGGTGCCGCGGACGGCGACAGCGGAGGATATCCGGAAGGCCTACCGGGAGATGGCCCGGAAGTACCACCCTGACCTCCATCCCGACGACAACGCGGCCAAGGAACAGTTCAAGAAGGTGCAGACGGCCTTCGACGTCCTCAATGACCCCAGCAAGCGGGAGATGTACGACCGCTACGGCAGTTCCTTCGAGGGCGTGGGCGGAGGCGGAGGCGGCTGGACCCCCCAGGGACAGGCCGGTCCCTTTCCGGGAGGGCCGCAGGCCGGGGCCGAGATCGACCTTGAAAGCCTATTCGGCGGTGGCTTTGCCGATCTCTTTGGCGGCGGCGGCGGCGGCGGTGGCCGCGGCAAGCGGGCTGGGCGGGGCCGGCGGGCGGCCGCCATGCCGGGTGAGGATCTCTCGGCCTCGATCAGTGTGCCTTTCAAGCTGGCAATCGACGGTGGCAAGACCGAGGTGCGGATCGAGCGGGATGGCCGCGGCGAGACAATCAGCGTCACGATTCCGCAGGGGTTGCCCGATGGTGCCCGGATGCGGCTGCGGGGCCAGGGGCGTCCCGGCAGTGGCGGTGGTCCCGCGGGTGATCTGGTGCTGCAGGTGCGGGTCGAGCCTCATCCGGTGTTTCGCCGCGATGGCGATACGCTCATGGTCGGCCTCCCGATCAGCCTTTCCGAGGCAATTGCCGGCGCGAAGGTCGATCTGCCGACTCCCTGGGGCACGATCAGCCTGCGGGTTCCGCCGGGAACGTCCTCGGGCAAAAAGCTCCGGGCAGCCGGCATGGGGGTGCAGCATGCCAACGGAGCCAAGGGCGATCTGATCGCCGACGTCCAAATTGCATTGCCGGTCGGAGCCGATGCCGCAGCGACGGAAACCCTGCTCGAAGCTGCCCGGACGGCCGAGGCGACGGCGACCCAGCCGCCGCGGGTGGGGCTGGTCTGGTGAGCGGTACCGGCGGGGACTGTCGCTTTCCTCGCACCGCCCGGCTGCGGCGACCATTGGAATTCAAGGCGGTCTACGCCGGCCGGATGTCGGTGGCGGCTGGACCGTTGGTGCTTTACGGGCTGCCCCGGGCGGATCAGACGGCAGCATTACGCCTGGGGCTGTCTGTCTCCCGCCGGGTGGGCAATGCGGTTGTCCGCAACCGCTGGAAGCGGCGGCTGCGGGACGTTTTCCGGCGGCTAAGGCCGCGGCTGCCAGCCGGGCTCGACCTGGTGGTGGTGGTGCGGGCGGCTGGCCCGCCACCTGCGGCTGCCCCAGGCGTGAACCTGATCGAGCGTCTGCTGCTCGACCTCACCGAGCGGCTGGTCAGGAAAATTGACCGGCAGGCGGCCGGGGCAAGGCCCTTGCCGAAGCTGCCACCATCTCCCACAACCGATGGTGCCTGAGATGGGGGGGCACCGTTTTTGTCAGCTGGTTCGCGGGCTGATTGCCGGCCTTGATCGGCTGGCCTCAGCGGTGCTGCTGGGACTCGTGGCGGCCTACCGGCTGCTGCTCAGTCCGCTGCTGGGACGGCACTGCCGGTTCGAGCCGACCTGCAGCCGCTATTTTGCCGAGGCGGTGAAAAAGCACGGCGCTTTTCGGGGCGGGATCAAGGGCCTCGGCCGGATCTGCCGCTGCCACCCCTGGCATCCCGGCGGCCATGATCCGCCCTGATCGGTTCGGGGCCGCCCGCGCCGCCGGGCTGTCACCCGATGCCCTGCCTGACCGCCCAGACTGCCGCCTGGGTGCGGTCGGTCACTGCCAGTTTGCGGAGCAGGTTTTGTACATGTTCCTTGACCGTCTCGACGCTGATCGAGAGGGCGTCGGCGATTTCCTGGTTCGAAAGTCCCATGGCAATCACCCGCAGCACCTGGGTCTCCCGTGGAGTCAGTGGTACCTCAATGCTGGCCGGCAGGCTGCGGTCCGCGATTCGGACAGTCATCTGGCGGAGTTCGCCCCGCTGGTGGGGTGCATTGCCTTTGGCGGCACCTTCGATGGCGGCGATCAAAGTCTCTCGCCTCACGCCTTTGAGCAGGAAGTCGGCTGCACCAGCCGATGTCGCCCGGGCGGTGTAGGTCGGATTATCGAAGGCGGTGAAGACAATCACCTGCATGGTCTGGCAGGTCTGGCGGAGCGGCTTGATGAACGCCAGTCCATCCTCGCCGCCCGCCAGCCGGATGTCGAGCAAGACCACATCGGGACGCGTTCGACTGCAGAGGTCGATCGCCTCGGTGCCGCTGGTTGCCGAGCCAACAACCTCGATCGACGTCTTCTCAAACAGCGTCTTCAGGCCCTCGCGAACGACTTCGTGATCGTCGACGATCGCCAGCCTTACCGGGGCATGTGCAGTCATCGGAAATGGATTCCTCCAGACTCGGGGAAGTCACCAGGGAATACTTTCAGGGGGGCTCCCCCTGCTTTGCCAGAAAGCATAGCCGGAATCCAGCTCGCTGACATACCACCCCCCCTTTGGGAGTGGTTCGGCAGCGGGTTCCTTGGGCCTGCGGCCGATATCCAGCGGCTGTCAACCGCTGGCTGAACAGCCCATTTTTGTTCAGCTGCCGGCCAGCCAGCCCAGGTGGGTGAGCCATTGCTGAAGCCAGGGGAGCGTCCAGGGACTCCAACTCGGCGCGGCAACGGAGACCACCGAGAGAGCCAGCAGCACCAGCAGCAGCAGACCACCGGCCCGGCTCGCCGCCAGCCGATCAGCCGCCGGAGTGGCGGCGACGGCCCACAACGGTGCCAGCCAGAAGACCCAGCGAAAGCCGCTTGCGGTGCCGCCGTAATTACGATCGAGCGGCTGGCGGGTGAGATAAAAGACAATCACGACCAGCGTGACGACGCCGATCGCTCCGGCGAGAAACTGCCAGCCCGGACCGGGGCGTCGCCGGAGCAGCATCAGTCCCGGCATGAGCAACAGCCAGGCGGGCGTCAGGGAAAAGATGCCGTGATGACCCACTAGCGAATGCAATGCATAGATGGCAAGCGACGGCTCGCCCCGATCAATGCCTTGCGGGTTCCGCCAGTAGCTCTCGAGCACCCGGCCATTCGGAAGCGTGAAGCGATAGTCGTACCAGTTGTCGGGATTCCAGTCGTGCGGTTCGTTCGCCGACCGGCCGCCGGCAGGCGGGCTGGCTTCGGTGGCGGTTGGAGGCGGCCCGCGAAAGGCGTAGGCCGGCAGCGGTGTGCCGTGGGCCAGGATGTTGGTGCCGATGGCGGCGACGGCCACCACCCCAAGGGCCGGCACTGCCGCCAGGAAGGTCCGTCGCCAGTCGCAGGCGGCCAGCATCCCGACCACGGCGGCCGTCCAGGCGAGCGCCGGCAGTTCGCAGGCGGCTGCCAGTCCTGCCGTCAAACCGGCGGCCGCAAACCAGCCCCAGCCGCGACGGCCGTCCAGCAGGATCGCCAGCACTACCCAGAGACTGACCGCAGCGCAGGCCGCGGCGAAGAGATGATTGTTCAGCACGACGGCAAAGGTGTTCAGGAGGGTGCCACAGGCAATCACCGCCGCTGCCCAGAGCCGGCCACCATCTGTTCGCCCCACCCGGTCGATGCAGCCAAACCCGGCGAGGATGGTGACCGCTAGCGGCAGCAGCCCATAGAGCACCAGCAACGGCCGGCCCAGTTCGAAGGGGTGGTCTCCCAGCGTCCAGCCGGTCAGCCGATGGACCAGCCAGTAGGGGCCGGCCAGCAGCACCGGCAGCAGCGGTGGTTTACTCGAGTAAAGATGCAGCTGCCCGTCGGCACCGGGGTGAACGACGGCGTCGATCGTGTCCCAGCCGGGCTCGACCACGAGTTCTTCGATGGCAAAGCTGCCCCGTTCAACCAGGCTGCGGATCGTCAGCCAGCGGCTGCGGTCGTTGCCCGACAGGAACGGCCGCAGAAGTCGCTTTTCGGTCTTGATCGTCTCAGCCAGTTCCCGCCGCACTGCCGCCGCGTCGGCCGGGGAATCGGCTTCCGCCGCTCTGGCCAGTCGGCGTTTGACTGCCTCGTCGATCAGCCGTTTTTCCAGGGCCAGCCGGTCGACGCTTGCCACGGTACCGATCCGGCCCAGGACTCCGCCGAGGGCCACCGCGGCAAGCAGGCCATAGACCGTCCAGCGGAGGCCGGCGGTGGGGTCTGCCGGCGGGCGGTTCGCCGTTGTGCTCACGAGTCGGCCGGTCTGAATCGCCAGCCAGACCCGCATCAGATCGAAGAGTCCGTGAAAGAATCGGGTGAAGCCATATTTCGAGACGCCGCGTGTGCGGGGCCGATGATGCACCGGCTGCTCGACAATCCGACCGCCGGCCGCCGCTGCCAGCACCGGAATGAACCGGTGCATACCAGTGTGCAAAGGGAGCTGCCGGGCGATTCCGCGTCGCATCGCCTTCAGGCCACAGTTGTGATCGTGGAGCTGGAGCCCGGTCAGCCAGCTGACCAGCAGGTTGAAGACCCGCGAGGGCAGCGTTTTGTGCCAGGGGTCGAGCCGGGGTGTCTTCCAGCCGTTGACCAGGTCGGCTGCCGTCGTGGTCGCTGGCTGGTCCGTCGAGACCAGGCCCAGCCGGGACAGCATGCCGGGAATTTCCGCAGGGTCATCCTGGCCGTCGCCATCGAGCATCACCACCGCCTCACCCCGGGCTGCGGAGAAGCCGAGGGCAAGGGCGGCCGATTTGCCGCGGCCAGTGGTCAGTGGCAGGCAGGTAATCCGCTCATCGGCGGCGGCGGCAGCGGCAACCTCCGCCGCTGAGTCGTCTGTCGACCCATCGTCGATGACCAGCACCTCCCAGCCGAAGCCGGCGGCATCGAGTTCGGTGGTGATCTCACCGAGCAACGGGCCGATGTTGCCCTCTTCGTTCCGCACCGGGATGACAAGGGAGACCTGTGGGGTAGCGGGGCGAGAAGTCGGCATGCAGGCAGAAAGGAGACAAGCGGGAAGGAGGGAAAGCGGCCGAAACACCGCTCCGACGAGAAGTATGGCACGGAGCGGCGGTTGGGTTCGACCCGAATTCAGCCCTGGTTCCCGATTCGGTCGTGGCCTGCCTACAATCGGGACTTTCCCAGTCCCGTTTCTCTATGACAGGCAAGTGATGCCCGCCTCATGACCCGCCTAATTTCCCTCGGTATCATCCTTGGGCTCATCGTCGTCTTCGGCCTGCTATCGCTCCGGGTGATGGCGAGCTTTCTGCTGCCCTTGCTGCTGGCTGCGATGCTGGTGGTGATTTTTGGGCCGCTCTACCGCTGGCTGCGGCAGGTGCTGCGCAGCCCTGACTGGGTCGCCGCCGGGCTGACCACAGCATTTGTGCTGCTGATCGTGCTGGTACCGCTGGTGCTGCTCGTGATCCGGGCCGGTGGTGATGCGGTGGCGATGCTGAGGAGTCCTGCCGGCATCCGCCTCGACCCGGCGATCCTGGACGGCCTGATCATCTCGGTGAACGAGGCCACCGGGCTCCACCTCACCGCCGCCGACGTCAATGCTGAACTTCGCCGGCTGGCGGAGGATCTGTTCGGCCCGATTGCCACCGGGGCACCGATCGTCATCGTCAAGCTGATCATCGGCGTAATTGTCATGACGGTGTCGCTGTTCTATTTTCTGGCCGATGGGCCGCGGATGTTCTCGGCGGTGACCCGGCTGATCCCGCTCGATCAGCGGTATCAGTGGCAGTTGCTTGAGGAGTTCGAGGAGATCAGCCGGGCGGTTGTCAGTTCGACGTTGCTGGCGGCAATTGTCCAAGCCGTGCTGGCCGGCTTCGGTTTCTATGTCGCCGGCCTCGAGACGGTTTTCCTGCTGACACTGCTGACCTTCTTCGCGGCAATGATTCCCTTTGTCGGGGCGGCCGCGGTCTGGGGCGGCGTCAGTCTTTACCTGCTGTTTTTCGTCAAAGACACCTGGGTCGCCGCCGGGCTTGCCCTGTGGGGGTTATCGGTCGTCTCGACCATCGACAATGTCATCAAGCCGATCGTCCTGCACGGGCAATCGAAGCTTCATCCGCTGCTGGCCCTGCTCAGCGTGCTCGGCGGCGTCGGCGCCCTCGGCCCGATCGGCATCTTCGTTGGGCCGATTGCCGTCGCCTTCCTGCAGGCGGCCCTGACCATGCTTCAGACCGAGCTTGATACGCTGGCCCACGATAAGCAGCCGGGCATCGCCACCCCGGCCGAGTTGCACGAAGAGCCCGGCCGAGGGTGAAATAGAGGCGGCGGGCGAACCGCCGACCGGCCGACCCCGCTGCTGAAAGGCATATTGACTGATGGTGCTAAAATTCTTCTGTTTGACAGCCGCCATGTTGGCGACGGGCATCGAAACGGCCTACGTACCAACCGAGGCTGGTGGCGGGGACTATCTCGTCCGGGTCGAACCCGACCTTGTGACCGGGCGGAGTCCCTACACCTTCACCAGCGATGTGCCGGCCGACAGCCGGGACGTTCGGCGGGTCTGCATTTATGTGGCTGACCGCTGGCCAGCGACTGTGGAGCGGAGCGTGATCGAAGCAGCTGCCCGGCCGCGGTCGGTTCCGGCCGCAGTGTCTGCGGCAACCGCTGGCGATCCAGCTGCCGCCGACGCCACCGAGCAACGCCCCTGGTCACTGTTGATCGGCACGCTGGTCGCGCTTTTCATTTCGCTCGGCGGCAATGCCTATCTCGGCATGCTGCTTGGGTCGATGCGGACCCGCTACCTCAGCCTCGTCCGTGAACGACTGCCGGGCCTGTCGTGATGCCTGTTGTCAGCCACCGCACCTCGTTTGGCAGCCGCTCGCCCGGCCTTGCCCAGGGGCGGATGAGGAGGATAGGACGGTCAACGGCACTTTCGCAAGTATCTCGCCCGTCGCAAACAGCCGAACAGTTGGCTTCTGCTCCCTTTTGTGGGCAAGTCACGGACTCACTCGCCCCGTAAACGGCAGAAAAAGCTGAGAAAGGGGCGGCTCATGCGGAGAATACTGCCATCGGCGCAGACCGCTTCCGAATCGCCTTCAATGCGGCTGCGCGATCGAGCGTCGCGAAGAAATGACACCGGCTGTTAGCGGTGATGAATGTCAAGCATGGGCAGATCATCCGGTGATGCTTGCTCGAACTCTCCACCAGGATGAAGCTGCGCCAGCTCACCCCAGTCGACCGGCGGCCCCCGGGCTGGTGACACGCGCGGCGGATCCAGCGGTTCACCCAGATGCGTCAGGATCTGGTTTCACGCGGTCGAAGCCATCCTGGCCTTCTTCCGCTTGCGAACCTCCGGTTCGAAGGAAGCCGGCTCCTGCCGGCCGGTCAAGAAACTCAAACGGCGTCAGCTCGATGACACCGCTGGCCCCGGGCCGCGTCGACTTTCGTGAGCGTCCAGGGCCGACCCAGTTCCCGCGCTTGTGCCGAGGCAGGGTGTAGCGAACCCGTTCGGGTCTGTGGCCCGTGCCCGACACGACTGAAAGCCGAT
>CBFIHA010000017.1:0-9709 GCA_965662195.1 uncultured Pirellulales bacterium
ACAAGGCAGTGCGACTTGGCTGCGAACAGGCCCGCCACTGTCCTTCGGTCTCGTCGGCGGCCAGAAGCACGGGCTGCGAGCTACAACGACTAGGCGTTGTTCGTCGCATTTGGCATCAATCAACTCGCGTTCTTGCGAGCTCCTGCGGGTGAATTGGTAGCGGGGGGAAACCCGGCGTCGAGCAGCTGCTTGAGTTCAGCGACGATCGGGGCCGCAGCTGGATCGTCCGCGCGGTTGTGATATTCCCCCGGGCTCGCGTCGTGATCATAAAGTTCGACACCGGCCTCACCATCCGGCCCCCATTCGGTATACCGCCACCTGGTGGTTCGGACGCTGCGACCGACGACCTTACCGCGATTGACCTGCGTGTAGGCGGCCTGCTTGCCCGGCAGGGAAGGGTCGGAAAGAACGGGCCGCAGGCTGGCGCCCGACAGCCGATGGAGAGCCTCGAGACCCGCGTAATCGATGAGCGTCGGGTAGAGATCGACGAACTCAACGAGGGCGTCGGTGGTCTGGCCCATGCCCGTGGCACCGGGGACCCACGCCATCAGCGGCGCCCGCGCGCCGAGTTCATAGACTGTCACCTTGTTCCACCACTCATGCTCACCAAGGTGGTAGCCGTGGTCGCCGGCCAGGATCACGATCGTGTCGTCCCAGAGCCCGTGCCGATCCAAGGCATCGAGCACGCGACCGATCTGGGCATCGGCATAGCTGACGCAGGCGTGATAGGCACGCTTGAATTCCCGCCGCTCGCGGTCGGTGAAGTCGGCGAAGTCGCGGTGATTGGGGATCGCCAGGCGGACCTGCGGACTCCGATCGGCGGGCTCGTCGGCGAGCCTCACGGAATCCTCCGGATAGAGGTCGAAGTACCGCCGCGGAGCGACGAACGGGTCGTGCGGCTTGTGGATGCCCAGCGCGAGGAAGAACGGCGTGTCGTGATGGTTGTCGAGGACGCGGAGAGCCTCCGCGACGTTGACGCCGTCGGGCTGGTCCTCGTCGTCGCCGTCTGCCGCCAGCCACTGGCACCACTTCAGCCGGCCGTCGGTCAGGTTGCGGCCCTCACCCGTCCGGCCCGCAGCGGGGGCCTGCGCCTGGCTGTCAAAGAAATGCTCCCAGGATCGGGGATCCTGAAACGGTACCGGCCGGCCGTGTGCGTCTTGGCCGAGGTGGAAGATCTTGCCGATCCCGGCGGTGAAATAGCCGGCTTCTCGAAACACCTGCGGGAGGGTGACCAGATCGGGCAGCCGGCTGCGGAAGGGCACATCGTTGGAGACGATCCCTGTCTCGTCAGGCCGCAAACCGGAGAGAAACGACGCACGGCTCGGATTGCAGACCGGGTATTGCACGTAGGCGTTGTGGAAAAGCATCCCCTTCTTGGCCAGCCGGTCGATGTGTGGGGAGCGGACGTCGGCGACCCCATAGCAGCCGAGTTCCGGCCGCAGGTCGTCAGCGACGATCAGCAGTACGTTCAGGGGCTTGCCGGCAACTGCCGGGGAGGGCATCCCGATCGGGACGATCAGCCCGACGAGCAGGAGGAGGGCCGCTCGCAGGTGTCGCGGCTGAAGAATCGTCGGATTGCTTGGCGGCATGGTTCTTTCCCCAGAGACAGGAGCAGGCTCTACGGCCGCCGAAAAGTGGTGGTCGTTGCCCATCTCTTTATTTCCGACAAGGGGCCTGCCAGTGCCATTTCGGTGGCACTTTCCCGCCGGTCATCGGAAAAGATGAGGGCGAAAGCTATCTCCCAGACCAAGGATCGTCGTGACGCCTATGTTGCCTGCCCAGGAGCGGTATGCCCGGTTGCTGCTGCTGGCCGGAGCCGGGATGGCGTTCGTTGTGGCCCCCGTCGCCATGGTCGGAGCGGCGGACGCTGCTCTCGACCAGGTTCGGCGAGAGTTCATGATTCCCCCGGCGGTCGTCGCCTCGTCGCCGATCGAGCGTGACGGCCTCGACGGCCGTGTCCTCTGCGGCTACCAAGGCTGGTTTGCAGCCAAGGGAGACGGGGCCGAACTGGGCTGGAACCACTGGCGGGTGCCTGACCGCGACGCGCCGCATGGGTCGCGGATCGCGGTGGACATGCTGCCGGATGTGAGCGAACTCTCCGCTGAAGAGCGGTTTGCGAGCGATCTGGTCGGTGCCGACGGCCGCCCGATCGAGGTGTTCAGTTCCTACCACCCGGCGACGGTAAACCGCCATTTTCAGTGGATGCAGGACTATGGCATCGACGGGGTGTTCGTCCAGCGGTTCGCCGTCAATCTCCGGCACCCGAAGCTGCTCGCGAAAAGTACGAAGGTGCTGCAGTCCTGTCGCGATGGCGCGCTGCGGCATCGTCGCGTCTATGCGGTCATGTATGACCTGAGCGGCATGAAAGCCGGCACGCTTGCCACGGTGACAGAGGATTGGCGGCACCTCCGCGACCGGATGAAGATCGGTGACGACGCCGCTGCCCTTCACGTCGCTGGCAAGCCGCTGGTGGCGGTGTGGGGCATTGGGTTCAACGATCGAGACTATTCCCTTGAGGAGTGTCGCGCCGTCATCGCTGCCCTCAAGGCCGACGGCTGCGCCGTGATGTGTGGCGTGCCGACCGGCTGGCGGACACTCGATCGAGATGCCGTCGGTGATCCTCTCCTGCATGAGATCGTCGGCATGTGTGATGTGGTCTGCCCGTGGACGGTGGGCCGGTATCAGTCTCCCGAGCAAGCCCTCCGCCACGCGGAGCGCGACTGGAAAGCCGACATCGCCTGGTGTGGCGAGCGTGGCATCACGTTCCTGCCGGTCGCCTTTCCCGGCTTTAGCTGGCACAACCTGAACCGGGGCCAGCTCGACCAGATTCCGCGGCTGGGCGGTCGGTTTCTCTGGTCGCAGGCCGTCGGCGCCCGGCAGGCCGGCGCCACCAGTCTCTACGTGGCGATGTTCGATGAAGTGGATGAGGCGACTGCGATCTTCAAATGCATCGACCCTCCCACGCCTGAGCTTGCCCGACGATTTGTGGGCATGGAGGGGCTGCCGAGCGACCACTATCTGCGACTCACCGGAGAGATCGGCCGGATGCTGCGCGGGGAACGGCCGGCACCCGACGAACCGCCGACTTCGGCGGCGGTGCAACCGAACTGACACGAATTTCACGAAGGAGAACTCATTACCATGGCCGGTAGTCACACCCTGCCCGCGCAACGCGGCACGACCACCAACGAGCAGCGCGATCACGAGGCCGCCGCCGGCAAGGGGGCCACGGGCCCGTTTGCCGCCGTGACGGTGCTGTTTTTCTTCTGGGGATTCATCACCGTCATGAACGACGTGTTGATTCCCTTCCTCAAGTCGAGCTTCGAGCTGAGCTACTTCCAGGCGGGGCTCGTGCAGTTTGCGTTCTTCGGCGCATTCTTCGTGATCTCGCTGATCTACTTTGCTTTTTCGGTGAGCAGCGGCGACCCGATCAACCGCATCGGCTACCAGCGGACCATCGTCGTCGCCCTGGTCATCTGCGCGGCCGGCTGCGGCCTGTTTTCGCCGGCCGCCGCCTCGGAGTCATACGCCTTCTTCCTCGGAGCGTTGTTCCTGCTGGCGACGGGCGTGACGCTGCTGCAGATCGCGGCGAACCCCTACGCGGCGATTCTCGGCAAGCCGGAGAACGCCTCATCGCGGCTCAATCTGGCTCAGGGCCTGAACTCCCTCGGGACGACCATCGCCCCGATCGCCGGTGGACTGCTGCTCTACGAGGTGTTTGCCACGGACGGGAAGGTGACGCTGGACGCGATCCAGACCCCCTACCTGATCTACGGCGGCATGTTCCTCGCCCTGGCCGTGGTGATGGCGTTTGTGCACCTGCCGCGGATCCACCCGGCAAGCTCCGCACCGACCGACGGCGTCGGCAGCGCGCTGGGCTTTCCCCAGCTGACGCTCGGGATGGTGGCGGTCTTCATGTATGTCGGCTCCGAGGTGGCGATCGGCAGTTACCTGGTGAGCTTCATGGGCGACCCGGCTGTCATGGGCTGGGAAGAAGGGATTGCGAGCCTGTACCTCGCCTTTTATTGGGGTGGGGCGATGATTGGCCGCCTTTGCGGCGCGATCGCCATGGCTCATACCTCGAGCCCCGCCCGCAAGCCGATCCTGATGGTCGCGACGGCCGCGGTGCTCCTGGGAATCATCTACGTTGTCACCGCGCTGCGGTTTGAAGACGGCCAGCTGCGGACCAGCTTCCTGCCACTCGTCGAACTGTGGCCCTTCGCGTTGATGATCGCTCTCTGCCTGGGGGCCTTTGCCACCGCCCGCGGCAAGCCGTCTGCGGTGCTGGCCCTGTTCTCCGGCATGCTGTGCCTGCTGCTGCTGCTCGCCGTGCTCTCAACCGGCAAGGTCGCCCTCTGGGTGGCGCTCGGGACCGGGCTCTTCAACTCGATCATGTGGTCGAACATCTTCACGCTGGCGATCGACGACCTCGGTGAGCACACCTCGCAGGGCTCGTCGCTTCTGGTGATGATGATCGTGGGCGGGGCTCTCCTGCCGCTGCTGATGGGGGCCATCGGCGACGCGTATGGCATCCGCCTCGCGTTCCTGACGCCGATCCCCTGCTACCTCTACATCGTCTTCTATGGCTGGTGGAGCCACCGGCGGATCGCCGCCAAGCGAGGCGTCGTATGAGCGCTGGCATCGACCTCGCCAGAGACCCGCGGGTGGTGCTGACGCTCGATGCCGGCGGGACGAACTTCTCGTTTTCCGCGATCCGCAGTGGGCAGCCGATCGGCGACCCCGTCACGCTTCCCGCCGAGCCGCACGACCTCGACGCGAGCCTGCGGAATCTGGTCGATGGCTTCCAGGCACTGATCGACCAGCTCGGCGAGCCCCCGGTTGCCATCAGCTTTGCGTTTCCTGGCCCGGCCGACTATCCGCAGGGCGTGATCTTCAACGTCGGCAACCTGCCCGCCTACCACGGGGGCGTTGCGGTCGGGCCGATGCTGGAGGAACGATTTGGGATCCCCGTCTTCCTGAATAACGACGGCGACTTGTTTGCCTATGGCGAGGCGATCGCCGGCCTCCTGCCGGAGATCAACCGCGAGCTCGAGGCGGCCGGGAGCCCCAAGCGGTATCGCAATCTGGTCGGGCTGACGCTCGGCACCGGGCTGGGAGGTGGAATCGTCATCGATGGCCGGCTGCTGACCGGCGACAACTCGGCCGGTGGTGAGTTTTGGCTACTGCGCAACAAGGTTCGCAACGACTGTTTCGCCGAGGAGGGCGCCAGTATTCGGGCGGTGCAGACGGCCTACGCCGAGGCCACCGGTGCGACGGCGGAGGGTCTCTCTCCCAAGGACATCTATGAGATTGCGCTGGGCGAGGCGGCCGGCGACCCAGAGGCCGCCCGGCAGGCGTTCGAGACGCTCGGCGAGGTGGTCGGCGATGCGCTCGCGAACGTGCTGACGCTCATCGACGGCCTGGCGGTGATCGGCGGCGGACTGGCCGGTGCGGCTCCGCTGTTTCTCCCTCGGGTGATGGCGGAACTCAACGGCACGATCGCCAGCTATGGCGGCGGCACGACCAGCCGGCTGATCCAAGACGCCTACGACCTCGGCAATCTTGCCGAACGCAGCGAGTTTCTGCGGGGCGAAGCACGAGAGATCGCAGTCCCGCGATCGAGTCGCACCGTGATCGCCGACCCACGAAAACGGGTCGGCGTCGGCATTTCGAAGCTCGGCGCCAGCCGTGCAGTGGGCATCGGCGCCTATGCGTTTGCCCTTAACCATCTCTAGCAGAAGTTTGTTTTTCCTTTTTTGAGGCCCATAATGATGAACCGCTTCCGAATCACCGCGTGGTCCCTGATAGCCCTCGTGGCATTGCTTGCTGCTGCCGGCCGGGCAGAAGACCTCACTAACCTCGTCGATCCCTCTATCGGTTCCGGCGGACACGGCCACGTGTTTGTCGGCGCCAGTGTGCCGTTCGGTGCCGTGCAGGTCGGGCCGACGAACTTCCACCAGGGCTGGGACTGGTGCTCTGGCTACCACTACTCCGAGAGCATTCTCGTGGGCTTCTCGCAGTTGCATCTCAGCGGCACAGGGATCCCCGACCTGGGCGACATCCTCCTGATGCCCTACACCGGTCCGCTGGTGACCGGGCCCGGCTCGCTCGAGAATCCCGACGCGGGGTACGCGAGCCGCTACACCCACGACCGGGAACAGGTCCGCCCCGGTTTCTATTCGGTCGATCTGCTCAACTATGACGTGCACGTCGAACTGACCGCCACGGAGCGGGTCGGCCTGCATCGCTTCCGCTACCCGGCCGACAAGCCTGCCCGCCTGGCAATTGATCTGAAGTTTGAGAACGGGGGTGGTCGAGCCCTGGAGACGAAGATCCGCCGGGTCGATGGATCGACGGTGGTCGGCTCCCGCCGGTCGACGGGCTGGGCGAAGGATCAGCGGGTGTTCTTTGCGCTCAAGTCATCCAAGCCGTTCGCCGAGTTTCATATCTTCCAGGATGACCGCGAACTGGGTGACGAGGCGGCCGAGGGCCCTGGGCTGCGGGCTGTCGCCACCTATGCGGGTTCGCCGGGCGAGGTGTTGGTGCGGGTCGGCGTGTCGCCGGTGAGTGAGGAAAACGCGCTGGCGAATCTCGAGGCGGAGGCCGGCGATGTGGATTTTGACACGGTCGCCGCCGCGGCCAAGGCCGCCTGGAATAAAGAGCTCGGCCGCATCCAGATCCAGGCCGATGACCGGACGAAGCGGATCTTCTCCACCGCGCTGTACCACACGATGATCGCTCCGGCGCTGTTCAACGACCACAACGGCGACTACCGCGGCGCTGACGGGAAGGTTTATCGCAACGCACGGTTCGACACCTACACGATCTTTTCACTGTGGGATACCTACCGCGCGGCGCACCCGCTGTTCACACTCACGCAGCCGGAGCGGGTCGGGGACTTCATCCAGACGATGCTCGCCATCCGCGACCAGCAGGGCAAGCTGCCGGTCTGGCACCTGATGGGCAACGAGACCGACACGATGGTTGGGTACCATGCCGTGCCGGTGGTCGTCGACGCTTACTTCAAGGGACTGCTCAACGCCGACCCGGAGCGGGCCTACGAGGCGATCAAAAACTCCGCCATGCGGGATGAGCGGGGCCTCGATTCCCTCAAGCAACTCGGCTACATCCCGAGTGAGCTTGAAAACGAGTCGGTTGCCAAGGCGATGGAGTATGCCATCGACGACTGGTGCATCGCCCAGATGGCCAAGGCACTCGGCAAGCAGGACGACTACGACTATTTCACTCGCCGGGCCCAGGCATACCGACAGTACTTCGACCCCCAGACACGATTCATGCGGGGCAAGTTGTCGGATGGCACCTGGCGCGAGCCGTTTGATCCCGTCGCCTCGTCTCACCGCCGCGACGATTACTGCGAGGGCAACGGCTGGCAGTACCTGTGGCTTGTGCCGCAGGATCCCGAGGGCCTGATCGAACTCCTCGGCGGTGACAAGCCCTTCTGCGACAAGCTCGACCAGCTCTTCACGGCCGAGTCGCTCAAGACCGAGGGCGCTTCGGCCGACATCTCCGGGCTGATCGGGCAGTACGCCCACGGCAACGAACCCGGCCACCACACCACCTATCTGTATGCCTTCGCCGGCGAGCAGTGGAAGACGGCCAAGCTCGTGCGGCAGATTCTCACCACCCTCTACTCCGACCAGCCGGACGGCCTGTCGGGCAATGAGGACTGCGGCCAGATGTCGGCCTGGTACCTCTTCTCGGCGATGGGGATCTATCCGGTCAACCCGGCGGCGGGGGTTTACGTCTTTGGCAGCCCCGTCGTGGACGAGGCCAAGCTCGACCTGCCCGACGGCAAGTCATTCACCATCGTCGCCAAAAACAACTCGCCGGAGAACCTCTACATCCAGTCGGCGGAGTTGAACGGCAAGCCCTATCCGAAGTCCTTCATCCCCCACGCTGACATCATCGCCGGGGGTGAGCTGACGTTCGTGATGGGGCCGGAGCCAAACAAGGCGTTTGGAAGCGCACCAGAGGACCGTCCGCGGTCGGTCGTCGCAGTGGCCAAGATTCGAGAAGAGCAGGACAATTCAGAGACGCTGAGATGATTGCAAAACACACTGTCTTGATTGCATTTCTGGGGGTTGCCACTGGGATATGTACGGCTGGTCTTGCCTCCGATGCCAAGGTGAAACCGAATGTCCTGTTCATCGTCTGCGATGACCTCAACACGCATGTATCGCCATCGGGATACGGTGCCATTGTCACTCCGAACCTCGAGTCGCTTGCGCAGGAAGGCATGACCTTCAGCTGTGCCTTCTGCCAATACCCAGTGTGCGGGCCGTCGCGTGCCTCCCTGCTCAGCGGCCTCTATCCGGAGTCCACCGGCGTGCTCGACAACAAAACGGATATCCGACAGACGCGGCCTGGGACCGTCACGTTGCCGCAGCATTTCCGGGAGAACGGCTACTGGACGGCCGGTGTGGGCAAGGTCTTTCATAGCGTGAAGTCAGATCACGGCGAACGGGCTTGGAGTGTCCCGGCCCAATGGTTTGACAACGACGAACTTCCGATCGTCACCCAAGCCCGTGAGAATTTCGAAGCCGACCACGGATCAATCGATGCTCCCAAGAACCGAAAGGCCTGGAAAGAAGTCGCACAGACAGCCGCCGGGCCATTGCTCTCCCAAGATACGCCGGGGCACGGCCCCAGCGGCCTGACAGACGAACAGCACAAGGATGGAAAGAATGCTCGACAGGTCATCTCCTGGCTCAAGGACAGGACCTACGGCGATAAGCCATTCTTCATTGCCCTCGGCATCCAGAAGCCACATGTCCCGTTCCTCGCGCCGCAGAAGTACTTCGACATGTATCCGCGGGACAAGATCGTTTTTCACCGCGACGATCCGAACCTATGGGATTCGCTTCCACCGAGTGCGAAGTCGGGAAGATACAAGAGTTTCGGCTTCGAATTGGGAAAGGAAAATCCGGCCTTGCGCCGCGAATACATTCAGGCCTATCACGCCTGCGTCAGCTTTCTCGATGTCCAAATCGGGCTGGTCCTGCAAGAACTCAAAAACCAGGGGCTTTGGGACAACACGATCATCGTCCTGACTTCGGACCACGGCTACCACCTCGGCGAGCACTTCATGTGGGGCAAGGTGACCCTATTTGACATCGGCGCCAAGGTTCCGTTTATCGTCCGGGCCCCAGGCGTGACCGCGGCCGGCAGCCGTTCGGACGCCATGATCGAACTGCTGGACATATTTCCGACCCTGACCGAACTGGCCGGACTAAAGACGCCAAGTCACCTGCAAGGCACGTCCTTAGCACCTCTGCTCAGGGACCCGACCGGCAATCGTGAGAGACAGTACGCATACAGCATTGTTTCCCGCGGCCCCAACCTGGGTTATGCAATTCGAGATCAACAGTGGCGATACGGAAAATGGCCGGATGGGGAAGAACTGTACGACCTCACAAAAGACCCCCACGAACGCCACAATCTGGCCAACGATGCTGTCCACCACGAAACACGAAAGGCCATGCGTAAAGCGTTGGCTGCAAAACAGAAGCTAGCGGAGTCCAAGCGACTTCAATGATGAAGTGAACCAACCTCCTGCCGGCGACGGCCTCAAGGCCGAGGCCGGGATCGTCTTCACGTTGGTGAGGCCCGCTTACGCCAGCAGTTTCCGCAGCACGAACGGCAGGATGCCGCCGGCGCGGAACTGGTCAAGTTCCACCGGCGTGTCGAT